>NZ_JAAKZY010000070.1 GCF_011045015.1 Streptomyces scabichelini | reverse complement strand
CTCCGAAACACTTTGGGTAACCGATTACGACGCGATGTAGAGTCGCGTCACCATCGACACCGACCGGCGAACTCCCCCCTCTGGTAGGGCAGGAGGCGCCGAACCCGCTGTTCACCACCTGCCGCCGCATTGGCGTACATACCCGGGAGCATCGAGAGAGTTCCCACTCGGCGATCGTCATCCTGATTGACCGCCCTCCACGCCAGACATACCGTAGAACACGCTTTCAGAAAACGTTTCCCAGCGCCTCAGGAGAGTCATGACCAGCGCCCAGCTGCCGAGGGCCGTGTTCGCCATGGATCCGGTGCACCTCCCCCTGCTCTTCCCTCCGCCGCTCATGGCACGGCTCCAGGAGGTCGCCGAGATCGACACCACGCTCGTCGTACAGGACTTCACCGAACCCGGCGCCGCCTCGGCGCTGGCTCGGACCGAGGTGCTCATCACCGGCTGGGGCTGCCCCCACCTCGATGCGGACGTCCTCGCCGCGGCACCCCGCCTGCGCGCCGTCCTGCACGCCGCGGGCTCGGTCCGCTCGCTGGTCGGCGAGGCCGTGTGGGAAGGCGGACTCACCGTCTCCAGCGCCGTGACCGGTAACGCGCTGCCGGTCGCGGAGTACACGCTCGCCATGATCCTGCTCGCCGGGAAGGACACCTTCGCGCACCGCGAGCGCTTCCGTGACACCCACGCCTACCCGTCCACCGCCGAGACCGCGGACACGGGCAATCTCGGCCGCCGGGTGGGCATCATCGGCGCCTCACGCGTGGGCCGCCGACTACTGGAACTGCTGCGGCCCTTCGACCTCTCCGTCGCGTTGTACGACCCCTACGTGGACGCCGACGAAGCCGCTGCGCTCAGCGTCGAACTGCTGTCGCTCGACGACCTGTTGCGCCGCAGCGACATCGTCAGCCTGCACGCCCCCGACATCCCCGAGACCCACCGCATGCTCGACCGCGACAAGCTCGCCCTCATCAGGGACGGCGGAGTACTGATCAACACCTCCCGCGGAGCCCTGGTGGACCCCGACGCGCTGGCCGACGAGCTGGTCGGCGGCCGGCTGAACGCGGTACTGGACGTCACCGAACCCGAACCGCTGCCCGCCGGATCCCCGCTGTACAAGCTCCCCAACGTCTTCCTCACGCCGCACATCGCCGGCTCGCTCGGCAATGAGCTGGCACGCCTCGGCCGCATCGTCGTCGACGAGCTGGAACGCCTTTCCGCGGGCCTGCCACCGGCCCACGAGGTGCGTCACGCGGATCTGACCCGTGTCGCCTGAATCCCGCCCCGAGCATGTGCGGCCACCGCGGAGAAACAATGGGATACGGTTCCAGCACCGGCCCGGGGCAGGGGCCCTGCACGGCCGGTGGGAGTCACTGGGACGACTGAGACGAAGGAGCCGCTACGGTGAGTCAGCGCACGGCGTCGAGTGACTCCGGACGGGCCACCATCCGGGACGTGGCGGCACGGGCGGGCGTCTCGGTCGCCAGCGTTTCGCGCGTCCTGTCCGGCAACTATCCGGTGTCGGAAGAACTGCGCCGCCGGGTGATGAAGGTCGTTCAGGACCTGGACTACGTCACCAACGCCCACGCCCGCTCACTCGCCGGTGGCGGCACGCCGACGGTGGCCATCCTCATCAACAACATCACCGGTGCCGCCTTCACCCATGTGGCCAAGGGAGTCGAGGGCGCGGCCTCGTTGCGCGGCTGGCTCTCGCTGGTCGGTACGACCGGAGACGATCCGGAACGGGAACTCGCGCTGGTCAACCTCATGCGCCAGCAGGGCGTCGCCGCGGTGATCCTGCTCGGCGGAGCGTACGACGTCGACGAGTACCAGCTGAGAATGGCCCGGTTCGCCCGCTCACTGGACGCGGCCGGCTCTCACCTCGTACTGGTGGGCAGGCCTCCCCTGGAGGGCGACGTACCGGCGACGACGGTGGACTACGACAACGAGGGCGGCGCCTACGCCATGGCCAGCCACCTCCTGTCCGCCGGTCACCGCCGTGTCCTGGTGCTGCCGGGCCAGGCCGAACTCACCACCGCCCAGGACCGGTTGAAGGCCGCCCGGCGGGCCTTCGAGGCGTACGGCGTGCCCTTCGATCCGGACATGGTGCTCCACGGCCCCTACGACTACGAGCACGGGTACGACGCCGTCGAGGAAAGCCTGCGGCGGGGGCTGGACTTCACGGCGGTGCTCGCGGGTACGGACGTGGTGGCCGCGGGTGCCATGCAGGCCCTGCGTGCGGCCGGACTCAGGGTGCCCGAGGACGTTTCGGTCGTCGGCTACGACGACATCCCGCTGGCCTCCCAGCTCACTCCCCAACTGACCACCGTTCATGTGCCGTACGAGGAGATGGGCCGGGTCGCGCTGCGCGCGGTGGCCAGTCGGCGCGAGAGCGGCGCGGGCCGCCGCAAGGGCAGTGACGGCGACCATGTGGTGCTGGGCACGCACGTCGTCGTACGGCAGTCCGTCCAGCCTCCCGCAGTGTCTTAAGGGCCTGGGGAGATGCCCCCAGCCCTGCGGTCGTAGCAGCTCGGATGATTGCTGTTACGTAAACGGCTTCAAGGCTGGTCGATGGCTCCGGGAAGCGTTCCGAGAGTGCCACGCGTATCGACTTCCGCACCGCTGACCTGCACATTTACTGCGGTGGGCGGGTGGGGTGCGACAGCGATGACGCGCAACGTCAGCGACAACCGAACTTAACAATTTGCCGTCGGACTCTTGCGTGAAACAGAGCGGGCGACCTACGTTTCACAGCAACCGTTTTCTATAGCTTCCGCAGAGGGTTTCCGAGACACGAGCCGGCGTCTTCTCCGCTCGCCGTCGCCCCACCGAGCCACCCCTCTCTCCCGCGATCGTCTACGCCTCGAAGGATGACCGTACGATGAACTTCACCAACCCCCGGAGAAGGTTCGCTCGCGCCGCTGTCGCGGGCCTCGCCCTGACAGGTCTGCTCGCCGCCTGCGGCGGCTCCGGAGACGACGAGCCCGCCAAGTCCTCCGGCCCGGTCACCCTCGACTTCTGGGGCTGGGCCAACGGCCAGGAGGCCGTCGTGAAGGCGTTCAACGCCTCCCACAAGGACGTCCAGCTGAAGTACACGAAGGTCACCGACCAGCTGACCATGCAGAAGCAGCTGACCAACGCCGTCAAGGCCGGCAACGCTCCCTGCCTGATGCAGAACACCGGCGAGTACGTGACGAGCTGGGTCTCCCAGGGCGCGCTCGCCGACATCACGAAGTACGTCGAGGCCGACAAGGACAAGTTCAACCCCGGCTCGTGGGCCACCGGCCAGGTCCAGGGGAAGGTCTACGGCGTCCCCACCGCCTCGGCGCCCGCCTTCACCATCTACCGCACCGACCTCTTCGAGAAGTACGGCCTGAAGGCACCCGCCACCTGGGACGACTTCATCGCTGCGGGCAAGGAGCTGAAGAAGCACGACGTCAAGATCACCAACTACGCCGGTGAGGACCCGAGCACCCTGGAGGTGCTCGCCATGCAGGCCGGGGCGCACTGGTACTCCGTCGAGGGCGACTCCTGGGTGGTGAACTTCCAGGACGAGGGCACCCTGAAGGCCGCCGACGTGATCCAGCAGATCATCGACAACGACCTGAACTCCAAGCTCTCGTTCGCCGACTACGCGGCCGTCCAGCGCAACTACGACAACGGCGGCACCGCGACCCGGCAGATCTCCACCTGGCAGATGTCCGGCATGGTGCAGAACTTCACCAAGTCCTTCGGCGACTGGGCGCTCTCCCCGTGGCCGACCTTCAAGGGCGAGGCCCCCAAGACGCCGGCCGGCACCAACCAGAGCGGCAACCTGACCCTGGTGTCCGAGCAGTGCAAGAACAAGGAGCAGGCCGCCGAGGCGGCGCTGTGGATGTCCACCGACACCGGTGCGGTCAAGACCATGGCGAGCCCGGAGACCGGCAGCGGTGTGATGCCGGCGCTGGCCGACAGTGACGCGTACGTCTCCGAGGCGATCTCCGAAAAGCTGCTCGGCAAGAACTACGAGCCGGCCAAGAAGATCGTCACGGACAGCCTGGGCACCGTCACCGACGACTGGACCTTCGGCCCGAACTGGACCGCGATGTTCACGGAGATGCAGGACGAGTGGGCCGCGGTCGTCAGCAAGAAGCAGAAGGTCACCGACCTGCTCGCGCACATGCAGGAGTGGACGGTCAACGACCTGAAGCAGCGCGGCATCAGCGTCAAGGGCTGAGGCACACTTCATGATTCGCTCGCAGCGCTGGAAGGGTGCCGCCTTCACGGTGCCCTTCCAGCTCGGCTTCGTCTTCCTCTACCTGCTTCCGATCGGCTACGCGGTCTACCAGTCGCTGTATCTGCAGAAGCAGTCCGGGCTCGGTCTCGGCGGCGCGACCAGGGAGTTCGTCGGGCTGGAGAACTACCAGAACGGCCTGACCGACTCGGCGTTCATGAGCTCCATCCTCAGGGTGGTGCTGTTCGCCAGCGTCCAGATCCCGTTCATGCTGCTGATCAGCCTGGTGCTGGCGCTCCTCCTGGACGCGGTCACCTCGAAGGTGGCCGGCCGGTTCCGGATCCTGCTGCTGGTTCCGTACATGATCCCCGGCGTGGTCGCGGCCATCGTGTGGGTCAACCTGTACAGCCCCGAGGTGGGCCCGCTGACACCGCTGGGCGAGCTGTTCGGCTTCGACTGGAACTTCTTCGCGCCCTCGATGGTGTGGCCGGCCATCGGCAACCTGCTGACCTGGCACGGCATCGGCTACAACATGGTGATCATCTACGCGGCGCTCCAGGGCGTGCCCCGCGAGCTCTTCGAGGCCGCGCGCCTTGACGGCGCCTCGGAGCTGCGGATCGCGCGGAGCATCAAGATCCCGTACGTGCGCGGCGCGCTCGTTCTGACCGCTCTGCTGTCGATCATCCAGATGCTGCAGATCTTCAACGAGCCCGCGCTGTTCCGGAACGTGACCCCGCAGACGGTCAGCGACGACTTCGCCCCGATCATGATCATCTACAACCAGGCGTTCAACGCCGGCAACTACAACTACGCCGCGGCCCTGTCGGTGCTGCTCGCCCTGTTCCTCGGCGTCGCGTCCTTCCTCTTCTACCGGCTGACCTCGAGGGAGGCGGACTGATGGCACTGACGGAAAACCGTAAGGAAAACGGCACGGAAACCGGGACCGTGCCACCCACGGGGCGCACCGTACGCCGGCGCACCCGCCCCGACCCCGCTGCCCGTTCACGGGGCGGGCAGCGGTTCCTTCTCCTCGGGCTGATCCTGGCCAGCGCCTACAGCCTGTTCCCGGTGTACTGGCTGATCATCGCCGCGACCAAGGACCGCGTGGGGCTGTACCAGAGCAACGGGCTGTGGTTCTCCGGCTTCCACCTGTGGGACAACCTGCACCAGGTGTTCACGTACGAGGACGGCATCTTCCTGCGCTGGACCGCCAACTCGTTCCTGTACGCCGGGGTCGGCTCCCTCGGCGGCACCCTCATCGCCCTCCTGACGGGCTACGGCCTGGCCCGCTTCGACTTCCCCGGGCGGGGCGTGGTGTTCGCGGCCGTGGTGGGCTCCTTCCTCATCCCGATCGCGCTGCTCACCCTGCCGCTGTACCTGATGTTCTCGGAGATCGGCCTGGTCGACACCCCCTGGGCGATGCTGATCCCCTGCCTGATCAACCCGTTCAGCGTGTACCTGGCCAAGGTCTACACCGAGGCCACGATCCCGTTCGAACTGCTTGAGGCGGCCCGCATCGACGGCGCCGGTGAGCTGCGGATCTTCTTCAGCATTGTGCTGCGGATGATGACCACGGGCGGCGCCACGGTGTTCCTGCTCGCCTTCGTGAACACCTGGAACGCCTTCTTCCTCCCGCTGACCGTGTTGCGCGGCGAGGAGAACTGGACGCTCAACCTGGGTCTGTACAACTGGTCGGGCAAGCGCCTGGAGTCGGGCATCGACGTGACCAGCCTCGTCCTGACCGGTGCGCTGCTGTCCATCATCCCGATGGCCATCATGATGGTCGCGATGCGCCGCTACTGGCGGAGCGGCGTCACCCTGGGCGCCCTCAAGTAACCAAGTCCTCGGGAACGCAACTCGGCGGTCAGCGACGTAACTTCGTCGCTGACCGCCGAGGCGTCCGCCAGGCACTACTGGCGGCGAACCCTTACTCCTGCCCGCCGTCCCCGTCGTCCAGATCCCGCACCTCGAACCAGTCGAAGTCGGCCGGAGCGCGCGTTCCGCCCAGGTCCTGTGCGCTGATTCCGACGAACGCGCCGGTGAACCGCAACCGGTTGCCGTAGTCGTCGGAGAGCTTGCTCGCGTCCAGGGCCGGGCCCACGGCCTGCCAGTCCGTCCCGTCGGGCGACGCGAAGAAACGCAGTTCCGCACTGTCGAAGCGGGCCCGGAGATGCACCAACGGCCAGTCGTCGACGCCGAGTTCGGACTCCGGGAGTTCCCGGTACGCCCCGTCGTCGGAGAGGACCACGCCCAGGACCCGTCCCCTGCCTTCGGTATGGGTGAGGCGCAGGTAGTAGTGCGTGGACGTGTCGTACCAGCAGATGAGGCCCGCGCGCTGGCTGAAGTGGGAAGGGCGGAAGTCGACGACCGTCGTCACCTCGCACCGCACCGAGGTGAGCCGCCGCGCGAGAAGGCTCTGGTCGAAGAGCGAGTGCGGACTCTGCCGGCCGCGCAGCCGCAGATGTCCGGGGCGCTCGCCGAGCGTCAGCCACTCGGAGGTCGCGGGGGCCCGCAGCGTACTCCAGTGCCCGTCCAGGGAAGGCGAGTTGAAGTCGTCACGGGCGGGAGGCCCGGCGGCCGGGCCCGGCTGTCCCGGCTCCACCCCCGTGGGTGCCAGAACCTCCAGACTCGGCCGCCGTCCGCCGTCGGCCAGCCGCAGCCAGCCGTCGTCCGTCCAGGTCACGCGCTGCAGGCAGGTCTCCCGGCCGAGAACGCAGCGCGGCCCTTCGGGCGTCCGTACGGGGCGGGAGGCCAGGTGCGCGAGGAACCACTCCCCCTCCGGCGTCTCGACCAGCTCACCGTGACCGGCCTTCTGCAGCGGCCAGTCCGGGGTGTCCCGGGTGGTCAGCAGCGAGCCGAGCGGGTCGAGTTCGTACGGTCCTGTCAGCTCGCGCGAGCGGGCCATGAGGATGCCGTGGTTCCAGCCGGTGCCGCCCTCAGCGAGCATCAGGTAGTACCAGCCGTCGCGGAAGTAGACGTTGGGACCCTCGATCAGCTCGTCGTGCTGGAGGATCGTGCGGGGCTGTCCGATCAGGGCCCGCTTGGCGGCGTCGTACTCCTGGAGCAGGATCCCGGCGAAGGACGGGTGCCCCTCGCGCGGGTCCCACTGGATGTTCAGCAGCCAGCTGCGGCCGTCCTCGTCGTGGAAGAACGACGGGTCGAAGCCGGAGGAGTTCAGGAAGACCGGCTCCGACCACGGGCCCTCGATCGAAGGGGCCGTGATCAGGTAGTTGTCGAGGTCCTTGTAGGGCTGACCGATCGTGCGGACGATCGTGTAGACCAGCCAGAACTGCCCGTCGCGGTACGACAGTGAGGGCGCCCAGACGCCGGCCGAGTCGGGGACTCCGCGCAGGTCGAGCAGATCGGGCCGGTCCAGTATGTGACCGGCCGGCTCCCAGTGGACGAGATCCTTCGAGCGGTGCACGGGCACGCCCGGGTACCACTCGAAGGTCGAGGTGGCGATGAAGTAGTCCGCGCCCACGCGCACGATGCTCGGGTCCGGGTGGAATCCGGGCAGCACGGGGTTGCGGAGGTGGCCCGCGGTCATGCAGGTCCTTTCACAGATGACTCAGCCCTGACTCAGGTGGCTTACGGAGGTGGGGATCGGCCTTTGACCGGGAGGTCGGCCCTCACAGAAGGAAGACGATCAGCAGCCACACGAAGTCGTTAATGTAGGAACCGGTTGCCATACGGTCAATGTCTCCGTCGGTCCGGGCCCACTATTCGAAACTTTCACTGCCACTTGGGTCCGCCGGGGGACGGGTTTCAGCGCTTTTGGGGTGGCGAGACCGCTCAGCGACCGGCGCGCGGCAGCATTCCGGTGCGGGCGAGTCCGCCGAGCCAGGCCGCCGAGGGCTTGGGGGTGCGTTCGAAGGTGTCGGGGTCGACGGAGATGAGGCCGAAGGTGGGCTTGTAGGAGCCCCATTCGTAGTTGTCTAGGGCGCTCCAGTGGAGGTAGCCGCGTACGTCGAGGCCGTCCTCCAGGGCGGCGGAGACTTCCTGGAGTGCTCCGGTGGTGTAGGCGATGCGGCGGGTGTCGTCGTCGGTGGCGATGCCGTTCTCGGTGACGATCAGGGGGACGTCGCCGACGATCTCGGCGGTGTGGCGCAGGGCATGTCCGATGGCTTGTGGGTAGTACTCCCAGCCGGTGAGGGTGCGTTCGGCGTCGTCGGGCGCCGGGATGGGGCCGTCGGTGGTGATCCTGGTGCGGGTGTAGGACTGGACGCCGATCCAGTCGTCGTCGCGGGCGGCTTCGATGAAGACGTCTTCGCGGGGATGGCTGTAGGCCGCGGTGACGGCCTCGGCCCCGGGCTGGGCCTGGTAGACCTGGTTGGCGATGGACCAGCCGGCCCGGATGTCGGCGGAGATCGCCTTGACGGCGGCCGTGGCCCGGTGGTGTGCCTGGATCAGGGCGTCGGTGGTGGCCTTGTCGGGCAGCGGAAGTCCCGCCGTGGGGAGTGCTTCGGTGCCCAGTTCGCGGATGGCGCCGGCGACCGCGATCATGTTGGGCTCGTTGATGGTGCACACGTGCCGCACGCCGGTGCCGATGATGGGCGCGGTCGCCCGCACGTACCGCTCGAACAGGTCCACCGCCCCGTCGGCGGTCCAGCCGCCGCGCTCGGCGAACCAGCGCGGGACGGTGAAGTGGTGCAGGGTGACCATGGGCCGCAGGCCGCGTTCGACGGCCCCGTCGACCATGCGTCGGTAGTGGGCGATCTCGGCCCGGGAGAAGTGTCCCGGAGCGGGTTCGATGCGGGCCCATTCGATGCTGAACCGGTAGTCGGTGAAGCCGAGTTGGGCGAGCAGGTCCATGTCCTCGCGCCACCGGTGGTAGCTGTCGGCGGCGTCGAGGCTGGGCTCGGCGATGGAGCCGCCGCTGTGTTCCATCTGCCACCAGTCGCTGTTGACGTTGTTGCCCTCGATCTGGTGGGCGGCGGTGGAGGCGCCCCACAGGAATCCGTCGGGGAATCGGAGACCGTCGGCGGTGACGTTCATGGCTGGGCCTTTCCGGGGGTCGTGCGGGATGCCGGTCAGCAGGCGCGGAGTCTCGCTGTCACCGGGGTACGGCACCGGGCCAGATGGCCGAGGCGTCGTCGCGGTGGGGCTCGGGCAGCCGTACGGGGCGGACGGGAATGGTGTGGCTGTGCCCTTCGGTGACGGCCGTCCAACGGGCGGGGTGGCCGGAGTAGCACAAGGTGGTCAGGGCGAAGACGCCGTCGGCGTAGACCTCGACGTACTCGCCGATGGTGAGGATGCGCAGGACGGCGGCGGGTTCGGTCAGGACGGTCTCGCCGAGCCGGGTCCCGCCGGGGCCGGTGACCCAAAGGTTTTTGCCGTCGCAGCCCACGGCGAGGGCGGAACGGTCGCCGTCCGGGGTGTCGGTGCGCAGGGTGATGTCGACGGGCCCGGATATGCCGATGTCGCCGACCGCGTGCAGGGCGGGGTGGTCGGTCTCCTCGCCGAGCCAGGCGTTCAGGCCGGGCCACCATTCCAGGCGGGGCGCGGAATCGCCTTGCACCACAAGAGACTTGGGCTGGGCGAGCATGCCGCGGCAGCGGTCCCCGGCGTCGCTGAGGCCGACCTGGCGGGGTGTCGTGTGCAGGACGACGCGGGAGCCGTCCGGGGCGGGGATCACCCTGGGGGCGTAGGCGCCGGTCGGGCCCAGTGGGCCGCGGCGGGTCCACGGGCCGCGCAGGCGGGGGGCCGTCCACGCCTCGATGCGGCGGGTCTGCCCGATGGAACCGAGCAGCAGCCAGCTGCCGTCGTCGAGGCGTTCCAGGACGGGGCACTCGAACTCGTCGATGTCGCCCGGTGCGAGGAGCGGCGGGTGGACGGTCCAGTGCTCCAGGTCGTCGGAGGTGGCCAGGGCTACGCAGCCGCCGGCCTCCACCGGGAGGGAGGCGTCGCTCGCGCAGACCGCCATGACCCAGCCGCCGCCCTCGTCGTCCCGTACGACGAAGGGGTCGCGCCAGCCCATCCCTTCGCCTGTGCGATACCAGCGCGGGTCGGCCTCGACGACCGGCCCGGTGCCATGGCGGCGCCAGCCCGTGCCGTCGGTGCGGTCGGAGTACGCGAGTCCGACGGCCTGGAGCGGCGTACCGCCGGGCAGCAGGCCGCTCACCCCCGTGTAGAACATCGCCATTCCCTCGCCGTACCGGAACGGATGCATCGTCCACACCGCCTGGGAGTCGAAGCGGCCCGGCAGCCCGTTGCCGAAGGCGGGTCCCTGCGGCTGCCAGTGAACGAGGTCGGTGGAGGTCGCCCGGCCGTACGAGGTCTCCATCCGCATGTGATCGAACTCGGCCGTCCAGGGCCCCTGAAGGTGCAGCACCGTGTAGGTGCCGTCCTCGTCCCGGAGCAGGGCGAAGTCGTTCAGGCAGAGGCCTGGCGGGGCGTATCGCATACGGAGTTCCTGTCGGCTCACAGCGCCCAAACGCGTGCGCTGACCATCAGTTCAAAACGGACTCACTTTGGAATCGGCCCAAGTAAATCTGAACGCAAACGCTTGCGCAACAAGGAGGCCGGGCTTACGGTCTCGTCACCCCCACATCACACCGACGTGAAATCAACGGGAGGAACTGCGCCGTGACGGCCAGCATCAACGACGTCGCCCGCGCCGCCGGCGTCTCGGCGTCCACCGTGTCCCGCGCCCTGCGCGGCCGGACCGGCGTCTCCGACGAGGTACGGGACCGGATCACGGCCGTCGCCGCCCAGCTCGGCTACACCGCGTCCCGCTCCGCCGCCAGTCTGGCCAGCGGCCGCACCTACACCATCGGCGTCCTGGTGCCGTACGTGGGCCGCTGGTTCTTCGGCACCGTGCTGGACGCGGCCGAGCGCGTGTTCAGCGCCGCCGGGTACGACGTGCTGCTGTACAACCTGGGCTCGCCGGAGATACGCAAACGCTTCTTCACCAGGCTGCCGGTGCGCAAGCGGGTGGACGCGGTGCTCTCACTGCTCATCCCGGACGAGGAGGAGTCGGCCGCGCTGCGCTCGCTGGGGGTGCCGCTGGCCACCACGGTCGGCGGCGCCCGGCCCGGCTTCACCGTCGTCGGCATCGACGACCGGGCCGGCACGGAGAGCGCCGTACGGCATCTGGTGAACCTCGGCCACCGCCGCATCGGCATGATCAGCGGAGCCAGCGGGCCGCTGCACTGGACGACCCCCATCGAGCGGCGCAACGCCTACCTGGACGTCCTGGCCGGCGCCGGAATCGAGCACGATCCGGCGCTGGAGGCGGACGGCGACTACACCGTCGAGGGCGGTGAGCGGGCCATGACCGAACTGCTGGCCGTCGCCCGCCCGCCGACCGCCGTGTACGCGCAGTCCGACGAGATGGCGATGGGTGCGCTGCGCGCCCTGCGCCGCCACCGGCTCAGGGTCCCGGAGGACGTGTCGGTCGTCGGCTTCGACGACCACGAACTCGCCGATGTGGTCGGCCTGACCACCGTCGCCCAGCCGGTCGCCGACCAGGGCGCCGAGGCCGCCCGGCTGTTGCTGCGTCAGCTGGAGGAACCCGGCGCCGAACCACCCGCGGCGCAGGTGCAGATGCCCATCCGCCTCGTCCTGCGCGAGACGACCGCCCCGCCCCGAGCACGCGGACCGCAGTAACCCGTTCCCCTTGAGACCCGTGAACCCCCACCCCCACGCCCAGACAGCACGTCAGCACGTCAGCACGTCAGCACTGCAAACCCTCGCCACAGCACGGAGGCACAGCCCATGAGTTCGAGCAGCAGAAATGTCCGCCGCACAGCCAGTACGGGCCTGGCCCTCGTCCTGCCCCTGGCGGCGCTGGCCGCCTGCGGCGGGGGCGGCAGCACCGACACCTCCGCGGAGGCGGGCAGCGGCAAGGGCACCATCAGCGTCTGGGCCCACCAGGGCCAGAAGAGCGAGGACACCGCCATACAGAACGCGGTGAAGTCCTTCAACTCCTCACAGAGCGACATCAAGGTCGAGCTGAAGCTGATCCCCGGCAACGACTACACCAAGACCATCACGACGACCAACGCCTCGGAGCTGCCGGACGTGATGGAGTTCGACGGCCCGACCATGGCGAACTTCGTCTTCAACCAGAAGCTCGCCCCGATCGACGACTACGTCTCCGCCAAGACCCTGGGCAACGCCACCGACGCCATCAAGGCGCAGGGCGAGATCGACGGCAAGCACTACGGCCTGGGCCAGTACGACTCGGGCCTGGGCATCTACGGCAACAAGAAGCTGCTCGACGCGGCCGGCGTGAAGTATCCGACGAGCGTGGACGACGCCTGGACGGCGGACGAGTTCACCGCCGCGCTCAAGGCCCTGAAGGCCAAGGACTCCGACGGCAAGGTCCTCGACATCCAGGAGAACAACGGGCTCACCACCGAGTGGGGCACCTACGGCTTCTCCCCCGTCGTCTGGTCGGCCGGCGGTTCGCTCCTCAAGGACGGCAAGGCGGAAGGCGCCCTCGACTCGCCGGAAACCGTTTCGGCCCTGAAGACCCTCCAGTCCTGGAAGTCCGATGTCGACCCCAACACCGACGGCAACGCCTTCGCCAAGGGCCGCGTCCCGCTCAGCTGGGTCGGCCACTGGATGTACCCCGCTTTCAGCGAGGCCCTCGGTGACGACCTCGTCGTCCTGCCGCTGCCCGACTTCGGCAACGGCCCCAAGACCGGCCAGGGCTCCTGGGCCTGGGGCATCGGCGCCGACTCCAAGAACGCCAAGGCCGCCGGCACGTTCCTGGACAACCTCCTGAACGACGAGAACGTCGCCGCGATGACGACGGCCAACGGCGCCCCGCCCGCCACCAAGTCCGCGCTCGCCGCGAGCGACCTCTACAAGCAGGGCGGCCCGCTCCAGCTCTTCTCCGACCAGCTCGCCAAGCCCTGCGGCGACATCGACATCACCAAGTCCTGCGTCGCCGTAACCCGCCCGCTGACCGCCGGATACCCCACGGTCACCGCGAAGTTCGCCGAGGCCCTCAACTCGGTCTACGGCGGCGCCGACCCGAAGGACGCCCTGTCCAAGGCCGCCAAGGCCATCGACCAGGACTTCTCCGACAACGCCGGCTACGAGATCCCGTAGGACCCATCGGCCGGGGCGGGCCGCGCACGTCGCGCCCGCCCCGCCGGGAACAGGACTCCCCGTGAAATCCGTCGAACCCGCGCACGCCGCGCCCCATGCCCGGGAGCAGGCCCTACCCGTGACCTCCGTCGAACCCGCGCGACCGGCGCGCTCTGTGCGCAGGAACCGCGACTGGTTGCACGGACTGCTCATGTCCACGCCCGCCGTCGTCGGACTCATCGCCTTCGTCGGGATCCCGTTCGGCTACGCCGTCGTCCTCTCCTTCTACAACGTCCGTCTCGGTTCCCCGCTGGAACCGACCTGGTTCGGCATCGAGCACTACCGGCGGCTGTTCACCGACCCCGATCTGTCCGGCCCGTTCCTCAGGTCCCTGCTCAACAACCTGACGTTCGCCGCGGTCGTCGTACCCGTGCAGACCGGTCTCGCGCTCGCCCTGGCGATTTTGCTCAACCGCAAGCTCAAGGCGATCGGCCTGTTCCGGTCCCTGTTCTTCATGCCGGTCGTCTTCCCGATGGCGCTGGTCGCCGTGATCTGGCGCCTCATCCTGGCCCGCAGCGACCAGGGGATGCTCAACTCCGCGCTGGACGCGGTGAGTTTCGGGAACTGGGGCGCCTTCGACTGGCTCGGAGACTCCGCCACGGCGATGGTCTCGATCATCATTCTCTCCATCTGGCAGGGCGTCGGCTTCCAGATGGTCATCCTGCTCGCCGGGCTCCAGCAGATCCCCGGTGAGCTCTACGAGGCCGCCGAGCTCGACCGCGCCTCCCGCTGGCAGCAGTTCCGCCACGTCACCCTGCCCGGCATCCGCGGCACCCTCGTGTTCGTCGCCATGCTCACCTCGGTGCTCTCCTTCAGGGTCTTCGACCAGGTCTACGTCCTAGTCAAAGGCGGCGGCCTCAACGAGGACGCGGCCCGCACCGTGATGTACCAGGCGGTCACCACCGCCTTCGACCAGAACAACATCGGCCAGGCGTCCGCGATCACCGTCGTCTTCTTCCTGATCGTCGTCGTCCTGACCCTGATCCAGCGCCGCGTCGTCCGGCCCGACAACACCGACTAGCAAGGGCTGACCATGAGCATGAACCCGGGCCTCACCCGCACTCCCCTGCGCCGCTTCCTCGACTACGCCGTCCTGTCCGTCCTGGCGTTCGTCTTCGCGCTGCCCGCCATCTACCTGCTCATCGGCAGCCTCAAGCCGTCCGACGAAGTTCTCGACGGTCTGTCCGGCTTCCTGCCCACCAACCTGTCGTTCGACAACTACACAGCCGTCCTCGACAGCCTCAACTCCGAGAGCACCGGCTACTTCTGGCGCTTCATGGGCATCTCGCTGCTGCTGGCCTTCGTGGTCGTGACGGGCGGTCTCTTCGTCAACTCCATGGCTGCGTACGGGCTTTCACGGCTGAAGTGGCGCGGGCAGAACGCCGTCTTCACCCTCATCCTGCTGCTGATGCTGATCCCGTTCGAGTCGGTGGCCGTGCCGCTCTTCTACATGTTCAACGACCAGCGCAACACGCTCCCCATCCTGGCGCTGCCGTTCATCGCCAACGCCTTCTCGGTCTACCAGTTCCACACGTTCTTCCGCACGATCCCGCCGAGTATCGAGGAAGCCGCCCGCATCGACGGCGCGGGCCCCTGGCGCACCTTCTTCGCCATCATCGTCCCGATGTCGAAGCCGGCCTTCGCCTCCGTGGCGATCCTGACCTTCCTCATCCAGTGGGGCTCGTTCCTGTGGCCGGTGCTGATGGTCTCCGACCCGTCGGTACGGCCGCTGCCGCTGGAGATGAGCGTCTTCCAGGTCCAACTGCCTCCGGACTGGGGCCAGATCCTCGCCTTCGGTGTGCTTCTGGTGCTGCCCGTGCTGGTCGTCTTCGTCTTCTTCCAGCGGTGGTTCGTCCAGGGCGTCGCCAGCTCGGCCGTCAAGGGCTGAGTCAGCCCGTCGTACGGTCGCGTACGCAGCGGAAGCCGGTATTGCCCGACGAGCTGTCCGGGGTGTTGCCGGTGCGCGCGGCGACGCGGTAGCGGTTGCAGTAGGAGTCGTGGCACAGGTAGGAGCCGCCGCGCATCACGCGGGCCGGGCCGTGGTCGGGTCCCGTGGGGTCGACGTGCGGCCCGGCGCCATGGTCGGTGCCCCACCAGTCGGCGCACCACTCCCAGACGTTGCCGGACGTGTTGAACAGGCCGAATCCGTTGGGCGGGAAGGCGTCGACGGGGGCGGTGCCTTCGTAGCCGTCCTCGGCGGTGTTGCGGAACGGGAAGCGGCCCTGCCAGATGTTGCAGCGGTGTTCGCCGTCCGGCGTGAGCTCGTCTCCCCAGGGGAAGCGTTTCTGGTCGAGGCCGCCGCGGGCCGCGTACTCCCATTCGGCCTCGGTGGGCAGCCGGGAGCCCTCCCAGCGGCAGAAGGCGAGCGCGTCGGCCCAGGAGACGTGGACGACCGGGTGGTCCCAGCGGTCGGAGAGGTCGCTGCCGGGGCCTTCCGGAGCCGACCAGAGCGCGCCCTGCACACCGCACCACCACGGCGTGCCCTCAGGACGCGGTGACACCTTCCGCAACTCCCCCGGCAGGAACCTGGCGAAGACGTACGACCAGCCGAACCGTTCGGCGTCGGTGCGGTAGCCGGTCGCGTCCACGAACGCGGCGAAGCGTTCGTTGGTGACGGCGCGGGTATCGATCTCGAACGGCCCGACGGTCACCTCGCGGACCGGGCCCTCGCCGTCACCGGGGTTGGTGTCCGCGTCCTCGCTGCCCATACGGAAGGTGCCGCCGGGCAGCGCCACCGTGGGCCCGCGCAGTGCCGTGCCGCCACCGGGGGCGGGGAGAGCGGATGCGGCGTGTGCGGCGGGTACCGCTTCGGGGGACCGGCCGGGGGAACAGCAGTGGGACATGCGGCCCAGTACAACACGCCCGCCGTTCGCGAAGGCGACCGAGTCAGCCCGGCGGCAACGGCTGTTCCGCCCAGATCGTCTTGCCGTTGACGGTCTGCCGGCTGCCCCACCGCTCGGTGAGCTGGGCGACGAGCAGCAGACCGCGGCCTCCCTCGTCGAAGACGTGCGCGCGGCGCAGATGCGGTGAGGTGGAGCTGCCGTCGGAGACCTCGCAGATGAGAGTGCGGTCGCGGATCAGGCGCAGCCTGATGGGGGGTTCGCCGTAGCGGATCGCGTTGGTGACCAGTTCGCTGACGACGAGCTCGGTGACGAAGGCGGCCTCGTCCAGGCCCCATTCGGTGAGCTGCTCGGTGGCGTACTGCCGGGTGGCGGCCACGCGTTCGGGGTCCGGCGGGATGTCCCAGGTGGCCACCTGGTCTGCGCCCAGCGCGCGGGTGCGGGCCAGGAGCAGGGCCACGTCGTCGGTGGGCTGCGGCGGCAGTACGGACTTGAGCACCGCGTCGCACAAGGCGTCCAGCGAATGCGCGGGGACGGTCAGCGCACGGCACAGCTCGGCAGTGCCGCGGTCGAGGTCGCGGTCGCGCCCCTCGATCAGTCCGTCCGTGTAGAGGGCGATCAGCGAACCCTCGGGCAGCTCCAGTTCCGACGCCTCGAACGGCAGGCCGCCCACCCCGAGCGGCGGCCCGGCGGACATCTCGACGAGCCGCGTGGTGCCGTCGGGCAGGAGGACGGCCGGTGGCGGATGTCCGGCACCGGCCACGGTCAGGCGGCGTGAGACGGGGTCGTAGACCGCGTACAGACAGGTCGCCCCCAGCTCCGCGACGTCCTCGGTGCCCTCGTCCGTCGCCAGATGGGTCACCAAGTCGTCGAGATGGGTGAGGAGTTCGTCCGGCGGCAGATCCACATCGGCGAGGGTTCGTACGGCCGTGCGCAGGCGCCCCATGGTCGCGGACGACTGGATGCCGTGCCCGACCACGTCCCCGACGACCAGGGCGACCCGGCTGCCGGACAGCGGGATCGCATCGAACCAGTCGCCGCCGATGCCGGCCGCGGCGCCACTCGGGAGGTAGCGGTGGGCCACCTCCACGGCCGCCTGTCCGGGCAGCCCCCGCGGCAGCAGGCTGTGCTGGAGGGCCAGCGCGGTCGACCGCTCGCGGGCGAAGCGGCGGGCGTTGTCCACGCAGACGGCGGCCCGGCTCGCCAGTTCCTCGGCGAGAACGACGTCGTCACCGGCGTACGGATCCGGGTTGACGGCCCGGACGAAGACCGCGACGCCCAGCGTGGTGCCACGGGCCCGCAACGGGACCGCGAGCAGCGAGTGGATGGTCACCCCGTACGCACGGTTCTTGGCGCCGCGTGCCTCGTGGCCGCTCAGCCACCGGTCGAATTCCGGTTCCCCGGCCCCGCTGAGCACCGCCCGCCCGTCCAGCAGCGCCCGCGCGGGCGGCGAGAACGGCGGATAGGTGTCCGCCTCGCCCAGCTCGACGGCCGCCTCCGGTGTGCCCGTGGTGACGGACCGGTGCGAGACCCGGCGCAGCACGACGCCGGTGCGCTGCGCCACCGGCGGTTCGTCGGCTCCGAGGACCCAGTCGAGCAGGTCCACGCTGGCGAAGTCGGCGAACCGCGGGACCACGAGCCCCACCAGTTCCTCGGCGGTGCGCACCACGTCCAGGGTGGTGCCGATGGAGGCGGCCGCCTCGTTCAGCAGGGCCAGCCGCTGGCGTGCCCAGTGCTGCTCACTGCTGTCGAACGCGGCCAGGGCGGTGCCGACCAGCTCGCCGGAGGGATTCCGTACCGGCCACATCTCGAGGTTCCAGGCGTGGTACCGCGTGCCGGACGGTGCGCGGGTGAAGCTCTCGTAGTGGACGGGTTCGCCGGTCTCGACGACCTGGCGCATGTGATCGAGAAAGCCCCGGCTGTGATCGGCGTCCTCCACGGTGTCCGGGTAGTACCGGCCGAGCAGGGCGTCCTCCGGGACTCCCATCACCTGGCAGGCCACATCGTTGAGGCGCAGGTAGTGCTGCCGGGTGTCGAAGACCGACATCGACATGGACGCCTGCTCGAAGGCCTGCGCCGCCAGGCTGGGGCCCGGTCCGCCGGACCGCTCCGCGGTGACCGCGAATCCGTCGGGTTCGCCGTCCGCGCCCAGCACGGGGCTCACCCTGAGGGCGAGTGCGACGGGAGAACCGTCCCGGTGACGCAGCACGACGGTGCCCGTCAGCGCTGCGACGGTCTCGGACGGCACATCCTCGGCGAGCAGCTCACGCGCCGCCCGGCCCACGACTTCCTCGGCCGCGTACCCCGTCAGCCGCCGGGCACCGTCGCTCCACCCCGTCACCGTTCCCTGTGCATCGACGAGCGCCGCAGCGGCGACATGCTCCATATGCCCCAGAATGATCCCTTCGTGGCCTCACATCAACCCGGCTGTCGTTGACAGTGGCGCGACAGAGATCGCACTATGACCGCATGACCAGGCAACGGCTCGACACGATGGGACCTCTGCGCGTCCCGGATCGGACCGGCTGCGAGCGTTCCGGCCGATAGCTGCGCCGCCGCCGGGGCTGTGCCCCGGCCCTCCTTTGCGGGCCTCGACGGCCCGGATGTTTTCGAGTGCACGTCCGCCTTGAGCGGATGCGAGTGCATCTCTGCCTCGGGTGAATGCCCGAGTGGATGACAGACATCGAAATCTGCCATCCGTCAGCTGTGTTCTCCCCGGCCTTCTCCCGCCTTCTCCCCGGCATTCCCACTGCCGGGTCCATCCCTGCCTGCTCACACACCAGGAGACCCCTGTGACCGTCATCGAGACCAGACCCACCACCCTGCGCGAGGCGCAGACCCCACCGGACGGCATGTACGAAGGGCCCCGTACGCTGCGGCGCCTGCCCGAGGGGTGGGAGGAGCGCCCGTACGAGCGCTTCGAGGTCGTGCCCCTGGGGCGCACCATCGGTGCGGAGCTGCGGGGAGTCGATCTGTCAGGACCGCTGGAGCCCGCGCTGCGCGAGGAGTTGAACCGCGCCCTGCTGGAGTGGAAGGTGCTCTTCTTCCGCGGGGCGCACCTGACCTCCGCACAGCAGCGTGAATTCGCCCGGCACTGGGGCGAGTTGGAGACCAATCCCCTGCTCGCCACGGGCTCCACCGAGGACGTGGTCCGCTTCGACAAGGGCAGTAGTGGCACGCCGACGTTCGAGAACATCTGGCACACCGATGTCACCTTCCGGGAGCGGCCCGCGCTCGGCGCCGTGCTCCAGCTCCGGGAGGTCCCGCCGTTCGGCGGGGACACGATGTGGGCGGACATGGCCGCCGCATACGACAACCTGCCGGCGGAGGTGAAGGACCGGATCGACGGGGCCACCGCCGTGCACGACTTCATTCCCGGCTTCGCCCGCTTCTACGGGCCCGAGCGGCTCGCCCCGTTCCAGGACGCCTTCCCGCCCGTGGAGCACCCGGTCGTGCGCACCCACCCGGAGACCGGACGGCGGCTGCTCTTCGTCAACGCCTCCTTCACGACCCGGATCACCGGGATGGAGCGCGGCGAGAGCGACCGGCTGCTGAGCTACCTGTGCCGGCAGGCCCATGTGCCGGAGTACCAGGTTCGCTTCCACTGGCAGCCGGGCGACGTCGCGTTCTGGGACAACCGAGCCACCCAGCACTACGCGGTCAACGACTACGCCCCGCACCGCCGGGTGGCCGAACGCGTCGCCATCGAGGGCGACAGACCGTACTGATCCCGTCGCCCGTGCGGCACCCGGTCAGACCTTGCGGGCCGCCGGGGCGGCTTCCTCTCCGGCGCCCGTTTCGGCGGCGTAGGAGAGGAAGTCGTCGACCATGCGGTGGAAGAGCGTGGCGAGCTGCCGGAGTTCCTCGGGCGACCAGCCGGACAGGGCCATCTGCATGCCGCGGGCGCTGGTCTCACGGATGCGGTCGACGGCTTCCTGACCGGTCTGGGTGATCTGGATGCGCTGGGCGCGGCGGTCCTCCGGGTCGGGTACGCGGGTGACGTAGCCGGCCTTCTCCAGCTGCTGCACCTGCCGGGTCACGTGGGAGGCCTCCACGGCCAGCCGGTTCGCCAGCTCGCCGGGGCGTGCCGGCTCGGAGTCGCCGATCTGCCGCAGCAGTGCCACGGCGGCGCGGTCCAGCGGCACTCCGGCCAGCGCCATGAGCCGGTCGTGCTGGCGGGTTCGGCCCATGAGATAGGCGATGCGCGTGAGCGCCCGCTCGATCTCGGTCACTTCCGTGGAGGCGGGGGTGGTCGCCGGCGATGGTGTGGACATACGGATCACTTTACCATCTCATTGCGTAACTCAACTAAATTCGCTCCCGACCGTTCAGCCCAACCCCGGTTACTCCCTCCATGGTGCTCCCCTGGGTCAGGGTGCTCCCCTGGGCGACAGCTTCAGCACACTCCCCTCGCCGTTGGCCGAGAGCAGCAGGGATCCGTCCGGAGCGACGGCGAGACCCGCGAACTGCCGGGGAGAGCCGGGCATGCCGTGGGCGAACAGCGCGGGCTGTTCGGTGCGGGCGGTCCCCGGAGGCAGGCCGACCGCCAGGTCCTCCGCGTCGACCCTGCTCTCGCCCGTGGTGCGGGAGATCGCCAGCAGCCTGCGGTGTTCGGTGTCCACCGTGAACAGCTCGTCGCCCAGGATCGCCAGTCCCTGCGGTGCGCCGAGCCCCTCCGCGACGGGCACCGCCTTCCCGCCGCCCTTCCCGTGATCGTTCCCCTGATCGTTCCCGTCGTCGATACGGAGCACCGCCCCACGCCGGTCGTCGCTGACATAACAGCGCTGTTCGGCGTCGAAGGCCACGTCCACGGGGTGGTCGAGCCCTTCGGCGAGCACCGTGACGGAGTCGTCGCTCGCGTCGATCCGTACGATCCGCCCGGCGCCCGCCTCCGCGACCACGAGCGAGCCGTCCGGCCCCACCGCGATGCCCAGCGGCTGGTCAAGGCCGGTCGCCCGGACCCGCGTGGTCTTCTCCACGGGGTCGTAGGTCTGGACGTTGCCGTACTGGGAGGTGAGGTGCAGGAGCCCGTTGTCGGCGGTGATGCCGTGGGTGAATGTCAGCAGCTCCTGCGTGGTCACGCCGCCCGGCTCACCCCCGGCGGTGGGCTCCGGGCGCGCCACGCGGTAGTGGTCGGCCGCGTACACCGTGCCGCCGAGGTCGATCGTCACCCCGTAGGGGCCGTCGAGCCCGCGCGGCACGATCTCCCTGATCCGGCCGTCGGGGTGCATCTCCGTGACGCCACCGCTGGCGAAGCTGGACACGTACATGCGGTTCTCGGCGTCGAACGCCGCGTTGTCCAGGCCCACGACACCGCTGGTGACGATCGACCGGTCGCCGGTGCCGAAGAGGTCGATACGGGTCACGATGCCGGCCACGCCACGCGACAGGACGGTCAGGACGCCGCCCTTGTCGAAGCGCACCGCGACCGGCTCGTGCACGTCCTCCGCGACCAGTTCGGGCGTACCGCCGTCGGGAGGTATCCGCCAGACCTGGTTGGTCATCATGTGCGGGTAGTACAGGCAGCCGTCCGGGCCGAGCTGCATCGCGTTGCCCAGGGCCAGCCCGTCGGTGAGTACCACCGGGTCACCGCCGTCCGGGAACAGCTCCAGGACGCGGCCGTCCATCTTCATCTCGTTGACGAAGAGGCGGTCGCCGACGCAGGTGATGCCGTTGGGCAGCTTCACCTCCTCGGAGACAAGGGTGCACTCGCCCTGCGGGCTGCGGCGCCACACCCTGCCCGGAGTCAGATCGGCGATGTACATCGAGCCGTCCGCCCCGAACGCGAGGTCGTCCGGCGCCTGGACCGGGCTGTCCAGCGGCACCACCACGTCGACGTCCCCCGAGGCGGGGTCCACGGCGCTGATCTGCCCGGCGATGAACTGCGCGACGTACAGCCGCCCGTCGGGGCCGAAGGTCACGCCGTTCGAACCCCACAGCCGGCTCGGCTGGTTGAGTCTCCTCGTGTCCCACCGGCTGCTCGTGGCGGACCGGCGGCCGGTGTCGTCGTACCGGCTGGGCTGCATCGTCACTCCCTCTCTCATTCGGCTGCGACGAGGACGTCGCGCATGCCGCCGTTCTCGCGCCAGCGCCGGAGCAGTTCGTGGAACGCGATCGGACCGTCGCCGTACGACTCGCTGCGCTCCCTCGGCTTGCCCTCGTTGTTGTAGTAGCCGGGAGTGCACTCGGCCTGGAAGGCGTACAGATCGGCCGCCTTCTCCCGGATCGTGGCCACCCAGGCGGCCTCGGCCTCCGCGCTCGGCTCGACGTACCGGGCCTGCCGCTTGCGGGCCTCGCCGACGACCTCGGCCACGTGCGTGGCCTGCTCGTCCAGGACGTGTACGAAGTTGACGGCACTGGCGTTCTGCAGCGGGCCCAGCTGGAAGAGGTTCGGGAAGCCGTGGCTGTAGAAGCCGTGCAGCGTCTTCGGACCCTCCTTCATCCAGGTCTCCAGCAGGCTGACGCCACCGCGGCCGTGCACCGGGATGAGTCCGGAAAGGATCCCCGAGACGCCGACCTGGAAACCGGTCGCGAAGATGATGCAGTCGACCTCGTACTCCTTGCCGCCGACCACGATCGCGTCCTCGGTGATGCGCTCGACGCCCCCGTGGTCGGCCGTGTCCACCAGGGTCACGTCGGGCCGGTTGAAGGTGTCCAGGTAGGTGTCGCTGAACGTGGGCCGCTTGCACATGTAGCGGTACCAGGGCTTGAGCAGCTCGGCCGTGGCCGGGTCCTCCACGATCGCGTCCACGCGGGCGCGGATCTCGTTCATCTTCTGGAAGTCGGCGAGCTCGTACAGCCGTTCCCGCTCCTCGGGGGACACGTCCGCGTAGTTGTTGTTCGGGATGAGCTTCTGCTGAAGCCGGGCGGTGGAGGTCCAGCCGTCGTCCACCAGATCCTCGTCCGCCTGGCCGCCGGTGACGAGCGCGAGGAAGTTCTCCCTGCGGCGCTTCTGCCAGCCGAGGGTGAGCGACTTCGCCCACTGTGGATCCGTGGGGCGCTGGCCGCGCACGTCCACCGAGGACGGTGTGCGCTGGAACAGGTACAGGTGCTGCGCGTCGCGTCCCAGGTGCGGCACGATCTGGATGGCCGTCGCACCGGTGCCGATGACCGCCACCCGCTTGTCGGCCAGCTTGTGCAGGTTCCCGTTCGCGTCGCCGCCGGTGTACGCGTAGTCCCAGCGGCTGGTGTGGAAGGCGTGCCCCCGATACGTCTCGATGCCGGGGATGCCCGGGAGTTTCGCCTGGCTGAGCGTTCCGCTCGACACGACCACGTACCGGGCCCGCATGCGGTCGCCGCGGTCGGTGGCGACGATCCACTCCAACTCGGTGTCGTCCCAGCGCAGTTCGGTGACCTGCGTCTGGAAGCAGGCACCGTCGTAGAGGTCGAAGTGCTTTCCGATGGCCTGTGCGTGCTGCCGGATCTCCTCGCCCGGCGCGTACTTCCACTTGGGGACGTAGCCGACCTCTTCGAGCAGGGGCATGTAGACGTACGACTCGATGTCGCAGTGGATGCCGGGATAGCGGTTCCAGTACCAGGTCCCGCCGAAGTCCCCGGCCTGCTCGATGATCCGGATGTCCCGCACGCCCGCCTGGCGCAGCCGCGCGCCGGCGAGCAGACCGCCGAAGCCACCCCCGACGACCAGCGCCTCGACCCGGTCGTGGAGCGGCTCCCGGGGCATGAACTCGGTGTACGGATCGTCGGCGTACGAGGCGAACTCGCCGACGAGGCGCTTGTACTGCCGGTTGCCGTCGGGGCGGATCCGGCGGTCGCGCTCGGCCCGGTACTTCTCGCGCAGGGCGTCCAGGTCGAGGCCTGGTTCCTCCTGGGTCGAGGGGGTGGTGGTGGACGGATTGTGGGGGGTGGACATCCGTGTCCTCTCTGCTGTCCGTGAGTAACTACCGTTGTGCGGCATGCCGTTGACCGGTCTCCGCCCGCGTGGCGCGGCCGTCAGTGCGTCGGCCGTCGGTCTCCGGCCGTCAGTGCGTCGGCCTGTGCCGGCGGATCCATGCGGCCTGACCGCCGTCGACGAGCAGGTCGGTACCGGTGATGTAGCGCGATTCCGGGCCGGCGAGGAACGCCGCGGCGTCGGCGATCTCCCCTGTCGTTCCCATACGGCCCGCGCCGCACGCCTCCAGCGTCTGCAGCATGTGCGCGCCGGTCTCCGACTCGGCCTCCGCCTGCGCCATCGCGGTGGAGATCACGCCGGGGCTGAGGGTGTTGATCCGGGCGCCGCGGAGGTTCCAGGCGAGCGCGGCGGCCTGGACCCGTACGTGGTTGGCACGCTTGGACAGGACGTAGGCGCCGGCCGCGTTGTCCCCCACGGCGGTGACGACGTCGAGCTCCATCAGTTCCTCCGCGGGAACCGTCGCGAGGGCGGCCTCCTCCTCCCGGCTCAGGGAAGCGTAATGACCGGCCATGCTGGAGACGCAGACCAGGGACGTGCCCCGGACGGCCACCTTCTCGAAGGCGTCGATCACATGGACCGTGCCGACCAGGTCGACCTCGAAGATCGTCTTCGCCGACCCGGTCGCGGGGGACACCCCCGCGGTGTGCACCACGGCGGCCAACCGGCCCTCCCCGGACGCCGTTTCCGCGAGCTTCTCGACCGACTTCCGGTCGGACACGTCGGTGACCACGCCCTGAGCGGCATAGCCCTCGCTGCTCAACGCGTCGACGAGCCGGTCGAGTTGAGCGAGCGAGGCGTCGGCGACGATCACGGTGCGCCCGCTGCCCAGCCGCCGCGCGACCGCCGAGCCCATGCCTCCGGCCCCTGTGACCACGAGAACGTCAGGACGGTCCACCATGGACAACCTCCTTGATTGCAGCCTGTGTTGCCGATGTCGCGGCCGGTACCGCCTCGTGCCAGGCCGAACGAGTCGCGATGGCCTGCCGCCAGGGCCTGATCGCCTTCGGCGTCATCCCCACCGCGAGGGCGCCCACCAGGCGGTCGCCGCTGCGGTAGGCGGCCAGGAACCGGCGTTCGGCCGGATTCCCCTCCACGACGGCGACTTCGTCATGGCCGCGCAGGTGGCCGTAGGCCTGGATCTTCATGTCGTACTGGTCGGACCAGAAGTAGGGCACCGGCGTGAACGGCTTGCGCGTCTCGCGGTTCAGGAGGTTGCGGGCCGCGGCCATGCCCTGCTCGGCGGCGTTCGTGCGGTGCTCGACGCGCATCGGCACAGCGAACAGCGGGTTGTACCAGCGGGCGATGTCACCGGCCGCGTACACATCCCGCGCGGCTTCGCAGTACACGTCGCAGATCACACCGTCGCCCACCGTCAGGCCGCTGTCCGCGAGCCACTCGGTGTTCGGCAGCGAGCCGACGGCGACCAGCACCTCGTCGGCGTCGACGAGTTCGCCGTCCGCGAGCCGTACGCCGTCCTCGGTCACCGCGGTCACGGTGACCCCGGTACGCAGATCGACCCCATGGTCCAGATGGGCCCTCGACAGCACGCGCCCGACCTCCTCGCCGACCGCGTGGGCCAGCGGCACCGGGGCCGGTTCCAGGAGGGTGACCTCGCAGCCGAGGCCCCGGGCCACCGCGGCGGCCTCCGCGCCGAGGAATCCGGCACCGACCACCACGAGGCGCCGCCCGGGTTCCAGTCGGTCCCGCAGGGTCAGGGCGTCGTCCAGGGTCCGCAGCACATGCGCGCCCTCACCGGGCAGGCGGCGCGGCCTGACACCCGTGGCCACGATCAGGCCGTCGTACGGCAGCCGGGTCCCGTCGGCCAAGTGCACTGTGCGGTCGGCGAGTTCGAGGCCCGTCGCGGCGGCTCCCAGCCGAAGATCGAGGCCGAGGGCGTCGAGGTCGGTCGCGGCACGAAGGGCGAGCCGCTCGGTGCCCCACTCGCCGGAGAGGATCTGCTTGGACAGCGGCGGGCGGTCGTACGGGGTGTGCGGCTCGTCCCCGACGAGGGTGAGCGTGCCGTCGTAGCCCTCCCGGCGCAGCGTCTCGACCGCCGCGAGACCGGCGGCGGAGGCGCCGACGACCACGACCTGCTTCACTGCTCCACCAGCCGGATGGCGGCGGCCGGGCAGATCGCCACGGCCTCGCGCACTCCGTCCAGGAGGTCGACGTCAGGTGTCTCGGCCAGCAGGACGGCGACGCCGTCCTCGTCCCGCTGGTCGAACACCTCGGGAGAGGCCATGACGCACTGCCCCGCTGCCACGCATTTCGGCTCGTCCAGTTCCACACGCATGGGTGTTTCCTCCTTCGGTACGTGATGGGTCACCAGGTGACGGGCAGGGAGTGGACGCCGTAGGTCGTGCCGGTGTGGTCGAACTCCAACCGGTCGACGGTGGTAGCCAGTCGGAGGGTGGGGATACGGCGGTACAGGGTGCCGTAGACGACCTCCAGCTCCAGGCGGGCGAGGTTCTGCCCCAGACACTGGTGGGGGCCGTAGCCGAACGCCTGATGGTGGCGTGCGGGGCGGCTCAGGTCCAGCCGCTCGCTCTCGGGGAACGCCTCCGAGTCCCAGTTCGCGGCGTGCAGGTCGAAGATGATGCCGTCTCCGGCGCGGATGACGACGTCGCCGATCTCGATATCCTCCTTGGCGACCCTGCGCACCCCGGTCTGGACGATGCTCAGGTAGCGCAGCAGCTCCTCCACCGCCTTCGCGATCACCTTCGGGTCGTCGGTGTCGCGCAGCACGGCGAGCTGGTCGGGGTTCTGCAGCAGGGCGAGGGTGCCGAGGCTGATCATCGTCGCGGTGGTCTCGTGCCCGGCGATGAGCATGGCGACGCCCATGTTGACGGCCTCGACGTGGGCCATCTCGCCGGCCTTGACCCGGCCGGCCATCTCGGACAGCACGTCCTCGCCCGGGTTCTCGAGCTTCTCCCGGAACAGGGTGTCCAGATACTGGGCCAGCTCGCGGCTCGGCACCATCGCCTCCTCCGCCGAGAGCGAGCCGTCGAGGACGAGGCCGGCGTTGCGCTGGAAGAACGCGTGGTCCTTGTACGGCACCCCGAGAAGCTCGGCGATGACCAGCGAGGGCACGGGCAGCGCCAGAGCCGTGAGCAGGTCGGCCGGGTTCGGCCCGGCCAGCATGTCGTCGATCATGCCGTCGACCATCTTCTGGATGGCGGGCCGCATGGCCGCGATCCGCTTGACGACGAACGGCCCGTTGACGGAACGGCGCAGCCGGGTGTGCTCCGGCGCGTCCGTGTTGGTGATCATCCTCGGGGTCTTGTCCGCGATGGCCGCCCGGTGCGCGTTGACGTACGGAAAGCCCGACGCGCAGTCGTCGTTGCTGACCCGGGGGTCGGTGAGCAGGGTCCGCTGGTCGGCGTGCCTGGTCACCAGCCAGGGCGTGTCGCCGTTCCAGATCCGGACCTTGGCGATCGGTTGCTCCGCCCGCAACGGCTCCACGGCCGGAGGCGGGGCGAGCGGGCGTTCCGCGGCCCGGGTCATGGGGTACTCGGGAACCGGCTCCGCCGCGTGCGCGGGACAGCCGGTCACGGTGTCGGCCATGTGTCTCCTCGGTGGTGGGGGCTCCGAAGGGATCGGAGACCGGGGATTCGGTGATGGAAGGCCTCGATGAGCACATGGAAGCGGACCGGACTGACACCATCCGGTCAGTTGCCTGACAGAAAGCTGACGTGACTCAGATCACTCGCGCGTGCCCTCGCCTGGGCGGCTCGGCGTGACGAGTCGCGCGACCCGTTACGCCAAGGTGTGCGCGGGCACCCGGGTGGCACACAGAGGCACAGACATATCACCCGGAGTACGGGAAGTGAACGACTGGATCTGGCAGTACGAGGGCTACGACCCCGACCAGGAGCGGCTCAGGGAGTCGCTGTGCACCTTGGGCAACGGCTACTTCGCCACGCGCGGGGCGGCCACCGAGTCCACCGCGGACGCCGTGCACTACCCGGCCACGTACGCGGCCGGCTGCTACAACCGGCTCACCTCGAACGTCGCCGGGCGGCAGGTCGAGAACGAGGATCTGGTCAACCTCCCGAACTGGCTGCTCCTGCGCTACCGACGTGTCGACGGTGAGGGCACGGGACCGTGGCTCACTCCGGACAGCGACGCTTGCGTGGAGCACCGGCAGGCCCTCGATCTGCGGTCCGGCGTCCTGCACCGCGAGACGCGGTACGAGGCGGAGGACGACCGTGTCCTCGATGTGCGGCACCTACGCCTGGTGCACATGGCCGACCCTCATCTGGCCGTGCTCCGCACGGAGTTCACCGCGGAGGGCGGACCGTACGAGCTGGAGGTGGAGGCCGCGCTGGACGGCACCGTCACCAACACCGGTGTCGCACGCTACCGCGAGCTGGCGGGCAACCACCTCGTACAGGTGCGCACCGGGGAGGCGGACCGGGACACCGTGTGGCTGCGCTGCCGTACGTCCGCCTCCGACGTCGGCATCGGACTCGCGGCCCGCACCAGCACCGGCACCGGCGCCGGCGCCTCGGCGGAGCGGCTGCCGCCACGGCAGGCGACGGGCCAGGCGATCCAGCGCTTCCTGCTGACCCTCCACCCGGGGCGCCCCACCGTCGTCGACAAGGTCGTCGCCCTGCACACCTCGCGTGACCGGGCGATCAGTGATCCGGTGCGGGCCTGTGTCGAGCGGGTGGAGCACGCGGGCACCGTGGACGAACTGCTCGCCTCGCACCGCGTCGCCTGGCAGCAGCTGTGGCGCAGGGCCGAGTTGAAGGTCCCGAACGAGGCCGGGCGCATTCTGCGGCTGCATCTGTTCCACGTCCTGCAGACCCTCTCGCCGCACACCGCCGAACTGGACGTCGGCGTCCCGGCCCGGGGCCTGCACGGCGAGGCGTATCGCGGCCACGTCTTCTGGGACGAGCTGTTCGTACTGCCGTACCTGAACCTGCACTTCCCCGAGGTGTCGAGGGCCCTGCTCACCTACCGTCACCGGCGCCTGGACCAGGCCCGCCGGGCCGCGCGCCGGGCGGGCCGGGCCGGGGCGATGTACCCGTGGCAGAGCGGCAGCGACGGCCGCGAGGAAACCCAGAAGCTGCAC
Source organism: Streptomyces scabichelini (assembly GCF_011045015.1). Classification (GTDB taxonomy): domain Bacteria; phylum Actinomycetota; class Actinomycetes; order Streptomycetales; family Streptomycetaceae; genus Streptomyces; species Streptomyces scabichelini. The sequence continues at coordinate 17,316 of NZ_JAAKZY010000070.1, read as the reverse complement.
CTCAACCCGCACTCCGGCCGCTGGCTGCCCGACCACTCCCATCTCCAGCACCACGTCGACTCGGCGATCGCGTACAACGTGTGGCAGTACTACGAGGCCACCGGAGACGCGGAGTTCCTGCACACCAAGGGCGCCGAGATGATGCTGCACATCGCCCGCTTCTGGGCCGACGCGGCCACGTACGACGACCGCCTGGGCCGCTATCGCATCCGCGGCGTGGTCGGCCCCGACGAGTACCACGACGCCTATCCGGACGCGGATCGCCCCGGCCTGGACGACAACGCCTACACGAACGTCACTGCCGCCTGGGTCCTTGCCCGCACCCTCGACGTCGTACGCGCCCTGCCCGAGCCGCGCCACCTCGAACTGACCGAACGCACCGGCCTGGACGACGATGACCTGGCCCGGTGGGAGGAGGTCTCGCACAAGCTGTACGTCCCCTTCCACTCCGGGGTGATCAGCCAGTTCGACGGCTACGGAGAGCTGGCCGAGCTGGACTGGGACGGCTACCGGGCCCGTTACGACGACATCCGCAGGCTCGACCGGATCCTGGAGGCCGAGGGCGACACCGTCAACCGCTACCAGGCCTCCAAACAGGCCGACGTCCTCATGCTCGGCCACCTCTTCTCGCCCGCCGAACTACGGGGCCTCTTCGAGCGGTTGGGCCACCGCCTCGACGAGGCGACCTGGCAGCGAACGGTCGACTACTACCTGCGGCGCACCAGCCACGGTTCCACCCTGAGCGGTCTTGTGCACGCCTGGATCCTGGCTCGCGCCCGGCGCGCCGAATCATGGGAGTTCGCGCAGGAAGCCCTCAAGGGCGACATCGCCGACCTCCAGGGCGGCACCACCGGCGAAGGCATCCACCTGGGCGCCATGGCCGGCACCCTCGACCTCGTCCAGCGCGGCCTGACCGGCCTGGAAACCCGCTCCGGCGCCCTCTGGCTCGACCCGGTCCCGCTGCCGGAACTCTCCCAGTACAGCTTCGCCGTCCGCTACCAGGGCCACTGGGGCATCCGCCTGACCATGCGCCCCGGCACCCTGAACATCGACGTCCCCTCCTCCGACCGCGACCCCGTCGAGATCCAGCTCCCCGACCGCACGGTCCGGGTCGACCCCGGCGAGTCCGGCGAACTGCCTCTGGCGGACTGAGCGGATGCAGAATTGCAAAATTTTGCAATTGCTTGGATGCTGTAGTCGCCGTGCCCGCATTCAGGCGGCCGTGCCCGGGAAAGTCGAGGAGTCGTGTCCGTTCCGCTGTACCAGGCCAAGGCCGAGTTCTTCCGGATGCTGGGGCATCCCGTTCGCATAAGGGTGCTGGAGCTGCTCCAGGACGGACCGACACCGGTACGGGACCTGCTGGCCGCGATCGAGGTGGAACCCTCCGCGCTGTCCCAGCAGCTGGCGGTGCTGCGCCGCTCCGGCATCGTCGTGTCCAGGCGCGAGGGCTCGACGGTGGTGTACGAGCTCGCGGGCGGGGACGTCGCCGATCTGATGCGGGCCGCGCGCCGGATCCTGACCGAGGTGCTCGCCGGGCAGCACCAGCTCCTCGCCGAGCTGCGGGACACCGAGGTCGGGGCCGAGTGAGACTCCTGCCGCACCGGGTCTGGAATCCGGTACGTGCCCTGCTGCCCGCGCGCGCCGACTTCCGGGCCATGGCGCGCAACCCGCGCCGTGACCTGCTCGCCGGGCTGACCGTCGCGATCGTCGCGCTGCCGCTCGCGCTCGGTTTCGGCGTCTCCTCCGGCCTCGGCGCCGAGGCGGGCCTGGCGACCGCGGTGGTCGCGGGCGCGCTCGCCGCGCTCTTCGGCGGCTCGAACCTTCAGGTGTCCGGGCCGACCGGCGCGATGACGGTCGTCCTGGTGCCGATCGTCGCCGAGCACGGCGCCGGGGGCGTCCTCACCGTCGGGCTCATGGCCGGTGCGCTGCTGATCGCGCTCGCCCTGCTGCGCGCCGGCAAGTACATGCAGTACGTGCCCGCTCCGGTGGTCGAGGGCTTCACCGTGGGCATCGCCTGCGTGATCGGTCTGCAGCAGGTCCCGAACGCCCTGGGGGTGGACAAGCCCGAGGGCGACAAGGTCCTGGCGGTGGCCTGGCGATCGGTGGAGGAGTTCGTACGGCAGCCGAACTGGACGGCTGTCGCGCTGGCCGCGGGCGTCGCCGCGGTCATGCTGCTCGGCGCCCGATGGCGGCCGACCGTGCCCTTCTCCATCATCGCGGTGATCGCCGCCACGCTCGTGACGCAGATCTTCGGCCTGTCCGCCGCCGTGCCCATCGGCGATCTGCCCTCCGGCCTCTCGGAGCCCTCGCTGGCCTTCCTCGATCCGTCAGCGCTCTCCTCGCTGATCACTCCGGCGGTCGCGGTCGCCGCGCTGGCCGCGCTGGAGTCCCTGCTGTCGGCCACCGTCGCCGACGGCATGACGGTCGGGCAGAAGTACGATCCGGACCGCGAGCTGTTCGGCCAGGGCGTCGCGAACATCGCCGCCCCGCTCTTCGGCGGCGTACCGGCCACCGGGGCGATCGCCCGCACCGCCGTCAACGTCCGCACCGGCGCGGGGTCCCGGCTGGCCGCGCTCGTCCACGCCGCGATCCTCGCGGTCATCGTCTTCGCCGCCGCGCCGCTCGTCTCCAGGATTCCGCTGGCCGCGCTCGCGGGTGTCCTGCTGGCCACCGCGATCCGCATGGTCGAGGTCGGCTCGCTGCGCGCAATGGCGAAGGCGACCCGCTCGGACGCGTTGATCCTCGTACTCACCGCCGCGGCGACGCTCGTCCTCGACCTGGTCTACGCGGTGATCATCGGCCTCGTGGTCGCGGGCGCGCTCGCCCTGCGAGCGGTGGCCCAGCAGGCGCGTATGGACCAGGTCCCCCTCGACCGGGGTGACCACAGCGACGAGGAGCACGCGCTGCTCGCCGAGCACATCGTGGCGTTCCGTATCGACGGGCCGCTGTTCTTCGCCGCCGCCCACCGTTTCCTGCTGGAGCTGGCCGAGGTCGCCGACGTCCGCGTCGTCATCCTGCGCATGTCCCGCGTGTCCACCATCGACGCCACCGGTGCCCTCGTCCTCAAGGACGCGGTGCAGAAGCTGAACCGGCGCGGCATCGTCGTGATGGCCTCCGGCATTCGCCCCGGCCAGCGTCAAGTCCTCGACTCCGTGGGCGCGTTGACGCTGCTCCGGTTCAAGGACCGCGAGTACGCCACGACTCCCGAGGCCATCCAGGACGCCCGCGCCCACCTGGAGAGCACCGGTGTGCTCCCTGCCGTCCCCGCGCAGCCCGTGCAGCCCGTGCAGCCCGTGCAGCAGAACCGGGCCCCCAGCGAGGCACCCGTCCGATGAGCACGACATCACCGCGACCCGCCCACAGGGATCCGGGACCCCTCCCGTAGTCCGGTCAATAGACTCGCCGCCCGACCTCGGACGAGACGCGAAGGGCTGGACGCCATGGCGAGGCTGATCACGGCAGGACGTACGGGACGGGCGGCGGGCTGTGCCCTGCTGGCGACGCTCGCCATGCTGGCCGTGGCCGGGTGCGGCGACTCAGGCGGGGACTCCGCCGCGGACTCGGGCACCACCGAGTCACCGGACGCCGGCAAGACCCGTACTCCGAAGAGCCCGCCCGCCACCACGTCAAGCCCGTCCCCGTCGGTGACGGCGGCGGACGGGACCGACACCGGCGCCTGCACCGACGGCAACTGCGAGATCGCGGTGTCCGAACCGGTGACGATCCGCTTCAAGATCCCGGACGGCCCCGCGAAGCTGTCCGTGACCAAGGTCGGCAAGAACGAGGTCGGCTACAAGGTGACCTCGGGCACCAGCACCAATGGCAGCTCGGCCGGCGGTACGGCGAGCGGCGAGGGAAGCGGCTGCACCACCGTCTTCCACAGCAACGGCAGCGGCACCCAGTGCGGCGCCGCCGGGGAGCCGCCCGGCAAGCAGGCCGACGCGGTCGTCATGCAACTGGTGCCGGGCGCCGACGGCACGGCGATCCTCCGCCTCGTCTCGGACTGACCCCGCCCGACGCGACGTGGTCACGCCCTTGCAACGCATGAAGTATTGCTCATATGGACATGGCTTTCATTTCCATCTAACCTGGAGTCGCAGCGATTCGGCACGCGCCACAGGAGGTGATCTGCCATGGGTGGCCGGACGACCCGGCAGCGAATGGCGGTCCTCCGCGTGCTCGGGGGCTGTCAGGACTTCGTGTCGGCCCAGGAGTTACACACCCTGCTGACCGCGGACGGCACCCGGATCGGTCTGACCACCGTCTACCGGGCCCTGCGTCAGCTGGAGGCGACCGGCGGCGTCGACGTCGTACGGGACGACGACGGCGGGCGCCTCTACCGCCAGCGGCCGGCGGAGGGACACCGCCACTACCTGATCTGCCGCTGCTGCGGCCGCAGTCGGCCGGTGGACTCGGAGGTCGTCGAGCAGTGGGCCGGACGGATCGCGTCCGACACCGGGTTCACCGCGGTGGAGCACACCGTCGAACTCACCGGCATCTGCGCCGGCTGCCGGCCCACCGCGGACGGCGGGGAATCGCCGTGCGAGGCGGTCGTCCCATGGGATCGTCCCCTGGACGCCCCTGATCGGGCCCGCAGCTGCGCGAGCTGAAGGCGACGAGCCGGTGTCCCGTGCGTCCCGTCCGGGTGAGGCCGGGCGCACCGGATACGGAACACGCCGCGTGGCCATCCATGCCGGGCCTTTCGGGAACCCCTGAGTGACTTGCGCCGTTGTCACCTTTGAGGCGGCCACCGTCCATGCAGGGCGAGCGACCCGCCCCCGGCTACCGATCCGGCTACCGATTCCGAGTGCCATGCACCGTTTCCGAGTCCTTCCCGCCGCGCTGGCCTGCACCGTCATGGCCGCGCTCCTCGGTTGCTCCACCGGTGACGGCGCGACCGAGGAGTCCACGGCCACGTCGGGCGCGAGGGTCACCGACACGGCCGACGATCGCTCCGGCCGGGCCAGCACCGGATCACCCTCGACCACGAAGGCCCCTGAGCCGGTGCCGGACACGACCTCCGCGCAGCCGACTCCCCGCGAGACCGACACCCGGACCCGGATCGCCTGGCTGACCATTCCGGCGATCGATGTCGAGAGCCTGCGCGTCGTCCCCTACGAGGGGACAACCGATGACTGGCCGGGCACCCGGATCCAGAACCGCGGCGTGGCCGCCAGCCCCTACGGCAACCGCGGTGGTGTCGGGCCCGGCGAGGTCGGCAACTACCTGGTCACGGCTCACCGTCTGTCCGCCGGCGGCCCCCTGCGCGAGCTGCCGGCCCTCGACGAGGGCGATACGGTCCGGGTCACGTCGGGCGGCACGGTGTACGAGTACGAGATCACGGACAGCAGATGGACGTCCTTCCGCTCCCCTCGCTCGCTCGCCGAACAACGGGCTGCCGTCCCGGGCTTCCCCGGCAGGCGCCCCACCCAGGCCATGATCACCCTCTCCACCTGCGCGACACCGGAGGACAACGCGGCCGGAAACTACTGGCGTGACGCGAAAGGCAACCCCGAGCACCGCATCGACATGATCGGCGTACTGACTTCCACACGGCAGCCGTCGAGCACACCCTGAACAAGGGCCCACCCCATTTAGTAATGGGATCCATTTTCATGTAGCGTCTGGGTTCACTCGCTCACCAAGGAGGAACCCATGGCCGTTCCCAAGCGGAAGATGTCCCGCAGCAACACTCGTCACCGTCGCGCCCAGTGGAAGGCCAGTACTCCGCAGCTCGTGCCGGTGACGATCGACGGGGCCGTCCACCAGGTGCCGCGGCGGCTGGTGAAGGCGTACCAGCTCGGTCTGCTGCACCCCGAGGGCTGAGCGAGATGACGGACGACCGGCTGCCCGTGACCGTGCTGTCCGGATTTCTCGGCGCGGGCAAGACCACCCTGCTCAACCATGTCCTCGGCAACCGTGAGGGACTGCGTGTCGCGGTCATCGTCAACGACATGAGCGAGATCAACATCGACGCCGCCCTCGTGCGCGGCGGCGAGGCCGCCCTGTCGCGGACCGAGGAACGCCTGGTCGAGATGACCAACGGCTGTATCTGCTGCACGCTGCGCGACGATCTGCTGGAAGAGGTCGACCGGCTGGCCCGCGAAGGCCGCTTCGACTATCTCCTCATCGAGTCCAGCGGCATCTCCGAGCCGATGCCGGTCGCCGCCACCTTCGCCTTCGCCCGCGACGACGGGGCCGTACTCGGTGATCTCGCCCGGCTCGACACCATGGTCACGGTCGTCGACGCCGCGAACTTCCTGCCCGAGCTGACGGACGGCGACGAGCTCGTCGAGCGGGGCCTCGACCAGTACGAGGACGACGAGCGCACCGTCAGCGATCTGCTGATGGACCAGATCGAGTTCGCCGACGTGATCGTGCTGAACAAGCTCGACCTGGTCGACGACGAGACCGCGGCCCGGCTCCGGGCGACCCTCACCCGCCTCAACCCCGTGGCGAGGATCGTTCCCGTCGCTCACGGCCGGGTGAACGTCGGCGAGGTGCTCGGCACCGGACTGTTCGACCTCGACCGCGCCCAGCAGGCGCCGGGCTGGGTCATGGAACTCAACGGCGACCATGTCCCGGAGACCGAGGAGTACGGCATCTCCTCCACGGTCTTCCGCTCCCAAGTGCCGTTCCATCCAGGACGGTTGTGGACGTTCGTCACCGAGGAACTCGACAGCGGGGCCTTCGGGCAGATCCTGCGGTCCAAGGGCTTCTTCTGGCTGGCGAGCCGCCCGCAGGTGACGGGGCTGTGGTCGCAGGCCGGTTCCGTCGCCCGCTTCGAGCCCTCCGGCGCCCGCGGCTCGGAGGGACCCTCCGGCCAGGAGCTGGTGTTCATCGGCACCGGGCTGCGCACGGAGGCGCTGCGAGCGGCGCTGGCCGACTGCCTGATGACGGACGGCGAGAGCACGCCGCTCATCGATCCGTTCCCCGCCTGGGACACGTACGGCATCGACGATGCCTGCGAGCACGAGCACTCCGGACACGAGCACTCCGGACACGAGCACTCCGAACTCGTACCAGGCGCCTGAAGACTCCGGGTCGGGCAGTGGTCAGCCACGGCACTGCCCGACCCGGTGGCCGACCAGCGGCTGCCCCAGGTGGACGAGTACTGGCTCAGTCTCGTCCGACTGCCCTGACGGGGTCGTCGGTCTGGGTGAACGGCACTTCGGGTTCCTGACGCTCGGACGTGGTGCGCGCCAGGGCGACGAGGAGTACGGCTGCCGCGAGCGTCGCGCCCGCCGTGACCACGCCTGATACGTGCAGCCCGTCGACGAAGCCGTCCGCGAAGCCGGCGGTGCCGATCCGCGTGCCGGAGTACGTGCCGACGATCAGGCCGAGGACGGCGACGCCCAGAGCCGTGCCCACCTGTCGAGTCGTGCTGATGCTCGCGGCGGCCAGACCCGAGCGCTGGACCGGCAGGGCGGCCACCCCGGCGAGCTGGGTGGGGCCGATGGCCGCGCCCATGCCCGCGCCGAGGACGACGGAGACCGCCGTGAGGGTGCCGAGACCGGTGTCGACGTCGAGCAGCAGGAGACCGGCGAGCCCCACCGCGGAGACGAGGTAGCCGGCCGCCATCACCCGGACCGGCCCGACCTTCGCACAGAGCCTGCTCGCGAAGGGCGCCACGGCGCAGATGGTCAGCGTCAGCGGCAGGAAGTACAGGCCCGTCCGCACGGCCGAACGCCCCTGGACCTGCTGGAGATAGAGCGAGAGCAGGAAGAACACCGCGCTGGTGCCGAAGCCGAGGACGAACGAGCAGACGTTCGGCACGGTGAACGGCGCCTCACAGAAGAGCCGTACCGGCAGCATCGGCCGCGCACTGCGCCGCTCCCACCACACGAAGAGGAACAGGGCCACCACGGCGGTGACCAGCGGCACCACGGTATGGGCCGAACTCCATCCGTAGGCGCGGCTTTCGATCAGGCCGTACGTGAGCGTGCCGAGCAGGACGAGGGCGAGGATCTGGCCGGTGAGGTCGAAGTGGGCGTGCCGCGGATCGGAGGTTTCCGGGAGCGAGCGGGCGGCGAGCCAGAGGGTCAGCAGACCGATCGGCAGGTTGATCAGGAAGATGCCGCGCCAGCCCACGCTGTCGACCAGCAAGCCGCCGACCAGCGGCCCGATGACGATCGCGGATCCACCGACGGTGCCGTTGAGGCCGATCATCCGGGCGCGTTCGCGCGGTTCCGGATATGCCTGGGCGAGGTTCGACAGCGTGCCGGTGAAGAGAAGCGCGGCCGCGGCGCCCTGCACGGCACGCGCCGCGATGAGCGTGCCGATGGACGGGGCGATCGCGCAGCCCAGCGAGGCGAGAGCGAAGAGGGCCACGCCGGTCAGGTACGTGCGTTTGCGGCCGATGGGGGTCCCCCCACGCCCTTAAGGCAGTGGGGGAGGTCGCTGATCACGCCGCTGGTCAGCAGGAGCGCGGACAGGGGCAGGATGTAGGCGTCGACGACCCATTGCATGCCCGAGGTTCGGGTGTCCAGATCGGATCCGATGTCGGGCAGGGCGACGGTCACGATCGAGACGTCGAGCAGGGCGACGAACGCGCCCAGCATCAATGTCAACCACGACCTCGAAGTCCCCCACCGCGTACGGCATCGGAGAGGTCGCGGCACGCTTCGGCGTGGCCGTGTCCACCCTCCGCTGGTGGGAGCGGTGCGGTCTTGTCACGCCCGCCCGTACCTCGGGACGCCGTACCTACAGCGACGCGGACGTGCGGCGCATCGCGGTGGTCCAACTGCTGCAGAAGACCACGATGATGAGCCTCCCGGAGATCTCCGCCCTGCTGGCCGGCTCCGGCAACGACCGCGACTGGCGTACGGCGGTCCGTGCGCGCGTCACCGAGTGCGAGGAGCAGCTCGCCCGCCTGACCGCCGCCCGTGCCTATCTCGCCCACCTGCTGTCCTGCCCGAGCGACCATCCGACGGACCAATGCCCCTATCTGGCCCAGGAGATCGACGGCTACCTCGCGACCGGGCGGATCTCGTCGCCGCCGGACCCGGTCGAGAAGGAGCCGAGCGCTTCCCCGAGCACTCCGTGATCCGCGGCGCCGCTTCTCCGTGCGTGCGCCGTTTCTCCGTGCGTGCGCTGTTTCTCCTGCGTCACTCCTCCGCGTGCAACCTTCTTGCAACGGGTCAGATGGTTGGCTGCGTCACGGCCGCGCCGGCGAGCGCGCCGAGCCGAGGAGTGATGCACGGTGACCTCATCCGCCCCGCGCGTGGAACTGACCTCCGCCGCCGCCGAACTGCTGCGCCGACTCCGCGCCGTCCACGGTCCGCTGATGTTCCATCAGTCCGGCGGCTGCTGCGACGGCAGCGCGCCCATGTGCTACCCGGAGGGCGAGTTCCGGACCGGCGACTCCGATGTGCTGCTGGCCTCGCTCACCGTCGAGGGGGTCGACGAGCCGGTGACGTTCTGGATGTCGAAGAGCCAGTACGAGGTGTGGAGTCACACCCGGCTGATCGTCGACGTGGTGGAGGGGCGGGGCAGCGGCTTCTCGCTGGAGGCACCCGAAGGGGTACGTTTTCTGATCCGTTCGCGTCTCGTCGGTACGTAGTCGGTGCGTAGCATCGTCACGTCAACCACCCTGTGGTGAACTCCCCCGTGTCCTGGGCTTGTTGGGAAGACGGCGGAGACAGCAGGGGGCAACATGGCATGCAGACGGTTCAGAACCGCGCTGACGGTGGTCGCGGTATGGAGTGCGCTGGCCGGTGCGTCCCTGGCGGGGGCGGCACCGGCCGGCGGCGCGCAGAGCGCGGTCGAGATCGCTCCGGGCGTGGAGTACACGGAGTTGGATATTCCGGCCGCGAAGGGTGTGGCGCACGCACACGTACTCAGCGTCGATCTCCGCAACCCACGGGTGAACGTCGACCTCCTCCATCCCGGCGTTGTGGCGGCCCGCGCCACCGTCTCCCGACTGGCCGACACGCGCGGCGCCGTCGCGGGCGTCAACGGCGACTTCTTCAACATCACCGAGACCCAGCATCCGGGCGTCGAGGCGACCGGAGCGTCCGTCGGCCCCGCGATCGCGAACGGACACACCCTCAAGGCGGCGGTTCCCGACGGTCAGCGCTTCGGTCCCGCTCTGCCGCCCGGTACGAGCACCAAGGACGTGCTCGGCGTGGGCACCGACCGCCGGGCCCGCCTCGACAGCCTGGCCCTCGACGGTTCGGTCCTTACCGGTGAGGCACGGCTGCCACTCGGCGGGCTCAACCAGTACGCGCTGCCGGTCGGTTCCGTCGGCGCGTTCACCGCGGACTGGGGCAGCGCCTCCCGGGTGCGGGCCACCTGCGGCACGGACACCGACCGGGCCGCGCCCTGCAGTGCGGACACGTACGAGGTGAGGGTCGAGGACGGCCGCGTCGTGTCCTCGGCCGACACACCCGGCAGCGGACCCATCGCGTCCGGCACGACGGTCCTGGTCGGCCGGGAGGCGGGCGCCCAGCAGCTGCGGAAGCTTTCCCTGGGCGAGCGGGTCGAGGTGCGGCACAAGCTGGTGGCGGCCGGCTCCAAGGTCGCGTACCGCTTCGTGGTCGGCGGCTACCCGGTCCTGAGAGGGGGGCAGCCGCTCGCCGGTCTCGACAACGCGACCTCCGCGGTGCGCACCGCGGCGGGCATCTCGGACGGCGGCAAGCGGCTGCTGCTGCTCGCGCTGGACGGGGCGCCCGAGTTCCGCACCGGTCTCACCATCGCCGAAGTGGCGGACACCCTACGCCAGTTGGGCTCCGTCGACGCCTTCAGCCTCGACGGCGGGGGCTCCACCACGCTGGTTGCCCGGGAGCCCGGCGCGGCGGCCGTGAGCGTACGCAACCATCCCAGCGGCGGCGCCGAGCGCCCGGTGCCGAACGGGATCGGTGTGTTCACCCGGCCGTGATCCGCGCGCTGTGCAGAGCGCTCAGGGCCTGAGGCTGCTAGGGCCTGAGGCCGCTGACGATGTCCGCTGTCGCCGAGATGCCGCTGTGGATGGTGGGCGCCATGCTCGTGCTCGCGAGGTAGAAGCCGAGCAGGACGCAGACCAAGGCGTGCGGGATCTTCAGTGCCCCGGTGCGCATGAAGATCACCGCCAGGATCGTGAGCAACAGCACCACAGAGATGGAAATGGCCATCGTCAACCTCCTCCGCCACGCCCATATCGCGGCTTTCGGCCGCAAGTGTGGCGTAGCGGGGGGTTCGTCCGAGCGGCTGACGTGTCCGCCGAACGTGTGTTGACTGGTTGTGAAAGCGCTGGGCTGGGCCAGGCCGGCCTAAGCCCGCTTGTTGGCGTCCAGGAACTTCTCGAGCCCGGCGAGATCATCGGTGTTGAGGTAGTCGACGTCGGCTGCGAGGAGTTCGCCCCAGAGCGCGTCACGGGCCGGGCCCGCCAGGTCGGGCGTGGCCCAGAAGCGGACCTTCTGCCCGCGCGAATGCGCCGCCGAGATGATGCCGCGCAGCTTCTGGCGCTCGGCGTCGGGGAACGGACCGACGCCCTGCCAGGTGAAGTTGAGCGTCCAGTTGTCGCTGATCAGCGGGATGAAGGAGGCCGGGGCCGGGACGGGAGCCAGGAGGTCGAGGAGCCTGCCGTCGTAAAAGGCGCGCCGCACGGTCTGGGCCTGCATCGGCGTACGGGCCGCGCGGTCGCCGGAGATCACAGCCGTGACCGGGCCGGGGAAGACACGGCCGTGCGCGTACGTCGTGAACAGGTGCCGGTAGCGGCGCAGATGGCGGTCGAGTTCGAGGTACGTCGACGAGCCCTCGGTCTTGATGTCGATGAGGAGCTGGATCGGCTTGCGGTAACCCCGGTACACCGAGCCGTGGTTGCCCTTCACGCGGGCGGCGAGCGGGTCCAGGTAGAGGGACTCGAGGGTGCGCGTCGGGTCGAGGTCGATCGGGTCGTGGGCCACGAGGAGTTGGTCGCCGACGAGGAAGATGTCGGCCTCGATGCTGCCGAAGCGGTGGTCCAGGGCGTCCAAGAGGGGCCTGGTGTGCAGGTAGTCGTTGTGGGCGTGGGCGCGCCACAGCGGGCGCGGGCCGTGCTTCCGCTCGCTCGCCTGTGCGTACGCGGGCACGGCGACCGTGCCCGCGAGGGCACCGCCGAGGATGGTGAGTGCTCTGCGACGGGTGGTGAGGGCCATGCGCTGCCTCCCTGAGTGCCGTACGGAATCTCAGCGAGTATGCGATGCAGAGGGGCCCAAGGAGCAGGGGCATGCGGGGAGTTGGCCGGACTGCCGCTGTGCGTTCACTTCATCCGTGCAGAGCACACGGAAAAGCCCGCCCCATGTGGGGCGGGCTTCTCACAGGTGTAAGCAGGTGTACGTCAGGGTGCTGGGAGGTCGACCAGTTCGGCCAGTGCCTCCCGGTGGCCGCCCGCCGTGCCGTACGCGATCGAGTCGGCCTTGGCCCGCTTCAGGTACAGGTGCACGGGGTGCTCCCACGTCATGCCGATGCCGCCGTGCAACTGCACCGCCTCCTCGGCGGCGTGGACCGCGACGCGCGCGGCGTACGCCTGGGCGACGGCGACCGCCACATCCGCGTCCGTGCTCCCGGTGGCCAGCGCGTCGGCGGCGTTGCGGGCAGCGGCACGCGTGTTGACGACTTCCAGCCACAGCTGGGCGAGCCGGTGCTTGAGGGCCTGGAAGCCGCCGACGGGCCTGTTGAACTGCTTGCGGTCCTTCAGGTAGCGGACCGTTTCGGTCAGGCACCAGTCGGCGAGGCCGAGTTGCTCGGAGGCGAGCAGTCCGGCCCCGGCGCGCAGAGCACGTCGTACGGCGGGTTCGGCGTCCCCCAGCAGGCGGCAGGGCGCGCCTTCCAGAACCACCGTCGCGACGGGCCGGGTCAGGTCCAGGGACACGTGCGGGCTGACGGTCACGGCGTCGGCCTCCACCGCGTACAGGCCACCGTCGTCCGCGGGCACGAGCAGTACGTCGGCGACGGCCGCGTCCGCGATGCCCGTCAACTCCCCGTGCAGGGCGCCCTCTTCATGCCGTACGGACTTGAAGGGCGCCCCGGGCGCCGTGGACAGCGTCACCGCCAGTGCGCCGATCGTACGGCCGGATGCCAGCGCGGACAGCAGCTCGGCCGCCTCGTTCCCTTCGCAGGCCAGCAGCGCCTCCGTGGCGACGACGGCGCTCGTGAGATACGGCACGGGGGCGATAGCGCGGCCCAACTCCTCCAGAACCACGGCGGCTTCACGGTGCGTGGCGCCCTGTCCGCCCGACGACTCGGGAACGAGGAGGCCCGCCAGGCCCATACCGTCGCTGAGGGCCTTCCACAGCTCACGGTCGTGCGGGGCCTCGGACTCCACGCGGGCGAGTACGTCCGCCGCGTCGCAGTGGTCGGCCAGGAGGCCGCGTACGGCCGCGCGCAGCGCCTCTTCCTCCTCCGAGTAGAGCAGATCAGTCATCGGGCGAGGTCCTTCCAGGCGACGTCCTTGTCGGTGCGCGGCTCGGACGGCAGGCCCAGGACGCGCTCGGCGACGATGTTCAGCAGGACCTCGCTGGTCCCGCCCTCGATGCTGTTGCCCTTGGAGCGGAGATAGCGATAGCCGGCGTCGCGCCCGGTGAAGTCCACCAGCTCCGGTCGGCTCATCGTCCAGTCCTCGTACAACAGGCCCTCCTCGCCGAGGAGTTCGACCTCCAGGCCGCTGATCTCCTGGTTGAGGCGGGCGAACGCCAGCTTCAGACCGGAGCCCTCGGGGCCCGGCTGGCCCGCGACGAGTTGCTGGCGCAGCCGTTCGCCGGTGAGGCGGGCGACCTCGGCCTCGACCCAGAGCGTGAGCAGCCGCTGGTGCAGGTCGTGGGTGCGCAGGTCGGGGCGCTGGCGCCAGGTCTTCGACACCGGGCCGATCATGCCGCCCTCGCGCGGGATGCGCATACCGCCGATGGACACGCGCTCGTTCATCAACGTCGTCTGGGCGACCCGCCAGCCGTCGCCGATCTCGCCGAGCCGGTGGGCGTCGGGGATACGGACGTCGGTGAGGAACACCTCGTTGAACTCGGCCTCGCCGGTGATCTGGCGCAGCGGCCGCACCTCGACACCGGGGTCGGTCATGTCGCAGATGAAGTACGTGATGCCGCGGTGCTTGGGCACGTCCGGGTCCGTACGGGCGATGAGGATGGCCCAGCGCGCGAGGTGGGCGCTGGACGTCCAGACCTTCTGGCCGTTCACCACCCATGAGTCACCGTCACGGACGGCCCGCGTACCCAGCGCGGCGAGGTCGGAGCCCGCGCCCGGCTCACTGAACAGCTGGCACCAGACCTCCTCGCCCACCCAAAGGGGCCTGAGGAAGCGGCGCTTCTGCTCCTCCGTGCCGAAGCCGAGGATCGTCGGCGCGGCCATGCCCAGGCCGATGCCGATGCGCCGCGGGTCGTTGTCGGGGGCGCCCGCCGCCTCCAGCTCGGCGTCCACGACGGCCTGCAGGGAACGCGGCGCGCCGAGTCCGCCGAGGCCCTCCGGGTAGTGCACCCAGGCGAGTCCGGCGTCGAAGCGGGCCTTGAGGAAGTCGAGGCGGCCGGTCGTGTCAGGCGGGCACACGGCCAGCAATTCACGCGTACGGCGGCGCAGTTCGGCGGCATCGGTCATACGGCGGCTCCGTCCAGCGACGGCACTACGGCGACACGGCCCGTGGTGACCCCGTCGGCAACGCGCTGCACAGCCGCCGCCGCACCACCCAGCGGTACGCGCTCGCTGACCAGCGGCTTGATGGCGCCGCGGCCGGCCAGCTCGGTGAGCTGCTCATGGCAGTGCAGGACCAGCTTCGGGTTCTTGGTGTTGTAGAGGCCCCAGTGCAGGCCCAGGATCGAGTAGTTCTTCACCAGGGCGTGATTGAGCGCCGGACTGGGAATGGACCCGCTCGCGAAGCCCACGACCAGGATCCGCCCCTCGAAGGCGACGACCTTCGTGGACTGGGTGTACGCCTCGCCGCCGACCGGGTCGTAGATCACGTCCGCACCCCGGCCGCCGGTGGCCTCCTTCACGGCGCCGACGACGTCCTCGGCGCGCCGGTCGATGACGACGTCGCACCCCAACTCCCGTGCCACGTCCGCCTTGTCGGCCCCGCCGACGACGCCGATGACCCTGGCGCCCGCGGCCTTGCCGAGCTGCACGGCCGCGCTGCCGACCCCGCCGGCGGCAGCGTGGACGAGCAGCGTCTCGCCGGCCTCCAGACCCGCGCGACGGTGCAGACCGAACCACCCCGTCTGGTAGCCGATGTGCAGCGCCGCGGCCTCGGCGTCGTCGAGCGCCTCGGGCGCGGGCAGCAGGGCCGCGGCGTCCGCGACCGCGTACTCGGCGAAGCCGCCGTACGGCAGCGCGGGATTGCCGATGACCCGCTGCCCGTCCTCTGTCTCGCCGCAGATCTCCACGCCGGGCGTGAACGGCAGCGGCGGCCTGATCTGGTACTGCCCGCGGCACAGCAGGGCGTCCGGGAAGTTGATGTTCGCGGCACGCACCTTCAGCAGGACCTGCCCCTCACCGGGCACCGGCAGCTCCACCTCATCGAGCCGCATCACCTCGCCCGGCTCGCCGTTCTGATGCACTTGCCATGCCTGCATGCGGGGCCTCCACGGGACACGAGACTGCGTCGTCTGACCGGGGTCAGTTTGCATACTAAGCGGTCGCTTGCCGATCAGGCTACCGTCACGCACATCACGACCGCTTGGGCCGTGCCCGTACGTGCATCCGCTCCCCCTGCGGCCCGAACAGGCTGAGGAACTCCACCGGCCCCTCCCCCGTCGACCCGAACCAGTGCGGCACGCGTGTGTCGAACTCGGCGGCCTCCCCAGCCGTGAGCACCACATCGTGCTCGCCCAGCACGAACCGCAGCCGCCCGGAGAGGACATAGAGCCATTCATACCCCTCGTGGACACGGGGTTCCGGCTCCTCCTGCCCCTGCGGTACGAGCACCTTGAACGCCTGGAGTCCGCCCGGCTGGCGGGTGAGCGGCCAGTAGGTGCGCCCGTGCCGCTCGATCGGCTGGGACCGGATCCGCGGATCCCGCACCGCCGGAGCCCCTACCAGCTCGTCCAGAGCCACCTCGTGGGCCCGGGCGATCGGCAGCAGCAGTTCCAGGCTGGGCTTGCGCAGGCCGGACTCCAGCCGCGACAGGGTGCTCACCGAGATACCGGTCGCCTCCGACAGCCCGGCGAGCGTCGCGCCCCGCTCCTTCCGGATCCGCCGCAGCCGGGGGCCGACTCCCGCCAGCACCTCGCCGGTGTCCCGCTCATTCAGCTCCGCCTCGTCCTCACTCATGAGTACATTGCAGTTTCGGCAAATGTGTTTGTCAATGCCGCAGCCGTGGGGCGACCTTGTCCGTGGAGGTGGTCACCATGACCGATCGTTACGAAGTGGTCGTCGTCGGAGGCGGCGCGGCCGGGCTGTCCGCCGCACTCGTCCTGGGCCGCGCACGGCGCCAGGTGCTCGTCGTCGACGCGGGCGAGCCGCGCAACGCGCCTGCCGCGCACATGCAGGGCTATCTGTCGCGGGACGGGATGTCACCCGCCGAGTTCCTCGCCGAGGGGCGGCGGGAGATCGCGCGATACGGGGTCGAACCGGTCAAGGACCGTGCGGTGGACGCCGTGCGTGACGACGCCGGGGAGTTCGATGTGACGCTGGCGTCCGGGCGTACCGTGCACGCACGTCGGCTGGTGATCGCGACCGGGCTCGCGGACGAGTTGCCGTCGGTGCCCGGGGTTGCGGAGCGGTTCGGCCGGGATGTGCTGCACTGTCCGTACTGCCACGGCTGGGAGGTCCGGGACCAGGCGTTCGGAGTGCTCGCGACGTCCGTCATGAGCGTGCACCAGGCGCTCATCGTCACGCAGTGGTCGAAGGACGTGACCCTGTTCCTGCACACGGTCGCCGAGGCCGAAGTTCCCGACGACGATCTGCGCAAGCTCGCCGCGGCCGGGGTCAAGGTGGTTCCCGGCGAGGTCGAGGAGCTCGCCGTGGAGGACGACCGGCTGACCGGGGTGCGCCTGACGGACGGTTCCACGCACGAGCGCTCCGTGGTCTTCGTCGTGCCTCGCCCCGTTCCGCGTACGGACCTGCTGGAGCGGCTCGGCGCAGACATGAACGAGACTCCGTTCGGGGTGTACGCGGCGGTGGACGAAACAGGGCGCACGAGCGTGCCCGGCGTCTGGGCCGCGGGCAACGCGGTCGGCTTCGCGGAGCAGGTCATCAACGCGGCCGCCTTGGGGTATCGGGCGGCGGCCACGCTCAATGGTGAGCTGGTGCTCGGGGACATCGAGGCGGTTGCCTCCGGCGGTTGAGCGGTTGGGTTCGTTGTTTCGTGCGGGGTGCGTTGTGGCTGGTCGCGCAGTTCCCCGCGCCCCTTGGGTG
>NZ_JAAKZY010000006.1 GCF_011045015.1 Streptomyces scabichelini | reverse complement strand
CCCCGCTTCCCCGCCTCCCTCCCCGACTCGTCAGATTCGCCCCGGAGACTCTCCATGCGAAGAACACGCCTCAGGCCGCCCCTTCTCGCGGTGGCGCTCGTGGCCGTCCTGGCCACGTCGACCGGCTGCCTCTCCGCGCGCGGCGCCGGCGGCTCCGCCACCGACACCGTCAATGCCGGCATCGGCAGCGACCCCTCCACCTTCGATCCCGCCCTCGGCGCCGCCAGCGACGACTACTTCGTGGACCGGCTCTTCTACGACACCCTCACCCGCCGCGACAGCGACGGGCTCACCGGCGGGCTGGCCACCGGCTGGAAGGCAGTCTCCGCCTCGGAGTTCGTCTTCACCATCCGCTCCGGCGCCACATGCTCCGACGGCACCCCCATCACCCCGACCGTCGTCGCCGACTCCCTCACCCGCTTCGCCGACCCCGAGACCGCCTCCCCGGGCCGCACCCTCGCCATGGGCGGCGGGAAGGCCACCGTCACCGCCGATGACGACGCGGACACCGTCACCGTCGAACTCACCGAGGACTGGGCCGACCTGCCCACCGGGCTCTCACTGCCGCAGACCGGCATCGTCTGTCCGGCAGGCCTCGCCGACCCCGAAGGCCTGGCCGCGGGCAAGGTCAAGGGTGCGTTCTCGGGCCCGTACACCCTCGCCCGGGCCACCCCCGCCGTGCGATATGAACTGACGCTGCGTCAGGACTACGATGCCTGGCCCCGCTTCTCCGAACCTCTCAAGGGCACCGCCCCCGCCACTTTGGTGCTCACGCCCTTCGGCGACCAGTCCACGAAGGCCACCCAGTTGCTCTCCGGCGCGCTCGATGTCGCCAGCTTCTCCGACGAGAGCATGGTCCGGTTCGAGAACAACGACTCCTTCTCGCTCGACCTGGTCAACCAGATCGGCGCCTACCTGCTGTTCAACGAGCGCAAGGGCTCGGTCTTCGCCGGCCGCCCCGGCCTGCGGCGCGCCGTCGCCCAGGCCGTGGACCCCGATGCGTTCACCCAGGTGGCCACCAACGGCCGCGGTCAGGTCCTCAGGTCCGTCGGCTCCGCCGAGCTGCCGTGCGTCAACACCGATACCTCGCTGCTCCCCGGCTACGACCCCGACGCCGCGGGCAAGGTCCTCGACGGCGTCACCATCCGCCTCGTCGGCACCAACCAACTCGAACAGGGCAACGAGTACATCGCCGAAGTGCTGCGCAACGCCGGCGCCGACGTCAAGCTGCGCAACCTCGACAACGCGCAGTGGTCCGAGGTCACCAGCACCGGTGGCAACGGCTGGGACGTCACGATCCAGGGCGACCTCAATGTCGTCGGCACCCTCCCCTCCTCCCTGCTGCGCGTCATGGGCCCGGCCACCGAGGACGGGGGGCGCAACAAGACCGGCGCCGTCGACGAGAAGGGCTACGCCGCCCTCCAGCAGGCGATGAGCACCACCGCCGCCGACAAGCGCTGCCAGGCACTGCAACGGGCCCAGGAGTCCTTCCTCGAGCGGGTGGACGCCGCCCCGCTCGCCGGCCTCGCCGAAGCCGCCGTCAGCGCCGACAGTGTCTCGATCCGCACCCTCGGCGACTACATCGATCCCGCGACGATCCGCATCACCGGCTGACACGGAGCCCCGCGCCATGACCACCACCACGTCCGCCCCACCACCGGCCGCACCGGTCCCCGCACCCGCGGCCCGCCGCACCGTCCCCACGGGCCGCCGGCCCTGGCCGGCCTTCGCCCTCCGCCGCCTCATCGGTCTGGCCGCGGTCTTCCTCGTACTGCTCGTGCTGTCGTTCCTCATCGTGCAGCTCATCCCCGGCGACCCGGCGGTGGCCCTCGCCGGCCCCGACGCCACCCGCGAGGACATCGCGGCCCTCCACTCCCAACTCGGCCTGGACCGCCCCGTTCTCACCCAGTTCCTCGACTACGCCGGCGGAGTCCTGACCGGCGACCTCGGCGACTCCTTCCAGTACCGCCAGCCGGTCGAGACCATCATCGGGAACCGTCTGCCGTTCACCGCGCTCGTCTCCCTCTACGCCATCCTCGTCGTCCTGATCGTCGCCGTCCCGCTCGGCATGGCCGTGGCCATCGCCACGCGCGGCGGTCGCCGCCGGTGGCTGGACACCGCCTTCGGCGCTCTCACCGGCTTCCTCGACTCCGTGCCGGGCTACATCATGGCGACCTTCCTCGTCGTCCTCTTCGCGACCGGCATCGGCGTCGTCCCGCTCCTCCCGCCCGCCTACTCCCCGGGCGACCCCAACCTCTCCCTCCTCCTTCCCATCGCCGCTCTGGCCGTCGGCCCCGCCTGCACCGTCTCCCGTGTCGTGCGCCGCGAGACCGCGGTCGTCCTGGAGAACGACTACATGCGCACCGCGCGCGGCTGGCGCCTGAAGCCCGCCGCCCTCCACCTGAAGTACGCGCTGCCCAACCTGCTGACCACCACGCTCACCCTCAGCGGCCTGGTCCTCTCCGGCATGCTCGGCGGCGCGCTGATCATCGAGAGCGTGTTCGCGCTGCCCGGCCTCGGGTCCGGCATCATCAAGGCGATCCTCGACCGCGACTACCCCGTCATCCAGGGCATGGTCCTGGTCATCGGCATGATCGCCGCCCTCGTCAACCTCGTCGTCGATGTGCTGCTCGCGCTCGTCGACTCCCGCAATCTCGGAGGCGCTCATGGCGACTGAGAGCGTCACCACCACCCCGGCCGCCCCCGCTGTGCCGCCGCTCGCGGCCGGGACACCCCGGCGCTTCAACTGGACGCCCGGCCTCGTCATCGGACTGGCCCTGATGGCCGCGATCGTCGCGACCGGCTTCCTCGCCCCGTTGCTGCTCGACGAGCGCGCCACCGCCCTCGGTGACAGTGCCGCCCAGCCGTCGGCCGCCCACTGGTTCGGCACCGACGCCTCCGGCCACGACATGCTCGCCCGCAGCCTTGTCGCCACCGGGCTCACCCTGCTGATGACCCTCGGCGCGGCCGCCGTCTCCGTATTCGGCGGCATCCTCATCGGCACGGCGGTGTGGCTTGCCCCGAGGCGGCTGCGCACCCTCGGACTGCGTTCCATCGACGCCCTCGTCGCCTTTCCCGCCCTGCTCCTGGCGCTGGTCGTTGCCGCCATCCTCGAACCGGGCACCGGATCGGCCGTCACCGCCATCGGCCTGGCCGGCGTCCCCCACTTCGCCCGCCTGACCGCGAACCTCGCCGCCCAGATCTCCCGCCGCGACTTCGTCACCACCGCCCGCCTCATGGGCGTACCCGGGCACCGCATCGCCACCCGGCACATGCTCCCCAACATGGCCGAGCCGCTGCTCGTTCTCGCCGCCTCCGCCTTCGCCCAGGCGCTCACCGCGCTCTCCGCGCTGTCCTTCGTCGGTCTCGGCGTCCAGTCGCCCGACTACGACTACGGCAAGCTGCTCAACGAGGCCCTGCCGTCCCTGCTGGCCGGCCGCCCCTGGCAGATGGTGGGCCCGACCCTGCTCATCGTGCTCACGGGCGTCGCCGCCACCCTCATCGGCGACGGCCTCGCCGCGGCCGCCGACCCCCGCACCGGTTCCCGTGGCCGCGCGGCGGCGCTGCTCCGTTCCGATGCCTCGGGCGCCGGCTCGGCGGGCGCGCGGGGTGCCACAGCGGACGCCAAGGCCAAGCACTCCGCTGCCGACGCCGAGACCGCCGAGACCGCCGAGACCGCCGAGAACAAGGACGTCACAGCGGACGCCGAGGTGCAGGGCGCGGCGGCAGATACCGGGGCCAAGGACGCCACGGCTCTCGTCGAACTCGACGATCTCGTCATCACCGACGCCGTCGGCCACACCCTTGTCGATCACGTCTCCCTGCGCATCGCGCCCGGCGAGATCGTGGGCCTCGTCGGCGAGTCCGGCTCCGGCAAGTCCCTCACCGCCATGGCCCTGGCCCGCCTGCTGCCCGAAGGGCTCACCGCCCGGCCCGCCCGCATGCGCCTCGGCGACCTCGACCTTCTCGGCCGCATGGCACCCCGGGACCTCGCCCTCGCGATGGGCCTCGTCTACCAGGACCCCGGCACCACCTTCAATCCCGCGCTCCGGCTGGGCACCCAGCTCACCGAGGTCCTCCGTACCCACGCCCGCGCCGGCCGCGCCGAGGCCCGCACCCGCATCCTCGACGCCCTGCGCGCGGTGCGAATGACCCAGCCCGAACTCCGTCTCCGCCAGCACCCTCACGAGCTCTCCGGCGGCATGCGCCAGCGCGCGATGATCGCCTCGGCGATCGCCACCACGCCCAGGCTGCTCATCGCCGACGAGCCCACCACCGCGCTCGACGTCACCGTGCAGGCCGAGATCCTGCGCGAACTCGTGCGCATCAACCGCGAGTTCGGCACCGCCATCCTCTTCATCTCCCATGACCTGGCTGTCGTACGGGCGCTGTGCGACCGCGTACTGGTGATGAACGGCGGCCGCATCGTCGAGGAGACCACGGCGGCGAACCTCACGGCCGAGTCCGCCCAACACCCCTACACCCGCAAGCTGGTGGCCGCGACGCCCACGGTCGCCGGCGCACCCACGGTCGCCGCCACACCTGCCCTCGGCGCCACACCTGCCGTCGCCGACGCCGCCACCGCCACCGCCGAGGAGTCCCGCCGATGACCGACATCCTCCTCCGCATCGAGAACCTCGACATCACATACGGCCATGGGCCCGCCGCCACCCACGCGGTACGCGACCTCAGCCTCACCCTCCCCCGGGGCCGCACGCTCGGCCTGGTGGGCGAGTCGGGCTCGGGCAAATCCACCCTCGCCAAAGCGATCGTCGGCGGCCTGCGCCCCCGGTCCGGCTCGATCACCATCGACGGCACCGACGTCGCCGGCGTCCGGGGCCGGGCCCGCACCACCCTCCGCCGCCGCGTCCAGCTCATCCCGCAGGACCCGTACTCCTCGCTCGACCCCCGCCGCACCGTCGGCGTGGCCCTCGCCGAGGCGCTCGACCCCCGGCGTGCCGCGGTGCGCAAGCATCGAGCCGTCATCGCCGAGTGGCTCGAACGGGTCCGCATGCCGGCCGACGCCATCGACCGCTACCCGCATGAGTTCTCCGGCGGCCAGCGCCAGCGCATCGCCGTCGCACGCGGCCTGATGATCCGGCCCAGCCTCGTCATCGCGGACGAGATCACCTCCGCCCTCGACGTCTCCGTCCAGGCCGAGATCCTCGCCCTTCTCGACGAGCTCCGGCACGAGCTCGACCTCACGATGGTCTTCATCTCCCACAACCTCGCCGTGGTACGGCAGGTCTCCGACGAGGTGGCCGTCGTCCACCACGGCGAGCTCGTCGAACACGGCCCGGCCTCCCGCGTCTACGCGTCGCCCGCAGCCCCCTACACCCGCACCCTGCTCGACGCCGACCCGGCCTCCCCGGGCTTCACCCTCGTCTGAGCCCCGTTCCACACCACCTGAATCACTTGAACCACCTGAAGGGAAACCGGACATCCTCATGCCCACCGAGCCGCTCCGTCTGACCAACGCCCGCCTCATCACCGGCAAGCCCGACGCCGCACCGATCCGCGACGCCGTGCTCGTCACCGACGCACAAGGGCGCATCACCTACGCGGGCGAAGCGGCCACCGCCCCGCCCTCCCCGGGCGCCCGCGAGATCGACCTGGCCGGACGCACCCTGCTGCCGGGCTTCATCGACACCCACGTCCACGTCAAGCTCAGCCTGCCCCAGGGTCCGTTCCACGCGCTCAAGACCGACCCCGCGTACGTCGCCTACGAGACCGCCGAGCGCCTGCGCGCCACCCTCGACGCCGGGGTCACCACCGCCCGTGACCTCGCCGGTGCCACGCGTGGGGTGCGGGACGCGCTCGCCCACGGCCTCATTGCCGGCCCTCGGCTGAAGATCGCCGTGAACGCCATCAGCCACACCGGCGGCCACGGCGACTTCCACCACTTCGACGGCGGCCATATGCACCTCCACGAGGGCGGCGCCCATCTCGCCGACACCCCGGACGAGGCGCGGCTCGCGACACGCAAGGCGATCCGTACCGGCGCGGACGTGATCAAGATCTGCACCACCGGCGGCATGGGCAGCCCTCACGACACCCCCGACGACGAGGGGCTGCGCGTGGAGGAGGTGCGGGCGGTGGTCGATGAGGCCGACCGCCACGGCGGCCGTCCGGTCGCCGCGCACGCCCAGGGGCTGGCCGGCATCCACGCCGCCATTCTCGGCGGCGTCACCAGCGTGGAGCACGGCTACGGCATCGACGACGAGGCCCTCGACCTCGCCGCCGAGCGCGGCGTCTTCCTCGTACCGACGCTCTCGACCGTCTTCACCGGCATCGACAAGGCGGCGATGCAGCCGTATCACTACGAGAAGAAGGTGCGCTGGTCGGGGATCACGAAGACCAACATCGCCCACGCCATCGAGCGCGGCGCCAAGATCGCCATGGGCACCGACGCCGGTGTCGTCCCGCACGGCCGCAACCTGCTGGAACTCGGCTATCTCGTCGAGCTCGGCATGTCCCCCGCCGACGCGCTCGTCGCCGGAACCGCCACGGCAGCCGAACTCCTGGGCCTAGAAGAGGAGTTGGGCACCCTGGAGACCGGCAAGCTCGCCGACTTCGTCGTCAGCGCCGTCGATCCCCTCACCGACATCGCGGGCCTCGGCGACCCGTCCAACATCGTCGTCGTCGCCCAGTCCGGCGTGATCCACAAGGATCTCCTCAGCCGCACCACACCCGCGGTCCCCACCGCACGCGAGGCAGTACCCGTCGCCTGACAATCGCCTCCGACATGCCGAGGTTGTTCAAAAACGCCGGTGGGATCCGAAAGCCGTCCACAGCTGTCCACGGCGTTCGGATCCCACCGGTGTTCCGGACACGGGCACGTCACGCCGTCGCTGTCCGTGCGGGCCTTTCGGGCTGCGTCTGCTCGGTGGCGGACTGTCGGCCCTGTTCGCGTTCGGCGCGTTCCCGCTCGACGCGTTCGTGTTCCTCGCGTTGCCGTGCGGCCTGTTCTCGGGTGACCACTTCGGTGGCGGCGCCGACGGCCACCGCCACCGGCCATCCGATGGCTCCGGCAGCGGTCATGCCGCCGAGGACGCCGTAGAAGGCCAGCTTGCGTGGCGACGGAAGCAGTGAGGTGGCCGCGGACGTCGCCGTGGAAGTGGCCGTGCGGACGTTGGAGAACATGTCGCCCGGGGTCACGTAGGGGATGGGGACCTTGGCGTGCGCGGTGTGCATGTGCACCACTTTGCCGCCCGTCCGCCTCCCCTGGGCGCGGCCCTCTTCGGCCTGGGCCTCGGCAGGTTGCTGTTCTTGCTGGGACTGTGGCTCGACGTGTGGGGGAATCATCTCCGCCCTCCTTTGCTGGAAAGCGTGAGTCGATAGTCTCCCCGAAGCGGCTTCCATCCATATGCGCCACTAAACCGCCAAACCGGATAAATCTATTTGGTGGTTCATTTGGTGGTTCAGGGGCGGCTCGAGCGCCGCGGTCAGGCGGGGGCGGCCACCGGACGCGCGCCCGCGGCGAACGACTTCCAGAGCTGCATGAACAGACGTATCAGGGCGGCCTCGAGCAGGGCGACCGCGACCTGGGTGACGATCGTGGTGAGGATGTGCGGCATGACGAGCCGCCTTTCGTGTGGATCGTGCTGGGTACGACTCCTTTGTGCGGTCTCATGTCATCCGGAAGACTGCACCAGGGTGGCCTGCGCGTGAACTTTCCCTTGCGGGCACGCCGCGCCGCCCGCTCCTCGCCCCGTCCGCGTGAGCACACCGGCCGCCCCCTGCGCCGCGGCGGGCACCAGAACCGACCCTGCCGCCGACGCCAGCGCGATCGTCCAGCCCGCGGGGCCCAGGGGCCGGCTGCCGAAGAAGTGGCTGAGCCCCGGCACGCTCACCACCGCACCCAGCACCACCAGTGACCCCACGGCGGCCGCGGCGACCACCGGATCGCGGCCGGCGTCCTGCAGGGTCTGGAGCAACTGGGACGCGACCAGGGCGACCAGGGCGACGGTGTCGGCGTGCGCTCGGGTGCCGGTCGCCCGGGCGGCGATCCAGGCGACGGTGGCCGCCGCCGTGGTCACGGCGGCACGCAGCCGGATGTGCCGCATCAAGGCTTTGCCGAGGGAGGCCTCCGGCCCCTCCGCGAGCAACCGGTCGGTCTTGTCGGCGGGCGGGCGGGCGGCGATGGCCATGGCAGGCAGCATGTCGGTGAGCAGGTTGACCAGCAGGAGCTGGCGTGCGTTCAGCGCGCTGCGCCCGGTGAGCAGCGTGGTCGCCAGGGTGAAGATGATCTCCCCCAGGTTGCCGCCGAGCAGGATGCCCAGCGCCTTACGGACCGAGGCCCACATAGCCCGGCCCTCGACGAAGGCGTCGACGATGGTCTCGATGCGGTCGTCGGTGACCACCACGTCGGCGGCGGCGCGGGCCGCGGGAGTGGCCCGGGAGCCGAGGGCGATGCCGACGTCGGCGATCCGGATGGCGGGCGCGTCGTTGGCGCCGTCGCCGGTGACGGCGACGATCCGGCCGGCCGAGCGCAGCGCGGTGACGATGCGGACCTTGTGCGCCGGCGTGACCCGGGCGAACACCGTGATGTCCGGCAGCGTGCGGGCGAGCGCCGGGTCGTCCAGGGAGTCCAGCTCCGCCCCGGTCATCAACCGCGGCTCCTCGTGCGGCCGCAGTTCCCGGGCGATCGCGGCGGCGGTGCTGGGATGGTCCCCGGTGAGCATGACGATACGTACCCCTGCCCTGGACAGCCGGTCCACGCTCTCGGCCGCTGTGGACCGCACCGGGTCCGCGAGGCCCAGCAGGCCCAGCAGGCTCAGCTCGCCGACGTCCTCGTCATCGAGCGACTCCGGCGATACGGGTGCCTCGGACGCCCCCGTGGGCAGGACGCGTTCAGCGACCGCGAGGACCCGAAGACCGAGCCGGGCCAGCCGGTCGATCTCCGCTTCCATTTCCTCCCGTACCCGGTCGTCGAAGGGCTCGGGGGCGTCGTCCCGGCGGATGCTGACGCAGCGGGCCAGTACGACCTCCGGTGCGCCCTTGACGACGATCCGCGTCTCGGAGTCGGACCGCCCCAGCACGGCGTGGTAGCCGCGCCCCGGCTCGAACGGCAGCTCCGCAAGGCCCTGCCAGGAGTCCGCACCGAGCCCGGCGGCCCGGGCGGGGGTGGCACCGAGCAGCTCGGCGCCGGCCGCGATGGCACGGTCGGTGGGGTGCGCGAGGGTCGCGGCCTGCCCCGGTGGACCCGCCAGGGCGGCCGTGGCGACGATCCGGCGTAGCGCCAGGGTGAGCCGGTCGGGCGGACGTTCCTCCCGGGCGTCGGAGACCTGCTGGAGACTGATCCGGCCCTCGGTGAGCGTGCCCGTCTTGTCGAAGCACAGCACATCGGTACGGCCCAGCGCCTCGATGGTGGAGGCGCTGCGTACGAGGGTGTCGCGGGTGGACAGCCGACGGGCCGCGGCCAGCTCCGCGACCGTGGCGACGAAGGGCAGCCCCTCGGGCACGGCCGCCACGCACAGGCTGACCGCGGACCCCAGGGCGGCGCCCAGGGGCCGCCTGCGCAGCAGGTCCACAGCGAAGAGGACGACGCCCGCGGCGACGGACAGCGGCAGGAACCAGCGGCCCAGCGCCTTCAGCCGCCGCTCCACACCGCTCTCCGGCGGCCCGCCCTCGGGGCCCGCGTCCGCCGCGCTGCCCGCCTCGGTGGCCGTGCCGGTGGCGACGACCACGGCCAGCGCCTCGCCGGCCGCCACCGTCGTCCCCTGATAGAGCATGGACGTACGGTCCGCGACCGTCCGGGCCGCGGTCGGCGCGGCGCTCTTCACGACGGGCAGCGACTCGCCGGTGAGGCTGGACTCGTCGACCTCCAGGCCCTGCGCCCGCACCACCCGGCAGTCCGCCGGGACCGCGTCCCCGGCCCGCAGCTCGATCGCGTCGCCGCGCACCAGATGCTCGCCGGCCGCCGCCACCGCCTCCGTCCGGCCGGGCCGACGCACCCGCACTCGCGCCGAGGTCGCCTCGACCAGCCGATCCGCCGCCTGGTCCGCCTTCTGCCGCTGCACCCCGCCGACCAGCGCGTCGACGCCGAGCACACCGCCGATGAGCACGGCGTCCAGCACGGAACCGAGCGCCGCCGAGATGCCGCCGCCGATCGCAAGGATGGGCGTGAGCGGATTGGCCAGCTCCTCGGCGATCCTGCCGATCAGGGTGACGGCACCGTCGTGCCGGTCGCGGCCCGTGAACTGCCGGCGCCGCGCGGCCTCGGCCTCGTCCAGTCCCCGGGACGAGGTGCCGAGCCGCGCCATCATCTGACGTACCGTCATGGCATGCCAGGGCGTACGCTCCGCGGCGGCCGGGGTCGGGCGCCTGTGCAGCCGCCATCCCGCCCAGAAGCCCGCCGCGATTCCGGCGATGGTCACCCCGTCGGTCACCAGGCGGGCCCGCACCCAGGCACGTGGGCGGGGCACCAGGAGAGCGAGGCCCGAGCCCGCCACTGCGCCGGCGCCCTCCAGACGGGTGCAGAGCCGGCTGATCCGCCGCCCCTCGGGCAGAGCGGTCAGCAGGAGGTGGACGACGTCGGGCGGGGCGGCGACATCGGCGTCCCACGGCACATGGCGGGGCCCGGGGATCACTCCGATGCCCAGGTCCGCGCGGACGAGGGCGCGCCGGGTCCGGGCCGAGACGACGGCGACACCGTGGCCCTGCGACTGGAGCGAGCGGACCAGGGCAGCGGTGCGCCGGTGACCCGTGCGCGCGGCCTCGCGGAGCCCGAACCGGCGGTGCAGCCCCGGCGGGCCGCCCACCAGCCGCACTTGGCCGCACTCCCGCGCCGCGCGCACCAAGTGGTGGGCGAGCGGATGCAGTTGTGGCACCAAGGCGGCCACGGCCACCGGCGTGCCCTCCCGCAGGACGAGCATGACCTGCGCACCCTCCTCGGCCCACTGCCGAGCGAGCGCGGCCGGCTCCGCAGCTGCGACGGCGCCGGCCGGAGCGGCGTCCGTACCGGTGAAAGGCCGCAGCTCCCAGCCTTCCTGCCGTTGCGGCGGTACCGGGCCGACGCCGTGCCGGGGCCGCCACCGGGACGGGCCGTCCGACTCGATCAGCTCGTGGATCCGTGCGTGAAGCTCGTCGTCGTCCGGACCTTCCGGACCGTGCTGCTTCGGAACGCCGCTTTCCTGGCCACCCTCCTGAGGGCCTCCGTCCGGGCCACCGCCCTCCGGACCGTGGCCGTCCGGCCGGACCGGCTCCGGGGTGCCGGGCGGCGCCAGGCGCACCACACCCTCGACCGTCCAGCCGCCGGTGGCCAGCACCCTGGCGTCGAGGATCACCGTGTCGATCCGGTCCAGGCGGCGCAGCGCCTCCGGCCGCAGCACCAGTGCCCCGCGGTCGGAGACCGCCCGTGCCACCGAGGACGCGAACGCCTCCCGGCCGAACCGCGGGCCCCGCGGCGTCCCCGCGATCAGCAGCGCCAGCGCACGGTCATGGCTGAGCGCGCCGACCGCCGTCAGCCCGTACGCCGCGAGGGACACCGGAGCCGCCACGTTCGCATACCGGTCGCCCGGCCCCGGCGGCAGCGGGGCGGGCCGCTCGTAGCCCGGCACCGCGTCGTGTCGGTACGTCCCCTCGTGCACGGCCATCCTGCGCGCCCAGTCCCCCCACGCCCCGCGCCGGGCCCGTACCTCCGCGTACCGGGCCGCGGCCAGCACAGCGGCCACCGTGGCGCCGAGCGGCCGGAACGTCAGTGTCGTCACCAGCAGGTTGGCCACGGCGAAGCCCTGCTCCGTGGCCGTCTCGCCGATCCGGCGGGCGATGCCCTCGCGCAGCGGCGGCGCGGCCTCCACGAGCTGGATCGCCGAGATCACCACCGGTGGCAGGCCCCGCAGCCCGACCGCGTTGCCCACCGACGCCACCCCCACCGACACCAGGCCCGCACCCAGCCGGACGGCCGCCCCGACGGCGGCGCCCGAAGCGCTGGGAAACCCGATCGGGCTCCGTGCCCGCTGGCCCTCCCCCGCCCGCCGGGCATCCTCACCCCTCGCCTCGTCGGCGGCGGTGTCCGCCGCGGCGACGAGGCCGGTGACGCGCTCCAGGTCGGTCTCGGGCCCGCAGCCGACGTACACGCAGCCCAGCGTGCCGTTCACCTCGGCACGGCTCACCCCCGGCACCCGGCGCAGCGCGGCCTCCGCCTCGCGTGCCGCGCGTGCCGTCCCGGGCCGCCCCAGGCGCCGGACCTCGATCTGCACGCCTCCGTGGGTCTGCCAGAGCCGGGGCGTCGAGGGACGCAGCAGGGGCCCGACTGCCGGCAGCGCGGCCGGTACCGCGGTCAGCGCCTCCGCGGCCGAGCGGATCGTGGAGGACACCGCCGAGGGCAGTACGGCCGCGGATTGTACGGATCTGGAGAGCGCGGAGGAGAGCACTGGCAGGATCACGCGGTCTCCACATCGGCCGGCGGCGGGCGTGGGCGGCGCCCCGGAGGACGACACGGATTCCGTCAGTATGGGCACGCCCCGGTACCTCTCGCCCAGCGCAGGCCCGCCGGACGAGTGGATGGCCGGGGCGGGGAGTCAAAGGAGTGAGAGAAGTGAGAGGAATGAGAGGAGTCAGGCGGGATCATCGTCGGCGCCCGGGCCGCGCAGCCTCACCGTCGGCCTTGCGGTCCGCCTCGTACAGTGCCGTGGCCTCCAGTGCCATGGCCTTGGGCTCCGGCGTCGATGTTCGCGGGATGATGACGCGCAGGTTGGGCGCCCGACCCTAAGGCATGTCGGTCCGGGTGGATGCGGAGAGTCAGGGTGGTCCTGTCCTCGGCGACGCGATCGGTGGCGAAGGCGGCACTGAGTACGGCGGCCACGCGGTCGACGGCGTCGACGTCACCGAGGATCGTGATCGTGGCCGGGCCGGAGCCGGAGGGCGCGAGCGGTGCTGCGCCGGTGGGGAAACGCCTGCCCGCTGTTTCGACGCTGAACGACCGGTCGGCCGGAGCGGGGCCTGCCGCCTCGGCGGCGTCGGGGGTCTCGAGCGTTTCGAGCGTTTCGAATGTGCGGGTGATCGCGGTCTTCACCGTGTCCCTGGCCGGCGCACTCCCGTCGACAATGCGGACCTGGACGACGGTGGACCAGGACGACGTGCTCATCACGAGCCACTCCTCCCAGGCGGGCGGAGCAGGCCAAAGGCTCGCGCCCGCCCGCCGTACCGGCCTGCCTTCGAGGCGCGGTGTCAGCCGAGCCGCGTGCGCATCAGCTGCTTGCCCATCTCGGCGCCCTTTCGGCTGTCGGCCTGGGCCTTGCGGAACAGCTCCACGAGTTCGGTGTCGTTGTCGCGTTCCGCGTCGCGGATGTAGGTCTCCAGCCGCAGAGCGTTGTCCAGGCACGACTCGACGTACCAGATCAGGTTGTAATTCTTGTCCTTCGTACCGGTGACTCCGCCGGTCTCGACGTTGGTGGTCATGAAGTTTCCTCCTTGGTGCGGTGCCGTGTATGTACGGACAGCCGACTCGGACGACCATCTCGGAGGGCGGTAACCCACTGCCGAGTAAAGGCGTTTGGGGTTGTACCGGAATCCGAGTTCCCCAAGGACGCTCCCGTACTCCGCCGACATGCAGTTGTTCCAGAGGTGAGCGGCGGCCAGGCAGGAGGCGGGACGAGCGCGGGGTCGGGGCGTGTGCCACCGCGGTCCTGGGAGGAGGCGACACGTAATCGCGGGTGACGGTCTGTCTCTACTTCGTGTCCTTGCTCTTGCCTGTGCCGAGGAAACAGGAAGTTCTCGAATGCCTCCAGCGCGAGCATCAGCACCATCATGAACACCGGTACGAGCAGGGCTATCAAGATCACGGAGCCTCCCGAAGGAAGTGCGACCGGGCTCTTCGACTGGATGGATCCCGCTCGATGCACTCGCGGGAAGTCAGCCGCTCAGGGTGCGCGTCTGCTGGTCACCTCGCAGCTACCTCCTGCGGGACCAGCTGGTCACCCTCAGTGTGGGGCCGAACGGAGTAACGCGCATGCCGAGGCTCCGCGCGACGGGGGCAGCCGGGACGGCGTGGGCTGCGCCCGAGGATGTGCTGCCCTTGCCATGGGCGGGAAATGCCGCAGTTTCGTGCCGAGTTGGACATGTGGCGGCATCGTGTCGGGGATGGGCCGGTGGTCCCGGTGGCGGCGGCGTACGAACGGCAGGGTTTCCGGGGAGCCGGTAGCGCTGCTGCACGGGCTGGGCTGCCACCGGCAGACATGGGATCCGGTCGTGCCGCTACTGAACGGGCAGCGGGAGATCATCGCGACGGACCTGCGGTGGCCCACTCGCTGGGCGGGCTGATCGCGCCGCGCCCGGGGCAGGCGGGGCGGCGGGCCAAGCGGGGCTGGCGCGCAGCGTGACCGGCCTGGCGCCGGCCGGCTTCCGGACCGGCGCCGAGCCGCGCTGTAAACCGCCCTGGGAACAGTGAGGTTCAGGCCCCAGGGCGGCTTGTCAGACATGTCCGGCTCCGCACGACTGTCATCACGCCGGGCGGGCCATCGGCCATCGGTTTCTCGGTTTCTCGGTTTCTCGGTCACGGGGCTCAGCACCCCGGGTCGGGATTACATGGGGACGCGTTGCTCGGCTGCGGAGATGACCGACTCCCGCTGTCGGTGACGCCGCTCGTACTCCATCACCTCACGTGCCAGACTGGCCGGTTCGCTCCGCAAGCGGCCCCCGATCTGCCCGGGCTCCATGGCGTCGTAGCCGGGCCAGGGTTCGCTGCTGCGCAGGCGCTCGATGGCGTCAAGGACGCCCTTGCGGTTGGCGTGAGCGCGCTCGTAGCCCTCCATCACCGTCAGATCCGACTGGGACAGCGGGCGCAACTGCCGCTGGATCTCGTCAATGGTGAGCTGGCTGAAACGGGCGATCGGCAGGTCTTCCTCACGTGTCACGGCGCCCTGGACTTCCTCGGCGATGCGGGTCGCCCGGGGCATCTCCCGCATCGTCCCCTCTGCCGCATCCTTGGCCTGCCGTCCCCCCGTCCGGGCGACGTCCCGCAGCCGGTCGGCGGCGGTCCGCATGGTGCGGGTGGCGGTGTCGACCAGGCCGCCCTCACTCCGGTCCGGATGGAACCCGTTGCTCGCGGCCGCCACGGACCGGGCCTGTGCGGCGACGTTGTCCTCCAGCGTGGCCAGCAGCTCCTGGTCCTGACGACGCAGCGCGGCGAGGAGGTCGGCGGTGGCCTGGTCCTGGAACTGCTCGGCGAGGACCTCGCCCGCCCGGGAGGTCGCCAGCGCACGGGCCGCCGTCGCGTACTCGTCCTCGGTGTTTCTCAGCAGCCGCCGCTCATCGGCCGGTCCCGGGCCGCGCAGCATCCCCGTCACGATCCTCTGCCCGATGGTCAGCGGCAGCATGGCCACCCGGACGGTGGTGCGGGCGGCGAAACCCGCCATGCCGACCGTGCCGCCGAGAAGGCCGCGGGGCCGCCGATCGCGTACGTGACGCTCGATGCGCTGAACGCTGTCCTGTACGTCGTCGAGTTGGCGCTCCAGCATCTGCCGGTACGGGCCGGGCGGCGTGACGGCCGCATCCGCCCGGAGCCGGTCGAGGACCGCGGTATGGGCCTGGCGGGCATCCTCCAGCGCCGGTGCCAACGTCTTGGTCATCACTGCCATGGGCTTGCTCCCTGAGTGGGGGATCGGGGGCGGCAGATCGCCGCGCAGGAGAAACGGCTGCCCGCGTGCCATCCCGGTGGCCGGGCAACCGGCACCATCCTGCGGGACCCGTATCAAGATCGCCCGCTGGAAAGACACTGAACAGACACCGGAAAGACCTCGTGCACGGCCTGCCGTGATGATGTGGGACCAAGGCTCAAGCCGACCCACGCATGGCGGCAGCACACGCGGTTCCTCCGTCCGGGTGAACCCCCGGCCCTTTCCGGCCGCCCACGCCTCATCCGTCCACCCCGGCCGAACGGATGAGGCGCCGCCCCGTGCGATGGACGAGACCGCCCCCGCCGTCGTCACCGACGCACTCGGAACGTGATTCGGGGGGGCTCACGCCTTGTCGTGCAGCGTGATGGCCGCGGCCGGGCACACGGCCGCCGCCTCCCGCACGGTGACGTCCAGCTCCTCGGCGGGCTCGGTGTCGAGGAGGACGACGATGCCGTCCTCGTCCCGCTGGTCGAACACCTCGGGTGCGATCAGTACGCATTGGCCGGCGCCGCAGCACTTGTTCTGGTCCACGCTGACCTTCACGGTCGTTCCTTTCCTTTCCGGAAGCGTGGCTCACCACCGCACAGGCACGGTGCGCAGCCCGCCGACGAGCAGACCTTCGATGCGCTGGAGTTCCTCGACGGGGACGGCCAGGTGAAGGGCGGGCAGTTTGCGGAGCAGGACTTCGAGGGCGACCTGGAGTTCGGTGCGGGCGAGGGCCTGCCCCAGGCAGGAGTGCGGTCCGGCGCCGAAGGTCAGGTGCGGGTTCGGAGACCGGGTGAGCACCATCTCGTCCGCGTCGGCGAAGGCCCGCTCGTCGCGGTTGGCGGCGGCCATGCCGCACACGACGGTGGTGCCGCCCGGCAGTACCTCGTCACCGACCTCGATGGCCTCGGTGAGGTAGCGCCGCAGTCCGAAGCCGAGGTTGGCGTCGAGACGCAGGGCCTCCTCGACCGTGGTCCGCACCAGGGAAGGGTCGTCCAGCAGCCGCTCCCACCGGCTGCGGTCGGCCAGGAGCATGGCGGCCATCTTGCCGATCATGTTGGCGGTGGTCTCGTGTCCGGCGACCAGCAGCCCCATGGCAGTGCTGAGCAGCAAGGCGTCGGACATCCCCTCGTCCTCCGCCTCGCTCTCCCTGATCAGCATGCTGATCAGGTCCTCGCCAGGTTCGGCGCGCGTCGCCGCGATGTGCGCGGACATGTACTCGACGAACTCGGCCTGCGACGCCGCGCTCTGCTCACCCGAGAAGCGGCTCACGTTCAAAAACGCGTCCGACCAGTGCGAGAAGCGGTCTCGGTCGGCGGCGGGGACGCCCAGGATGTCGCAGATGACGTACACGGGCAGAGGGAAGCCGAGGGACGCCTTGAGGTCACCGGGCTGTCCCTGCGCGACCATGTCGTCGACGAGGCCTTCCGCGGTCCTCACCATGCCCGGTCGCAGCTGCGCCATCCGTTTGGCGGTGAAGTACTTGCCCACCTGGCGCCGCCAACGACGGTGCGGTTCACCGTTGTCGGGGATGGCCAGTGCGCTGTCGCCGTCGGCGGCCGGGCCGCCCGCACCCTCGGGGGCGATGCGGGCGGCGTCCTCGTCGGCCGCGGTCGGGCGGGCGAATCGGGGGTCGGCGAGGATCGCCTTGACGTCGTCGTAGCGCGACAGGAACTTCGCCTTGTCCCCGCTGGGAAGTGCGACGTCGGCCACCGGGCACCGCCGACGCAGCTGTTCCCATTCGGCGGGCGGCTCCAGGGGGTTGGCAGTGGGAAGCGGCAGTTGGAGGACCTGATCGTTGTCAGCCATCCGGCATCTCCTTGTGGGGGGAATCGACGGCGCTCTCTCCCCGGGAGTGCACGCGGCAGGGCCGAACACCGACGGTCGGCGGGCACGCGCACGACGGTTGCGGCCGTATCGCGGCCCGGTGCCACCGGAATCCGAGCCGGCAGACCGGTCTGCCCGAGCGCGGGAGCGTCACGGCTCTGCACGCTATAGGCGTCGTGCATCGTGCATCAAGAGTGCATGATGCACGAGTCCTGCATGGCGCATTCCGGCCCTAGGGTGGGCGACATCGTCGTACGGAGATGAAGGAGACCGGCGTGGACGCCCGAGACGCGGGGCAGCGCATCGAGCAGGAGTTGCTGATCCTGACGCGGCACCGGGAGATGACGGCGCCCCGTGGCGCCCGCGGCGGCGACGCCCTGGACCGCAGCGCGTACGTACTGCTCAGCAGGCTCGAGGCGCAGGGCCCGATGTCCATCCCGGACTTCGTCGAGGCGTTCGGGCTCGCCCCGTCCACGTTCACCCGGCAGACCTCCGCCCTGTTCCGGAAGGGCTTGGTGGAGCGGACGCTCGACCCGGAGGGCGGGGTGGCTCGCAAGTACCGCATCACCGAGGAGGGCTCGAAGCGCCTCAGCGAGCAGCGTGAGCACATCGTCGCCGGCGTGGCCGACGTCGTCGCCGGCTGGCCGCCCGAGCGCCTGCAGCGCTTCATCGACGACCTGAAGCAGTTCAACACCGACATCGAACGCCTCACCGGCCGCCCCTGGCCCCGCCCGTAGCCACGCAGCTCCCACGGTGCGACCGGTTCGGAGGCTCTCGGCACCTGGGTCAGAGGTCGGTCACCAACAGCCGGTAACCGACGTCGATCGTTTTGAGCGCAAGCAGCTCGGCGTGACGGGTGTGCCACCGCCCGGTCGTCAGATCGTCCGCGAGCCGGGTCAGTCCGGGCGCGATGACGTCTTCGCCGGTCTGGGCGAGCATGGAGATCCCCGCGCGCACCTGCGGGTCGAGGTAGGCGTGGGGGCGGCGCCAGTATGCGGCGCCGAATCCGTCCGTACAGTCGTGGGGAATCAGGACCGGCTCCTGGCGCGCCCCGCCAAGCAGGTCGGCCAGCCGGTCGCTGGGGAGGGCGCGGCTGTCGTCGAACGCGGCTGCCTCCGGGAGGTACTCCCGTACGAGCCAGAACCGCTCGCGGAAGATGTGCTGGTCCCACGTCAGGATGATGATGCTGCGGCGGGCGACCCGGCGCAGTTCTCCGATTCCGGCCGCCAGGTCGGCCCAGTGGTGGACGGTCAGCAGGGCCATGACGGCGTCGGCGGCGTTGTCACGCAGCGGGAGGTGTTCCGCGCCCGCTTGCACGGCGGGCGCGGATCCTGGTGGGCGCTGCGCAAGCATGACCTGACTGGGTTCGACCGCGAGGACCGTTTGCGGGGGTTCGTACGAACCGGTGCCGGCCCCGACATTGATCACGTCCGCGACGTCTCCGAGCGCGGCGTGGATCTGCGCGGCGATCCGCGGGTCGGGCTGCCGGGTCCGGGCATACGTCGCGCCCAGCGTGTCGTAGGTGGCCATGCACGTCAGTTTGCCCAGCGGGCCGGGTACATAAGAAGCCGTCTGCGGCCGACCGTCTCGCAGGGCTGCATTAGTCTCTCAGGGCTGCATCAGGCCGAGTCGCGCACAACGCCCGTGCTGTCCCCGCGCAGCACCTCATCGCCGTCCTGGTTGACGATCACGATGCCGAACTCGATCCCCGTCCCGGACCGCTTCCGCTCCAGTGCCCGCACTGTCACGCGCGCGGTGATGGTCTCCCCCTCCCAGACGGGCCTGAGGAACTCCCAGCTCATCCGACGGGCGATGTAGTCCAGTCGGCCGCCGATCTGCGTCGCCAACGAGGCTGTCAGCAGACCGTGCGCCATGACCTGCCGGTCAGCCGAGACGTGGTGGCGCCCCTCGTCGCCCACAAGAGATGCGAACGCTGCGATGTCCTCGGCCAGAATGGTGCGCTGCGCCGTGAGTACCTGCCCCACCGAGAGCGCGGACGCCTTGTTCACTCCGGCGACTTCAACGTCACCGATATCACCACTGTCACCACTGTCACCGCAGTCATCGCTGTCACCGCTCTGGGACACGTTCTCCCCTTCGCTTTCGGCCCGGGCCGGTCCTTCCATCCGTCCCGGGGCAAGCTACTCCGTCACTCGCCTTCCTGACTCAAGGGGGCAACGGACTCGGCGGACTCGGCGGACTGGGCAGGGACGCGGGGGACGGAGCCGTAGCGGCGGGTGCGTCGTGCGTACTCCTCCATGGCGTGCCACAGGTCGCGGCGGTCCACATCCGGCCAGGGAGTGTCGAGGAACAAAAGCTCGGCGTAAGTCGCCTGCCAGGGCAGGAAGTTGGAAGTGCGCTGGTCGCCGCCGGTGCGCAGGAGCAGGTCGACGTCGGGCAGTTCGGGAACGTGCAGATAGCGGGCGAAGGCGTGTTCGGAGACCGAGGTGGGTTCGGTCTTCCCGGCGGCCGCCGCCTGGGCCAGTTTCGCCGCGGCAGCGGTGATCTCGGCGCGTCCGCCGTAGTTCACGCATGCCGTCACGGTCAGGCCGGTGCAGTCACGGGTGGCCTGTTCGGCTTCGCCGAGTGCCTCGATGACATCGGCCGGCAGGCGGGAGCGTAGTCCGGCCCAGCGTACGCGGGCGTTCATCGACTGGCAGTCGTCCACGAGGCGTCGTAGCTGCCGCGGGATTTCGTACATCAGCGCGTGGAGTTCGTCGGCGGGGCGTTTCCAGTTCTCGGTGGAGAACGCGTACACAGTCAGATATTCAAGGCCGATCTCCAGGGCGCCGTGGACCACGTCGATCAGCGCGTCGGCGCCCGCCCGGTGACCGTCGGTGCGGGGCAGGCCGCGGGCGCCGGCCCAGCGGCCGTTGCCGTCCATCACGATCGCGACATGGCGCGGCGTCGCCTCGGCGGGCAACTGCGGCGGGCGGGCTCCGGACGGGTGAGGGGTCGGCTGTGCGACAGGCCGGCGCTGAGCGGCGAGCCGGCGTGCCTCCTCGACTGGACTGACGGCTCCGCCCGCACCACCGACGGACGGCTCGGGCGTGGGCAGCGGGCAGGGCCGGACGGGGAACGGGAACAGGCTCCAGGCCAGCGCGGCCCGGGCCCGGGCGGGCAGCAGCAGGCGCAGGCGGGCACGTCGCGGCAGTGCCGGGCGACGGTGCAGCAGCGCGGCGGGGGCATCGGCCGCAGCCTTGAGCCGCAGCCGGTACAGGTCGGTGTACGTGTTGAGTGCGATGCCGATGGCCGGGTGCAGCACCGGCGGCAGTGGTGTCCGGTCGAACCATGTGCCGGCCCGGTCCACCAGGCGGCGCACCAGGTCTTCGAACGCAGGGGTACTACGCCGGGCCAGCAGGTCCGTGCGCTGCACCCCGGCTTCGTCCAGGGCCTCCTGCGGCAGCGGCACATGGCCGCGGCCGAGGTCGTCGGAGAGGTCGACGAGTGCGTCGGTGAGATAGACGGCATCGACTGCGGTCTGCCAGGCGGCCGCCGCGTCGGGCACACCGGCGGCAAGGTCCTCCGGTTCTGCGGACAGGCCCGCCACCCGCAGCAGCAGCGAGCCCATGCGCAGGACGAGCGGGGTATTGATCAGACTGTTGTAGTGCCGCCACTCATGCCAGGTGGCGAACTGCCGTCCGTGGACGTCCCGGCGCAGCTCTTCGAACAGGGTGTGCAGGAACCCCGGCGGAAGGTTCCAGACCAGCATGGTGTGGATCAGCGCCTGCCGCACCGGGTCGGTGCTGCGGCCGTCTCGCAGGTCCGCGTCGAACGCCGAGATCCATGCTTCAAGGCGCCCGGCCCGCTCCGCCGCGGCCCGCTCAGGGGTTTCGGCTGCTCTGTCAGGGTTCTGGGCCGCATCAGCCAGGTCGTCCACTGCCCGTACGGCGCCGTACAGCGCCCAAGTGGCGAAGCGGAGCGGCGGCGGCAGCAGCTGTGAGACGGCGTACTCGATCTCCCCCGTGGCACGGGTGGCGTGCCGGCACACCTCGTAGCCGCGGCGCAGCACCGGATCATGGATGCCGCTGCGGCGCCAGACCGGGACTGCCGCCGACACGGCGAAGCTCTTCACCTCAGCCTTCCTTCGGGCTGCTGGGGCCGGTTGGGGGATCCACGCCAGGGCCAGGGCGCTGCCGACGGCGGTCAGCAGAAACCCGAGCAGCAGGCCGCCGAGGTTGGCGGCGACCAGACTGACCAGCGACATGACGGCGGCCAGGACGCCGGAGAAGTAGCGCAGGGCCGGGGTCCGCCACGTCGTCACCCCCGCAACGACGAACATGGCGCCCAGGGCCCAGGAGGCGGCGCCCGCGGTGCCGGCGAACCGCAGGAATCCCAGTCCTGCCCAGGAGATTCCGATCAGTTCAAGGCCGCCGAGCACCAGCAGCAGTCCCGCCGCGAACGGGCGGCTCCGACGCCACTCCCGCCAGCGGGATCTCCAGTCGGACGGCGGCGTCCCGCTCATCGGGCGTCTCCCCGCTCGCAACCGCCCGCTCCCCGGCGCAGATCGATGGCAACCCCGTGGGACGTGATCGTCCCGGCCGTGAAGGCATGCGGCTGCGTGGTGACCCCGGTGCCGCTCACCTTGTCCGCGCCGACGGTGAACAAGCCCGTGGGCCGGCTCAAAGACACTTGCGGGGTGCCGAGCTTCGCACCGGAGACCTTCACGGAGCGGGCCGTGGCCTGACCCGCCTCCACGGTCAGCCCGTTGGCGGAGGCCCGCTCAATACGCACCACGACCGTCACCGCACCGACGAGCGGCAGCTGAGCGGTGGAGGTGACGCAGGCGTCCTCCACGCTCGCCTTCTCCATCCGCGTGGCCAGGGCGGGCAGCAGGCTCCCGCGGCCCGAGGCGGCCGGTGAGGCCGACAGATCCGACCCGGACACCCGCGCGGCATGCACGGTGACGGGTACCTCTCCCGCGAAGGCCACGGAAACCGCGCCTGCCGCGCTTCCCGCCAGCAGGGCGGAGGCACCCGCAAGCAAAGGCGTCAGAGCCAGGGCGAAACGCCACCGGCTCGTGCGTCCGGCATGCGTCATCACGGGGACGTCGTTTTTGATCACGCCCGTCCCAACGACCACCTGCGGCGGAAGGATCGGACTATCCATCCATCGGCTGATGACATTGCTGACGATTGACCGGCCACGGGGAAATCCCAGGTGACATCCGCGCACTGGCGTCATTCAAGGTGCGTGCGAGTACGCGGAGACGGTGTCAACAACGGCGGTGCGCTGCATGCGCTCGTGCGCTGGGTGCGCTTCCGAGGCCGCGGACCGAGAACGCAGCGGATGCCGGGAACGAGCCTGTCGCGGAACGGGCACTGCGTGCCTGGGCGTCCTGGTGCGCGGCCCGGCATCACCACGGCAGCCCGGCTGCCGCCATCATCTGCAGCGACCGCGCAGCACCGCGACCCCGACGTCTACTGGCGTGACATCCAGCGCAGCCAGGACCGCCACGTCGGCGGTCCGGGCCGGCCGGTGCAGGGGCGCGCGGTCCCGCCACAGCTCGTGCGCCTGCGCCCACGTCCTTCGTCATCGGCGTGTCCACCAGCCCCGGAGCCCCCGCGTCGACCCGCACCTCGGGCCCGAGCACGGCCGCGAGCAGCCGGATACGTGGTTCAGTGCGGCCTTGCTCGCCGCGTACGGCACGGAAGAGGCCTTGGGACGCACCCCGGCGTGGCTGGTGACGTTCACGATGTTGCCGCCCGAGGGAGATTGGCGCATCGCCGCGACGTAGGGGCCGACCGCCGCACCACGCCATGCCGGGGCGACGCCGCTCTCGCCCTCCTCCGCGACCGGGTGCCGTGACCGGGCGGTTCCCGTCCGGTCCCCTTCCTCTGCTGGGGCTGGCACGAGCACCGAGCGCATGACCCGACCCCACAGCTGACGTCTGCAGGCCAATCGCGTCACACCGATGGAACCTAAAAGAAACACACGAGGTCCTGCCCCACCACGCGGAACAGTCTTAACATCGTCTTTTCTACGCGCATTGGTACCGGGGTGAGGGGTGAGGAGTGGGGGGCTGTGCGTTGCGGAAGCCGAGCCGTGAGGGCGGTCGTGTCCGCGCTCGGGCTCGTCATCCCTGGAGCGGACACCTGCGGCCCGGAGTCCGGCTTCGACTCGGACCGTCACCCTCACCGTCAGCTCGACCAACTACGGCGACCGCGTCCACAAGGACTCCCAGGCGAACGGGGCCCGGGTCGGCCCGCTGTTCCAGTCCGAGCATCCCGGCATCCGCCTGGAGGCCACGGCCTACCCCGCGGGCACTGTCCACGCGCAGGTCGCCGAACTGGCCGACCTGGCCGAGTGGGCCAAGGCAACCGGCATCGTTCAGACCGTCGTCGGCACTGCGGAGCAGGTCCCGACTAGGGCGCAGGAGGCGAAACGAGGTGCTGACCGCGCCGACGTCGCCACATCGCTGACCATCCGTCGCACGCCATGGCCAGAGCGACGGCCAGGGTCTCTCCAGGTCGTACTTCGCCGTACACACCGCCGGACCACGAGCGTAGGCCGGTGCGCACCGAACCCGCCGCCCAGCAGGCGGCGACTTCCTCACCACCATGATCCGCTGAGAGGCACCCGTGATCCGCAAGAGATTCCGCAGGTCTACCGTCAACGCTGCGGATGCCGCGCAAGCAGGTGTTCCCAAGCTGATCCACGTCATCTGGATCGGCAAGAAGGCCTTCCCCTACCGGGACAACTTCCACACCTGGAAGCAGCACAACCCCGACTACAAGGTCCAGCTCTGGACCGACAAGAACCTCCCCGTGCTGCACAACCAGTGGATCTACGACGCCCTCGCCGACCAGCCGCTTGCCATACGGGCCGACCTTCTCCGCCTCGAAATCCTCGCGCAGTACGGCGGCATCTACACCGACGCCGACTCCTGGTGCACGAAACCCCTCGCCCCCCTGGTCGACGACCTGACCCTGTTCGGCATGACCGGCAACAAGGGCAACGTCCAGAACGCCACCCTCGGCACCGTCCGGAACCACCCCGCCTACCGCGTGCTCGTCGAAGGCGCCGGAGCACACTACGTCCGCCTGGCCTACCAAAAGCGCAACACGACGGAGAGGTACGAGGTCTTCGACATCTTCGGCACCCGCTACGTCACCCCGATACTGCGTTCCTTCCCCGACTTCACCCAGATCGACAACGGTGCGGCCAAGGGAAGCCGCCGCCTGATATGCGTCGAGGGCCTGGAGGACATCAGCGAGGCCTACATCGTCCACGCCAACGCCACCACGTGGAAGAAAGTTGGCAGCGACAACAGGCTCACGCTCACACCGGCCCATCCCGAAATGGCATCTCCCGTGCAAGCTCACGGCGGGCCGGACATGCGCGGGCCGATCTCTTCAGGGCGGACAGCTTCTTGATCCAAAAGTAAGCATCGAGTCGCTCACATCGAGTCACTCACGATGCCGCTGGCTCGTCGAGGACGTCGACCGCCCACGCGGTTGCTTGAGGCATGAACCGGTGCTCGGCGGCGTGTGCCGCCATGCGGGCGTTGCGCAGCCGGGCCTCGGGCCCGTCCGGCAGGTGGAAGTCCTCGCCCGCCCGCGCGGAGCGGGCCTGCATGCTCGTGGCGGCCGCAAGCCGTCGGTGTACGTACCGGTCCAGCGCATCGGGTACCTCGGCCGGCGTCGCGTCCGCGAGGACGTCGCCGAGGACGGCCGCGTCCAAGATCGCCTGCGCCGCGCCCTGGGCCTGGAACGGCACCATCGCATGGGCACTGTCGCCCAGCAGGGTCACCCGCCCGATGTTCCATCGCGTCAGCGGGGCACGCGTGTAGATGCCGTAGCGGAAGACCTGCCCCGCGCGTTCGAGGACGCTGAGCACCCGGGGGTCCCAGCCGTCGAACTCGCGCAGTTGCTCTCCGGGCTCCGCCTGGGCGGTCCACGACTCCTGCGCCGCCTCCGCCCCGAACACGGCCACGACGTTGAGCAGTTCGCCACGACGCACCCAGTAGTGGACGAAGTGCCGGCCCGGTCCGAGCCAGACAGCGAGCTCCGGCAGGTCCAGATCGGCCACCTTGTCGGCTGGAAGCAGAGCCCGGTAGGCGGCGGTTTTCGAGAAGACCGCCTCATCCGCGCCGAAGAGCCACTGGCGGGCCGCGGAGCGCACCCCGTCCGCGGCGACGACCAGGTCCGCCTCCAGGCGCTCGCCGCTCGCCGTCGTCACACAGGCGGACTCGTCGTCCTGGTCGATGCCCACGACGACGGTGTCGAGGCGCACTGACTGGGGCGGCACCGCAGCGGTCAGGGCATGGTGCAGATCGGCCCGGTGGACCAGGAGGTACGGTGCCCCGAACTCGTCCTCGGCCTCGCGCCCCAGCGCATAGCGGCAGATCTCCGCCCCGTCGGACCAGGTGCGGAAGCTCACGTGGGAGGGGTGGTGTGCCCGTGCGGCGACCGTCTCGAACAGGCCCAGTCGGCGCAGCACTCGCGTGGCGTTGGGAGCGAGCTGGAGGCCGGCACCGACCTCGGCGAAGCGCGGCGTCTGCTCGACGAGCGTGACCTCATGGCCGGCGCGGCGCAGGCTCAGCGTCGCGGCCAGTCCCCCGATGCCCGCCCCCACGACGATCGCCCTCATGCCACGACCTCACTGCGACCCACTCGCGCTCCCCCGTCCTTGCCCCCACCGACCTGCCGCCACCATTCCCCCGACCGCACGCTCACGTCCCTCATCCGTATCCGCTCCCGTGCCGCCTGCTGACGCGGCCCGAGACCTCCCCCTTGCACATACCGCACAGACATAGACACGGCATACCGCCGACACAGGTCGACGTCACCCCGAAAACACCCGCAAAGGCGGTAACAGGCCAATTGGAGCGCGAAATGGCCTGTAGCACCAACCTGCCTTATCCATCCGGGAGTTGGACCAGCCGGAGGTTGAACCGACCGGGTGCCGACGCATTGACCCTCGGCGGGCTCCGCGCTTTTATCGCGTGAGTCCTCTGCGCAGGGCTGGGGACATGAGGGGCGGCTGTAGCCGTCCCGTGGCCGAAGGGGGAGCCATCCGATGAGACTGAGACCTTCCTTACGCACTTCCATGACCGCCGTCCTGGCGGCCGCCCTCACCTGTCTCGCCTGGCCCGCGGGGGCGGCGAGCAACGAGGACCAGGCCCCGCGCACCGAACGGATCAGCGTGGCCCCCGACGGCACCGGCGGCAACAGGCACTCGGGGGAACCGGTGGTCAGCGCGGACGGACGCGTCGTCGCCTTCATGTCCTCGGCGACCAACCTGGTGCCCGGCACGGACGTGAACAACAGCGTCTTCTACCGGACGGCTCCCGGCGCGCCGCTGCAGCGTGTGGTGGTGCCGGGCGAGACGACGTCGGCGCCCCAACTGTCCGAGTCGGGGCGTCACTTGACCTTCAACTCGTACTCGGCCACGACCGGGAAGTCCTCCGTGCACGTCATGGACCTGCGCACCAGGCGCATCGAACGCCTGGCACCCGCGATGGACGAGGGCTACCAGGTCTCGTACGGCACCGCCCCGATCAGCACGAGCG
Source organism: Streptomyces scabichelini (assembly GCF_011045015.1). Lineage (GTDB taxonomy): Bacteria > Actinomycetota > Actinomycetes > Streptomycetales > Streptomycetaceae > Streptomyces > Streptomyces scabichelini. Next base: position 98,041 of record NZ_JAAKZY010000006.1, on the reverse strand, counting down.
GACGGTACGTCGCCTTCGTCGCCCGGCCCACCGTCGACGAGAACGGCGCGTTCGCCTGCCGGGTCATGCTCCTGGACCGCCGGACGCAGCAGGTGCAGCGGGTCAGCCGGCCCTCGGACGGCTCGAAGAACTTCCACCAGTGCCAGCAGATCTCGATGAGCGCCGACGGCCGCAAGGTCGCCTATCTGGAGGGCTATTCGGGGCCGAGCGACAACGACCAGGGCGACATCCTGGTGTATGACCGGGTGACGGGACAGACCGTGCAGGCCGATGCCACCCACGACGGCGCGCCGGCCGACAAGTCGGCGATCGCTCCGGTACTGAGCGCTGACGGCTCCAAGGTCGGCTTCAACTCAGTAGCCACCAACCTGGTCCCGGGCGCCGATCCGAACGGGAACACCGGCACGGCCTGGAACGCCTTCGTCCGTGATCTGCGCACCGGCACGCTCCAGCGGTACGACGGCCACTCCCCCACCGATCTCACCCTGGTGTCGGATCTGTCGGTGAACGGCTCGAAGCTGCTCCTGAACACGGCCGACGCGGAGCGCAGGACTCTGGGGCTGATCCTGCGCGATGTGCGCAACGGTCACGAGGAACTGCTGTCACCGGGCCAGGACGGCAAGCCCGTCACCGTGGGACGAGCGGCCCTCAGCGCGGATGAATCGACGGCCGTCTTCGACTCGTACTACCCCGGCCTGGTGCCCGACGACTCGAACCTGATCGGGGATGTCTTCGTCCGCACCTTGCGCTGAGCCGCCGGCGAGGTCTTCGCAGCACGCTTCCGGTGCCGGGTCAGAGCCTGCGGGCGAACAGGTCCAGCAGGGCCGTCCAGTGACGTTCGGCGGCCTCCTCGCTGTACGAGGCGGTATCGGCCTGGGTGTAACCGTGCTGGGCGTCGGCGTAGATTTCGCCCCGGTGGCGGACGCCCGCCGCGCTGAGGGCCTTGTCGAGACGGTCGATCTGCTCGGCGGGGTTGGCGGCATCCTGGTCGGCGTGGCCGAAGTACAACTCCGCGGTGATGCGGTCGGCGAGCAGGTGCGGGCTGTCCGGCGCGTCGGTGGCGAGGCGGGCGCCGTGGAACCCGGCCGCGGCGGCGACGCGGTCCGGGTGGGCACCCGCGGTACGCAGGGCGAGCCCGGCGCCCATGCAGTAGCCGGTGAGCCCGACGGGGCCGTCGGTGGTCAGCGGGGAGGCGGCCAGCCAGTCGAGGTAGACGGCGGCGTCCCTCATCGCCCGCTCGGGCGTCAGCGTCTGCGCGGCCGGCCGCAGGCTCTGGACGATCTCCGGACGCTCGGCGAGGTCGATGTACTCGGGCAGCTCTGCCACCGGCGCCTTGCCGTAGCGGTAGAACACGTTGGGCACGAGGACGACGTATCCGGCCGCCGCGAGCCGGTCGGCCATGGACTTCAGGTGCGGTCGCAGTCCGAAGGCGTCCATGTAGAGGAGGACGGCCGGGTGCGGGCCGCCGCCGACGGGGTGGGTCAGGTAGGCGTCGGCGGTTCCGTCGGGAGTGGGGATGTCGACAGATGATCCGTGCACGGCAGTGCTCATGGCGGTCCTCAGTCCTCAGTCCTGGGTAAGGGTTGCGGCGGCGGCGCCCGCAGGAAGCCGTACGGCCTGGCCGACCAGTTCCTCGACCCGGGTGGCGGGCACCGGGACACCGGGCGTCTCGAAGAACCAGCGTCCCGCCTCTTCCTGGCTCAGTCCCTTGGGCCGCTCGGCCAGGTACGGCTGGACGTAGACGGGCGTGCCGGGCTCACTGCGCCAACTGTCGGCCAGGGTACCGATGTCCACGGCGTCGTAACCGAGGACGTCCAGCAGCCTGGCCACCTCCTCCTTGGCCGCCGGGTCGTCGCCCGCGATCGGCAGGGCGCTGCGGTCGGGGGCGCCGGCGGGGCGGGCGCTGACGGACAGGCGCCGGAAGTCGATGTTGTTGAACGCCTTCACCACCCGGGAGCCGGTCAGGTGCCGCTGCACCAGCTCGCAGGAGGTCGACCCGCCCGTGTCGAGGTCGGCGAGGCGGCCGTCGCGCTCCGGGTAGTAGTTCATCGTGTCGATCACGGTCTTGCCCGCGAGTGCCCCGGCCGGCAGCTGCGCGTAGTGCTTGAGCGGGATGGTCGCCACCACCAGGTCGCCCACCCGAGCCGCCTCCTCCGGCGTGGCGGCACGAGCGCGGTCGCCGAGCCTGGCGACGAGGTCGGCGAGGGTCCCCGGCCCGCGGGAGTTGCTGACGACGACGTCCAGCCCGGCCGCCACGCCGAGACCGGCCAGCGCGCTGCCGATCATGCCGCTGCCGATGAGTCCGAGAGTGCGAGTGGTCACGAGGTGCCTTGTCCTGAGTTCCGAAACTGAAGTCATCAATTGAAACTGAGTGTCAGGTTAGCCACCGAGCTGCATTACTGCAAGCGGGGATCTGGCGGCGCGGTACCATCGCCGGGTGGCAGCAGCAGGACGTACGAAGACGAGGGACATCGCTCGGGCCGCCGTACGGGCCGAACTGGGCCAGGTGGCTTTCGAGTTGTTCCTCCGCGAGGGCTTCGAGAAGGTGACCGTCGATGACCTCGCCAAGGCCGCGGGCGTCTCCCGCAGCACCTTCCTGCGCTACTTCGACACCAAGGAGGACGCCGTCCTCGGCGCCTTCGAGGACAAGGGCGAGCGGGTCGCCGAAGCGCTACGGGGCCGCCCTGCCGACGAGGACGACTGGACCGCGCTGCGCAATGCCCTGGACACGGCCATCGAGCGCTACCGCCAGGACCCGGACGCCTCCCTGGCCATGACCCGCCTGGTCCGCGGCACCCCCGCCCTGTGCGCACGACAGCTGGAGAAGCAGCACGGCTGGCGCCCGGCCCTGGCCCGCGCCCTCGCCGAGCGAAGCGAGAGGGGCGTGCCCCCGGGCGAAGGCCGGGGAAGCGACGGCTCGCCCGAGTCCCCGGCCATCGGTCACTGGGTCCGCGCGTCCGCTGCCTTGGACTGCCTCAACGTCGCCGTCGACCACTGGTCCGACTCCGACGGCCGCCTCGACCTCGTCACCCTCCTCGACGAAGCCTTCGCCGCGCTCGCACCGCGCTGATGTCTGTCGTGCGGAGTCGACCGGTGGGGCCCCCAACAGAGCGCTGGTGAGACTGACGTTACGGTGGATCATCTCCCGGACAGTCACTGCCCTTCACAAGGAGAGAGACGCGCTGCCTTGCCCCACGAAAAGGATCACCAGAGGGAGTTCCTCAGAAAGCAGTCCCGTGTACGGGGGATGATGCTCGGCCTGGCGCTCGGGGACACGCTGGGAGGAGCCCGGGGCAGGCTGCCCGCCGGCGGTCCGCTGCGGGCCGGTGTCAGCACCCAACTGGCCTGCTTCACCGCCGAGGGCATCATCCGCGCGCAGGTGCGCGGAAACCACAAGGGAATCTGTTATGCGCCGGGGGTGGTCCTGCACGCCTACTGCCGGTGGGCCGTCCTGCAGGGCATCGAGGTGGAGAAAATGCGGCGCCGCTGGAAGCCTTTCGGCGACGACGCGTGGCCGGACGGCTGGCTCGCGGGTGTGCCCGCGCTGGCCGAGCGGCGCGGCAGCGCACCGGCGACGGTGACGGCCCTGTCCCGGATCGACGAAGGCCAGGAGCGGATGGCCACCACGAGCCGGGGCTGTCACGCACTGACCCGGGGCCTGCCGGTCGCGGTCACCGGAATCCAAGGGATCAGCCAGGCCGGCGCGGTGGCCGCGCTCACGCATGGCGACACGGCTGCGCAAGACGCCACCGTCCATGCTGCCGTACTGACCCACCACTGCCTGACGAACTCCGCTCCGGAACAGGGCCCGTATCCGTACATCGGCAGATCTGCCCGGGAAGTGCTGCACGCGGGTGTCACCGCTCTCCCGTCCGAAGGTCAGCGCATCACCGACGACGAGCACAGCCGTCTCGTCGCGGCATTCCAGCACGCTGTCGAGGAGCCGGCGGACGCGGGACGGCTGGCACGACTCGCGCCGGATGCCACCGCCCCCTCGGCGCTGCTCGGTGGCCTCTACGCAGCGGCCTCCTTCCCCGACCGCGCCCAGTTCCGCACCGCGCTGGAGTTCGCGGCGGGCGCACCGGACGGTGACTCTGTCGCCTGTGTGACGGGCGCGCTGCTCGGAGCCGTACACGGAGTCGAGGCCCTGCCTTTGGACCTGGTCAGCCGTCACGAACTGGCGTGGGTCCTCGACACCCTGGCCCGCGACCTGCTGTTGGAACTCGACGATTCGCCCAGCGGCAGCGAGTACATCAAGGGGTGGGACCCGCACTGGTGGCACCGCTATCCCGGCTGGTGACTCTCGTATCCCGGCTGGTGACTCTCGTCGTCTCACGACTGCGGCTCCAGGGCGGGCGCGAAGCGGGACAGCAGGGAACCAACTCAACCTACTGTCAACTCCTTTGGATGTGAGTGAGGTTGTCCCGGTGCGGTTCCATGCTTCCCGGTCGTACCGGAGGCGGATGCGCCTGCCGCGCGGGCATGCGGCAGCCCACCGTCGTATCGCAGAATGAGGCGTGAGCGAACAAACCCAGCCCTTCAGACCGTGGCTCCGCACGATAACGGCGCGCGATCCCGCTGAGCCGCACCGCGCGGCCACCCCGCTCGAGCTGCTGTTCGACCTGTGCTTCGTCGTCGCTGTGGCGCAGGTCGCCGCGCAACTGCACCACGCGGTGAGCGAGGACCATGCCTCGACGGGGATCCTCAGCTATTTCGCCGTGTTCTTCGCCATCTGGTGGGCGTGAACCAACGGAACAACAGGTTACCGCGAAGCCCTGACCAGGGGCTACGGCCAGGCAGCACGAAGCCCCGCCCATGCGCCACGGGGGAGGACGCACAGACGGGGCAGTCAGGGGCCTTGCTGGTCAGCGCTGAGCGTGCACAGGGGCACTTTGGGCGCGAAGCTCAGCTAGCCGCCGCTGGTACAGGGGGCCGACAGCGTGAGCGCCCCGGGCTTCGCTGGGGGTGGATTGCTCGATCAGGTGATGGGCCACGGCCTTGAGGTGAGCGGCCCACGCCAACACATGCTGTTGAGCGGGACGCCCGCATTCCTGGGGTTCACCAGGCAAGCACAGCGGAAGTTGGGGACCCAGCTTGTTTGCTGCGTGCCGAATGTATCCAGCGATGCGCGCCCATTCTTCTTCGGTCCGCTGTATGGCGTTGCTTTCGTTCTCCCACCCCCACGGGCTGAAGTCGTCCCCGTGATCGTCCATGTGTGCGCTCCCTGGTGATCTCAGCGGGTTAAACCGGTGAGCCGATCGTAGCCCCGCTGTCTACCTCCCTGGGGTCACAGTGCCCCAGGGACGGCACGCACGGACCACACGGACCGCACATGGGCAGGAATTGAGGCGGAGTACAGGACTGTGCGCCCTCTCCGTGTACCGCCGTGATATCGGCCAGTACTTCCGTCATTCGCGCCCCGCCCCAGATTTCGCACAGCGGAGCGTCATTCACGTTCCCGATGTTGAGGAACCTGCCGAGAACGCACGGCGACACGTCGCCGGTAGGGCCGATGGCACATTTCTCATGGGCGCAGTGCCCGCACAGGTCGCTGATGGTTGGCGCAGCGCCCTTGCTTGCCCGTCCGAATGCGCGGGTCCGGTCCCCGCCTACCGTGCCCACACCGAGCGCCGTAAGGTCCCTTGCTGCCTCTTGCACGCGCTGACCTTCCCGGACCGCCACGACTCCACCACGCAGCGGGATATCCAGGCTCAGAGCCTTTTCCACGTTGGCGCGCGTGCGCTTGTGAGAACCCCGGAGCCTGGTCACTGCGTCGTGTTCCTCCGCTGTGTCGGAGTAGTACGACGTTGCGAGCCTGACACCGCAGGCCGTGAAGGTTTCCCACAGCTCATCCCGGATGTGGGTCATGTTCGAGAACACTTCGACGGACAGCCCCGCCCCGTGCGTGTGCCGAATCAGCGCCGGAAGGCTCGGGTACAGGGTCGGTTCCCCGCCGATGAACTGAACGTCGAGCGCGCTGATGTCCGCGAGTTCGTCAATGACGCGTAACCAGTCCTGAACGGTCATGGTGCCGTGCGTTCCCTTGGGCGACGAGTCCGCGTAGCAGTGATCACAGAATTCATTGCAAAAGCCCGTCACCTCAAGCCATGCGAAATTGAGCAAGTTTTGGGCAGCACTCACCACAGCACTCCTTACGGTTGTTGGTTGCGCGGGCAGGAGCGGGAATTTCTACTCGTCCCGCATCACGCGCGTAGGGGAGAGCATCACGAACGGGGCCACTGGGGGTGCCAGCTATCGCTATCCTGCCAATCGGGGGGCAGGCTATCGATTCCGGGGGGCCACCTGACTATCTCGAACTCCCATACATCCCATTCGGCCGTTAGAGGGTTGTCGTATTCGCACCACTTGGTAATGTGCGGCCACCCCTTGCCCTCTGAACGCATGCGCCAGGCTTGTTCCTGCCGCTCGTCCTTGGTCAAGCCGAATCCTCCTGCCCCCTCGTGTCCTGCGGGCCCAGGAGGCAGTCAGGGCAGTTGACTTTCCGACACCACTCGACTACCTCTCCGTGCTCCCCACACTTGGCCTCTCCGTCGCGCACCCTGTGCACGGTCAGCAGGTCGTCCCCGACCGTGCCGGGGGTCCAGGTCTGCGATTCCTTCGGGGCTGTCGTCGGCGTGCTCATGCGGACGCCTCAGAGGGGCTATCGCTGTCGCTGTCGTCCAGACGCATTCCGCGCGACTCAGCGACCCTCAGAGCGTCGCTCAGGCACTCAGCGAGCCGAATCGCCGCGTACCTCACCTCAGCGTTAGGCGAAGTGGGGTCGTCCAACAGCTTGCGGGCATGCGCGAGCACGTCATTACCCATGGCAAGCTGAACAGCTTCCAGGCCGTCAGCGAGCTGGGACAAATACCCGCCCCCGCCCTCGTCCGCGCTCAACAAGCACGGCTTGCCCTCGTGCGTCCACGGCAATAGCCGGGGTGGGTGCCCTGACGCTACGTCTGCAAGGTCCTGCCGTCGCCGCTGCTCGCTTTCCGTTCTCTGCATCGCTTCGGCCCCTCTGGCGGTTGTCGATAGAGGGAGACCGTATGAGCACACAGAGCATCAATCCACGTGCGTAGAGCGGTAGTTCAGCAGCTGAGCACGACGAACTACCACGCTCCGCAGTAGTTACCCAGCGATGCCAAGATGGACCGCCATGCTGCGCATTTCTTCCGTCAGCGTCCGCTTGCGAGTCTTGAGAATGTCGAACATCACGCGTCGGGCCATGGGCTGGTGAGTCATCCACTCGCCGGACGTATGGCGAATCTGAATCAGCTCGTCCATGGCGTCCTGGTGGGACCCGAGAACGACGTGAGCGCGGGCAACGTCCAGCCTGTGACGGCCCCAGTTGTTCGGGCTCAACTTGCCGTAGTTCTTCACGGCTTTGGAGCTGAGCGGCCCCTCATCAGAGTGACGGAGTACCCCCAGCGCATCCCCCACAAGCGACAGGTCCTCGACTGCCTTTGCCTCAGCGGTTACCGGCCCGAAGGCGCCCCAGTGTGACGGGAAGTCGATGTGTTCACCGACCATCGAGCCCCCGGCAGTACGTGCCATGCGGCGGGCTTCCTGTGCCACATCCGGCCGGTTGTTCCGCATCGAGGCAGCCGAGATCCTGAGCCACAGCTCACCCCAGACAGCGAGACGTGCGGGTGTCGCTTCGGACATGCGCGGTTCAATGTCCGCTGCCGTCAGCGTTGCAAGCTGTTCGCTCTCGTTGAATCGGTCCTGCCGCAGCAAGAGCCAGCACAGCCCCACAACCCCCGTTGTTGCCAACTGAGTTTGGCCAGTCTCGCGGGCAAGCCGGATCGCCTCAGCGAGCGCGTAATACGCCATGTCGTACTGCCGGACCTGAGTGAGGAACTTGCCCGTAAGCAGCAGCGCATGAGCACGCGCGATCATGGCGTGTTGCTGCTCTTCGCCTTCCAGGGTGGCCACAGCGGCTTCGGAGGAACGCAGCAAGCCGGGAAGCTTCCGAGCAACGGACGTGTACCGGTCCGCCTGGTAAAGCGCGTGGCCGTCCTGTACGCCCTGCCGGATTGCGGAGACTTCCCCGGCTTCACCAGGCTCCGACAGGGGCGCAGCGAGCCCGATAGGGGGCATGAGGGCACGTCGCAGCTCAGCCAGGTAGCGCCGGTTCGCCTCATCCTCCGTGCCAACAACGGACTTCGGTGTTTCGGTCGCGAACAGGTCAGAAGTTGAGACCCCCAGCCCGCGAGCTAGGGCGGCAAGGCTGTCCATGCTCACGTGCCCGCCCTGCTCTGCCTTACGAACCGTGCTCAGCGAGAGGTCAGCCGCTTCCGCCAACCCCTCTTGGCTCAGTCCGGCCGTGCGCCGGTACTTCTTGACGTTGTCTGCCAACCCTGTTGTGGACATCGGCAATCACCTCACGGACAAGGGTATGCCCGCGCGTTAGCTGCACAACGCGACTTCGTCAAGACGAATGCAAACCAAGATCGTCTGACATACCGTCAAGTACTGCTTACTGAATCGTCAGTCAGTAGGCTCCCCGGAAACGCAGACAACCCCCGACAGCCGGGCAGGCCATCGGGGGTCATGGTCACTCTCAGGGCGTAGGAAAGCCCCGGCCAGCGAGCGACCAGGGCTTCAAATAGGGGTGATTCTCTCCGCGCAAATTGCTTAACCTGCGGCACGAGAGAGTTGCCTCCCTGCCGGTCATTTCCAAGGGAGGGTGGAGGTCAACCCCCAGGGGGTAGGGCTCAGCGGAGATCAGAACGGCGGAACGTCATTGGGATTCCGCGGCTTTGGCTTCGCCTTCTCGGCTGCCCAACCACCAGGCTGGTTCTTCGCGGTCTCGCTGTCGTGGCAAGCCTTGCATAATGGCCGAAGGTGTTTAGGTGCATCAGGGTTCGGCTCATGCCTTGCCTTCAATTGCTTTCGGCTCAGTGGCCAATGGTCGGCGATAGTCGCATGCCGACCGCACAGCACACACCATGCATGGGCGTACAGATAAGCCTCGCGCTTGCGCTGCCAGCCAACGTCATAGCCACGCTCACTCGCACTGCCACGTTGTTCCTCGCGCTGCCTCTTATGCTCAGGGCATGGACCACCATTCGTCAGCTCGCTGCATCCCGGCTGACTGCATGGCGTTCTAGATTTCCTTGGCATATTCGTGCTCCCGGCAGGGTGGGCACCTACGGATTTTCGGAGGTGGGGGCTCAGTGATGGCGCTGAACAGCTGGGCATCTGTAAGCCCCCGCATTGCTTCGGCAGCGTCGATTACCTGTTGTGTGTCGTCCAGCGCATCAAGGTCATCAGCGGCAGAAAGCAACATGTTCCGAATCCCCTGCACCAGGTGCGCGGCTTTTCTGGGTCGGCAAGGGAATGCCGTAGAGACTCGGCATAATTGCGGGCGAAGTTCAGGGATTGGACCAGTGACTCAGCGTGCGAAGGTGCGCAGTCATCGGCGAGCACGGGCTTACTCCTTCACGCCAGCACACACGCCAGCGAAGTAGCTACGCAACAAAGGCGCAGGTCAGAAAATGTGTGGGTTTTGGCCGGCTCGGGGTGCCTGGTTGCGTCAGCACAGCCCGGGGCGGGGGCTCTTGACCACCAGCCAGGGAGGCCGGAAGGGTTGGCGCCATGGACGCAGGAACAGCCGCCGTACTAGGCGCACTTGCAGGTTCGGCAGCCACAATCGGGGCGGCACTGGCGACGGGTTGGGCGCAGCGGGAAGGCGCGCGAATCACTGCCCGTTCGGAACACAGAAGGCAGCGACTAGAACCAAGACACGATGTCTACAAGGAGTTCATTTCAAGGGCTTCACAGGTACGTGACCGAGTCACTCTGTATCCGAGGTTCGCGAGGTTCGACATGTTCCCGCCTCAAATGATCACTGACGAAAGCGTTCAAGAATTACTGGACGCCGCGAAGGCAGTACGGGAAGCTTGGGTTGAAGTGGCGCTTGCTGGCCCAAAGCAGGTCGCTGATCTCGCTGGCAAGATTGATCGGTTAAGCAATGGATTCCCTCTTTCGGCGAAGCTCTATCAGAGGCAAGCCAATGCATCATCGCCGGAGTTCACCATACAATTGCGAGAGCAACTACAGGGGGACTCGCTAAAACTCAGGGAATCCCTGGAAGAATTCGTCCTCATCGCACAGGCCGCGTTGGACGACGACGGCAGCCTGAGATAGGCGCCCTGTGCGGGTGGAGCACAGGGCGCTTGCCGCTACTGAGGCAGAATGACCGGAGGGGCAACAATGGCAACACCACGCTCAAGCGGGTAAGCCTTGTTTCCTTCGATCCGGAACAGCTCACCGGTAACGCCGTGGGCGTACTTTGCGGAAGGTGTCAGCGGCTCACCAGTCTCAGAGTCCCGGGGCCAGTTCGGATAGTCCCACCTCGGACCCGGCTGCAACAGAGTCTCGTCAATGGGGTGCGTACTGTCGAAGTTCATTCGGTGTGACCTTTCCATGCCCGGTAGCAAGCCAGACACATTGCCTTCCGATATCCAGGTGAATCCGGCCGGTGAACGCCCCGGGCAATGCGCTGAGCGCGTGTCAGCGGATAGAACGCCACCACATCAGCCGGGGTCTCTGGCCCATTAGCCGCCCGGGGCCACAACTCACAGAACGGGCTTTCACCTCTCACGGGCTAACCGGCGGATTGATCGGGTTGCCGTCAGCGTCGCGCGGAGTTTGATCGATGACATATCGCTGACCATTGCGCACGATGCTGGTCATTCCCCGTGGCATGCGCGCTCCCTGGTAATCCGCCGGGCAGAGATCTGACCAGGCAGGCGATCCATCCGGCAGCCGGGGAAACCAGGGATACGAACCATCGGGGCCGGGGTCTAGCGCGTCACTCGCCATTGATGTACGCCTCACGCTCAGCTTCAAGCGCGTCCATGTAGTCAGCGGCCATATTCTTAGCCAGCTGCTCACCTTCGCGCAGGATGACATCAAGGAACGGTGAATCGTGATAGCCGGGATGGATACCCGACCCTCCATCTGGCAGGCGCTCACCTGTGGCTCTGTAATGAGCGCCAGTTCCATAACTGGAGTAGTGAATGTGCTTCCAGCGTGCCGCACGGGCTTCGAGGAATGCGGCGAACCAGGGCTCTTCGGCAAGTAGCTCCGTGAAGCGTCGCATTGCGTGCCGGTGCTCAGTGTGAAGCCGCTGAGCCTCTGCCTGCCAGGTATTGGCAGTGCGCTGCTCGAATTCCTGTGCCCGCTCTTCTCGCTGCCGGGCTAGCTGCGTCTCAGCTTCGGCTAGGGCAGCCTCAGCCTGAGCAAGTGGGTTCGCCTTCTTCTCGGCCTCAGCGCGCAGCTTCTCAACCTTCGCGCGGAGCGCCTTTGCGTCAGTCATCAGAGGTAGTCCTTTCCGGAAACGTCACGGCCTAGTTCCTGAGCGGCGGCACGTGCAGCCTTGTAGTACCCAAGCTGAATCTTTTCGTCAGCGGGCATAGCGTCGAACTGGTCCGGCCGGTCCTGCTGTAGCCGCTCAACGGCTTCCATCTGCGGGTTGTACTGGAAGGTGTCGGCAATGCTGTGAGTGCGGGTATGCCGCTCTGAGGTCTCGTACATGGTTGGTTCCTTTCAGGATAGTGTGACCACTTCCGAAATTTCGGAGGTGGCTACCGGCGTAGCTGGATGTTTCGGAAATGGTGCTGATGTCGCGGGTAGCCAGCGCGCCGCATAATGCGATTAAGGGCACCCTTCGGCACAACTGGCCGGTTTCGCTGAATGAGCCAGCGGCAAACGGCTTCGCCTAGCTTGTCTCGGTGCAGGTGCGCACCCGGTTCGTCGACAGTCAGCGCGCGAATTGCGTCATAGACATGCGGGATGTACTGGCGCTCATGCTCGGGTATGCCGTCCATGTCAGCCAGATTCGGCATGGTCACCACCCAGCGCGAGGAGGCGAAGCATGGAAAGAGCGGCGAAAAGCGCGGTGCGCGTGCGTTCATCCTTCGGCACGATTGCGTGTTCTTCGAGAATTTCTATGGCATGTGATGCGCCGATAGCATCCATTGGAATTACTCCGAATTTCGTAGGTGAGGGGGTCATCAGCGGTCTCCTTCCGACCAGCGAACCCAAGAAGCCCTTATCTCCTCCGGTGAAATCCCAGAAGGTCCGTGGGCGTAGGCGCAGCTCATCAATTCCTGTGCGGCTTTCGCTGCGGCGACCTCAGCCGTGGAACGGCGCTCCTTGCGTCCAGCCAGCGTGCTTTCACGGGCACGCCAACTTGCCTCTGCCGCGGCCTCAACAATCTGCCGCCGCTCTTCGTAATGGTCCCGTGCGGTTTCACGTAGCGCCTCAGCGACAGCGGGAAGAGCAGATGCGCCATGCTTCCGGAACGCCCTGTCATAGGCCCGGTGGTCTCGTACGCAGAGCGGCATATAGTGCGCCGTGCTCTCCGACCATAGGTAGCCGTCGCGGAATATCTCTGCCGGGTCCTGGTGGTCGTAGGCGTAGTCAGTTGCGAAGTTGCCGCAGAATTCACAGGGCTTGTGGCTGGCCGGTCCCTTAGCGTCGACTACTCGCCTGTGCGCTGCTTTGTACCCAGATAGAGCGGAAGTCATGGTGTGATGCCTTTCGATGAAAAAAAACGGCCCTAGATCCGGGACTCTCCACAGCGGGGCATCACTACCACCGAGAGAATCAACCAGACCTAGGGCCGTTGGTATGAGCGCGCGTTAGCGCGGAGTGCGAACCAGTGTGATGCCGTTCGCGTAGGTGGCTTATCACCTTCCTAATATGTATCTAGTGAGTCGAATACCCCGACCGGCTTGTTTTCTTGCCATTTCAGGCTTGCGGACCAATGAATTTATGTGATGTGGATCACACGTGGAACCGTGCGGAATTCGCCAGCCCTGGCGTCTGAAAATCGCCGAAAATGCAGTTCGCCGGAGTGGTCGGCGTGGGGAGGCGTTCGGATACCCCGTCTGGCCTGCAAGAATGCAGAAGTGTAGGAACGGGGGCCGATCCCGGTATTGCTGCTATATATCGCGAGAAGTATTGGAAGTGGGGGTCATTTCTACACTTCTACATTTGTGCAGGTCAGGGGGATCGCCTGACGGTGTGTCAGAAACCTATCTACACTGAGGCTGGTTTTTTCGCCCATTCCGCGCTGACTCCTGCTGTGGGGCCAGGGAAGCCCTGAGCGCTTGCCTGAGCCGTTCCGGCGCTTGTCCTGCCCCCCAGAGTCAGCGGGTACGCCATAGGCGCTCACGGGAGCGCTGACGGCTTCTCAGGGCAACGCCGGTAGCTGGGCAGCCGGGACACCTGAAAGGGGCTCAGCGGGCAGGAGAAAGCCCCGCCGGGCAATTGCTGCCTGACGGGGCCTGGTGGTGCTACGCGCTCAGCGCTTCCGGGAAGCCCTGTAGCGCCGCCTGCAAGGCTTCCAGTCGCCGTATGCGCTGCCTGGTGTGCTCAGAGCCGTCCCCGGCCCTCATTGCGCCGTACAGGGCTTCCAGCTTCCGGCTAATCCGTCGCCACTCCAACTCGCGTTCCCACGCTGCCTCTTCGGCGTCCTGGTCCGCCTGCAACTGTGCGCGCTCTGCGCTTGTCATATCCTGGTGCCTTCCCTTGAGAGGGACACCAGTCCGGTCTATCCGCCAAGATCCGGCCGGGCTGGTGCCAATTCGTCTCGCTCAATCAGACTGCGGCTTGTGTGCGCCGCTCTTCCCACCTGTCCCATGCGGCCTCTGCCGTTGGGTTAACGCTGTCGTCACGCCAATCCGGCTCAAGCCGATCCATAATCGGCGTTCTGTCTCCCCTGAATTTCGAGGGCAGCAGAGTCACGCTCTTCAATGCGGCTTGCAGTAGCGCACGCTGTCCCTCAATTCCGGCCACCTGCCAGAGGTCAGCCAGCGCTTGAGGGTCCATCAACGGGGAGAGATCCGCCTCTTGCGAAAGCTCTGCCAATTCTGCTTTGAGTGCGGTGATCTGTGCCGTGAGTTCAGCGCGCAGAGTTTCGTATAGCGTTTCGTCCATGCCTCCGCCGATGAAGAACTCTTTCTGAAGCTTGAGTTCACGCCCTGCCGCGTTGTCCAGCGCTGCCGAGACTGCGCGCTTTCGGGTTTCCTTGGCAGGGTCCTGGTAGGTCAGCCAACGGCGAGCAATGGCCAGGATGGTTGGTGAATCCGGCGACAGGTACAGGATGTGATTGATCCACATCACTGCAATGGCTTCGTCAGCGCGTCCACGCATGGTGGCGATTCCTTCGCACACAGACGGACCCTGGTTGATCCGGGCGAGGCACCGGTAATTGCGTCCGCCGTTCCCCATGGGTCCTTTGCAGTGGGGGCAACGCAGAACACCCGTGAGAATGGTTGCCGCTTTGCGCTTCCCGCGTGTCCGGTCACCAATGGCAGTGCCAGGGCGGGAACGGGCGGCGAACTTCAAGAGAATCTGTTCCCGCTCAGAGAAGGTGATTACCCCCTGCCCGGCCTGAATCGGGTGACCGTCCGGCCCCATGAGCGGGTTGCCCCCACGGTGCCACTTGTCCAGCGGATTGCCGAACTCATCCTTAGCGCGTTCCCGGTGCGGGATGAGTCCGGCCCAACTTGGAGACTGCGCAAGGTTGATGATGGTCTGTGCCCGCCATTGCTTGCCCTTACGGGTCTTGATTCGCTCGCTGTTCAGCGTCTCGGCAATCTTCGCCGGGGTGTCACCATCTAGTAGTGCCTCAGCGATTCGACGCGCTGTCGGGTATTCCTCCGGGTCATGTTCCAGCTTTCCCGTTCCCTTTGGGCAGCGAAGGCCAAAAGGCACGACTCCCCCGGGCCAACGCCCCTCTGCCTTGTGCGCGTCACCACCTGCCTTTGTGCGAAGCGCGATATCTGCGGCTTCTTCCCGGGCGCGCTCACTCAGGAAGGCAATGACCATCCGCGCGCCACGCTGGGAGCTGTCCAGCCCCTCAGTCACGCTGACCAGTCGGGTACCGCGCTTCTCGAATTCGTCCAGCAACAGACCCACAGCGCCCATGCCCCGGCGGCTGAGTCGGTCCAGCTTCCACACGTAAAGCGTCTTGCTGAGACCTTCGACAATGGCAGCCGTCGCCTTCTCGAATTCCTCGCGCCGGACGTGCACCTTGCTCGCTGAGCGCTGTTCGAACCAGAGATGCCGGATCTTCTTGCCTTCGGTGGCAGCCGTACGGCAAACATCCCGGACATGTGCCCGGAGAGTGGCCAAGTCGTCGCGCTTCTTGCTGCGCCTGATGTACGCCTCTGCCAAGTCGGCAGGGTTACCCGTGGCTGGTTCCCAGATTCCAAGCGCCCGAAGCTCTTCGTCTTTGAAGCCCAGTGCCCGCAGGGTGGGAAGGTCATCCCGTTCCATCGCTCATCCGTCCGCCGTAGGTGGTCCGCCTCCGGACACGTGTGAGCGTGTGGAATGCCTAGATTCCACGTTTTCCCAGGTCAGAGGCGGTGATGCACCGTTGGTTCACGGGTGGGCCTGGATGGGCTTCACCTGGTTCGCGTCGGCGTACGACATCGATGACGTGCCGTACCGGCTGGCGACCTTCATCCAGATCGCCGGGGTTCTCGTCCTTGCTTCCGGCGTGCCGCGGGCCTTCACGGACCACGACTTCACGATGCCGGTCGTGGGATACAGCATCATGCGTCTGGGCCTGGTCTCGTTGTGGCTGCGGGCGGCCCGGGCCCACCCGGAAGGCCGGGCGACCGCCACGCGCTACGCCGCCGGTCTCGTCGTGATCCAGTGCGCCTGGATCGGCTGGCTCTTCCTGCCGGACGACTGGCACATGCCGCTCTTCGCCCTGCTCGCGGTGTTCGACGTCGCCGTCCCGGTCTGGGCCGAGAGGGCCGGGGCGACGGCTTGGCATCCGCATCACATCGCCGAGCGGTTCGGACTCTTCACGCTGATCGTCCTGGGCGAGTCGGTGCTTGCGGCGACCACGGCCGTGCAGGAGGCCCTGGACGCGCGGGAGGCGACCGGCGGCCTCTACGCCGTGGCGGCGGGCGGCCTGCTCATCGTCATGTCGATGTGGTGGCTGTACTTCGCCAAGCCCGCCGCCCAGTTCCTGACCTCCAACCGGGCCGCGTTTCCCTGGGGTTACGGCCACTACCTGGTCTTCGGCTCGGCGGCCGCGGTCGGAGCGGGCCTCGCAGTGAACGTCGACCATGTCACGCACCACACGGAGATCTCGGACGCCACCGCGGGCGCGGCGGTCACGGTGCCGGTGGCGGTCTTCCTCCTCGTCCTCTACCTGCTGCACATCCGCCCGCACCACGCTCTGGCCGCGCACGCGCTGTTGATCCCGGGCACCGCGGCAGTGGTCCTCGCCCTTACCTTCACCGATGTTCCGGTGCTCGGCACCGGCCTGGCGGTTGCCGCCCTGGCCGGAGTGTCCGTGACGGTCGTCCAGCGCCACGAACCCCACGACACGCCCAGCTCTCGGACAGGGCAGAACTGACAGGTCATCAGCGAGATCCTCCGCTTCTTCGAGGACAACGGTCTGAAGCTCATCGCTGCGCGGAGGTGGCCCGCAAGCCCTGATCGCGTACGCCGGGAGGTCCCGGCCGTGCTCGGTCGCCTGGCCTGGCGGTGTGGTGACCAGGGACAGGTCACCACCCAGCCGTCGCTGTCCCGCTTGGTGCAGCCGGTCGGGCCGGGCGGCAACGAGCAGGTGGTGTGCTTCCTGCGCACGGCATCGGGGCTGGAGCCGTGGCGGGTGCTGACCCCGGCGCGCTTCGTCCGGCTGCAGGGACAGTACGGCTATCCAGGACGATGCGGACCTTCCTTGAGGGACGACACGGCTTCCCCTCCCCCTGCTCTCCCCTACTCGTCGCTGACGCGTACGACCGCCAGCGTGATGTTGTCGGGCCCGCCCGCCTCGATGGCGGCCCTCCACAGCTCGAAGACCGCCCGGCCGTCGTCGTGCTCCCGCATCACGTCGTCGAGCACGTCCGTCGGCAGCGGATCGGTGACACCGTCGGTGCAGATGAGGTAGCGGTCGCCGGGCGAGAGGGACGCGGCCGTCACATGGGGCTGGATGGGACGGTAGCCGCGGCTGCCGCCCAGGCACTGGGTGACGAGAGACGTGGTGCGCTGCCCGGGTTCGAGCGGAGGGCTGTCGTCGACGCTCACCTGGCGCAGTCCCTCGCGGGAGGCCGCGAAGACCCGGCTGTCGCCCACGTTGAACACGAGCAACGAGTCGGGCTGTACGACGACGCCGGCGACCGTCGTCCCCATCGCGGCGAAGTCCCCCTCGTCGTCGCCACCGGCCGCCTCGTAGACGGCGCGGTTGCAGGCGTTCAGGGCGGCGCGGACGGTGTCCTCGCTGCTCAGCGCGGGACCGATCGACGCGATCCGACGGACGGCCAGGGCGCTGGCCACATCGCCGCCGGGATGCCCGCCGAGCCCGTCGGCGACGGCGACGACGAGGGGCGTCCCGAGCGGGAAGACCAGGGTCTGCGGATTCTCGGTCACAGTGGCGCACAAGGTCCACGGTCCGATGACGAGGCTGTCCTCGTTCCGTTCGCGCAGCAGCCCTGGATGACTCAGCGCACTCACAGCGACGTACGGCATGGAGCGCCACCGCCTTCCCGCACCGGGCACACCGCCGGGACCGGGCTTCCGCTGCCAGTCTAGGAACGGCGGCGCCTCTCCGCCTGTCCACGCAGACGAGCCAGGACGCCTCTTCAGTCGCGGCCGCTCCGGCGAGGAAGAAATCGAGCTGCCGACTGGAACCGCGGTGATCGTGCCGCGCGGGCGATGGCACCGCATCGACTCCAGGACGCGGTGATCGCCAGTGGTGGCTGTGGCGGCAGAATGGCGCCGACCGGCAGGCCGTACCGCGGCCGTGGCCCCAAGTGCCCGGCACCGTCCGGTTCTTGGGCGTACGAGAAGAGGACTACGTGAGCGAGAACCAGGCCGCCGACGAGGTCACGCGCATCGATATCGATACGGACACGGCGCACAACGCCCGCGTCTGGAACTACTGGCAGGGCGGCACGGACAACTACCCCGTCGACCAGCAGGTGGGTGATCACGTCGCCGGAATGATCCCCGTCATCCGCGACATCGCCCGCGCCGACCGGGCATTCTTGAGCCGTGCGGTGCGCTTCCTGGCCCAGGAGCACGGCGTCCGCCAGTTCCTCGACATCGGCACCGGCCTCCCGGCCCTGGAGAACACCCATGAGATCGCCCAGCGGATCGCGCCCGAGTCACGGATCGTGTACGTCGACAACGACCCCCTGGTGCTCACGCACGCCCGCGCCCGGCTGACCAGCACCCCGGAGGGCGCCACCACCTACCTGGACGCCGATGTGCACGACCCGGACGCCATCCTGCGCATCGCCGGCAGCACCCTCGACCTCACCCGGCCCGTCGCACTGCTGCTGCTCGGCATCCTCAACTTCGTCCAGGACGGTGCCGAGGCCCAGGCCATCGCGCGCCGTCTGGTGGAGCCGCTCGCCCCCGGCAGCTTCCTCGTCCTGACCCACCCCACCACGGAGCCCGCGCTCGGCGGTGAGCTCCAGCTGGAGGCGATGGAATTCTGGAACGCCAACGCCAGACCGCCGGTCACCGCGCGCAGCAGCGAGGAGATCGCCACGTACTTCGACGGACTCACGCTCGTGCAGCCGGGCCTCGTGTCCTGCTCGCTGTGGCGGCCGGAGCCCGGAACAGAGCCCCAGGCCGTCCCCCAGCTGGGAGCCGTGGCGGAAAAGGCCTGACGTCGGAGGGATTTCGCTGACGCTGACGTTGCCGTGAGACCTTCGGTCAGGGCTGCCGGAGCACGGCGATGTCGAAGTCCAGCGTCACCTTCTCGCTGACCAGGGCCCCGCCCCAACTGACGCCCCAGTCCTTGCGGTTGAGGGTCCCCTTGCCCTTGAATCCGAGCCGGAGGCCGCCCCGCGGGTCGTTCTCGGCGCCGGTCAGTCGGAAGTCCACGGTGACCGGCTTGGTCATGCCGCGGACGGTCAGGTCGCCGGTGACCTTGAAGTTGGTCCCGTCGACCTGCTCCACCCGGGTCGAGGTGAAACTGATGACCGGGTGGTTGTCCATGTCCAGGAAGTCGCCGCCGCACAGGTGGTCGTCGCGCTTCTGGTTGCGGGTCTGGATGCTCCTCACCCGGATCATGAGCCGGGCTACGGACTTCGACGGGTCGTCGCCGTCCAGGCGCGCGCTGCCCTCGAAGTCGTCGAACTGCCCGCGCACCTTGGTGACCATCGCGGCCCGGCTGACGAAACCGATCCGCGTGCGGGCGCTGTCGAGGGTGTAGTCGCCGGTCAGCTCACCGAGGTCGGTCGTGGTGGTCATGCGTGGTCGCTCCCAGCGGGGACAGTGGTGGTCAGATCCGTGTGGGTCGCCGAACCCGTCAGCGGTGTGGTGTCGTGGTATCGGACCTCGTAGACGCGCTCGGTGAACTTCCAGCCGTCGGCGGCGCGTTGGTAGCGGTCGTGGTAGATCGCGTAGTTCAGCTCCGAACGGCCGTCGCGGGCGCGCCCGAGCTCGGACATGTACGCACGGCCGGACGCGGTGTCGCCGTCGAGCCGGATCACGCCCGGGTGCGTGTTCTGTATGAGGTAGTCCACGAGATCCGGTACCCGATCGCCCCAGGCGCGGATCTCCTCCTGACCGGTCAGCTCGACCGGGATGTTGGGCATCCGCAGCGCGCCGTCCGATGTGAACAGCGACGCGAGACGGTCGTAGTCGCGCATCATGACCGCGTCGGTGAACTCACCGCGCAGCGCCTCGATCTCGACCCGGTCGGCGATGGCCTGGATGTCGTTCATCGGCTTCCTCCCTCATGCGGGATGGTGGTGGTCTCAGCTGTACGACGACACAGCCCCTCGGAATGTGAGGCGACCCCATGGGATGTGAGGCGACCCCATGGGATGTGAGGTGCCGCGCCGACCTCACATTTCGGTGCGATGTTTCGTCGGACTGGTGAAGGCAGATGTGACCAAGGGAGTCGTCGACACCATGACCACCCATTCCGAGCCGTCCCGGCCATCCGGGCCATCCGAATCAGGAGACGGCCGGCCCGATCCGAGCCTGAGCGCGATCATGAGCGAGCGGCGTCAGCTGATCAATCTGGCGTACCGGCTCCTCGGTTCCCTGGCCGACGCTGAGGATGTCGTACAAGAGACGTACGCCCGCTGGTACGCCATGTCCCCACAGCAACGGGAGGCCATCCAGTCCCCCGGCGGCTGGCTGACGAAGGTCGCCGGCCGCATCTGCCTCGACCTGCTCCGTTCGGCACGGGCGCGGCGGGAGAGCTACGTGGGCGAATGGATCCCGGAACCAGTGCCCGACAGCACGGAGTGGATCAACGGGTGGTCGGGCGGAACCACAGCGGACCCGGCCGACCGGGTCACCCTCGACGAGTCGATCAACATGGCCTTCCTCGTCGTACTCGAATCGATGACCCCGGCCGAACGCGTCGCGTTCATCCTTCACGACGTCTTCCGCTACTCCTTCGCCGAGGTGGCCGAGGTCGTCGGCCGTACGCCGGCGGCATGTCGCCAGCTGGCCTCGTCGGCCCGCCGTCGCATTCGCGCGTCGCAGGGTCCGGCGACTCCGACAGGCAGGCGCGCCGACATCGTCAGGGACTTCAAGGAGGCATGGGAGGCCAAGGACCTCGACGCCCTCATCGGCCTCCTCGACCCCGACGCCACGGCGATCGGCGACGGCGGCGGCCTCGTCAGCGCCGCGCTCCACCCGATCGAAGGCGGCGCGCAGATCGGACGCTACTTCGCCGACCTCGCCGACAGGGCACCCGACCTGACGATCCTGGAGCGTACGGTGAACGGTCAGCCCGGCCTGGTGCTTCAGCACGACGGCGTCACCGCAGCGGTGCTGGCGTTCGATGTCGCAGGCGAGCGGATCAAGACCATCTGGGCCGTACGGAACCCCGAAAAGCTCCGGCCTTGGACGACGGGCTGACGCACGTCTCCGTACCGAGGATGGCGGTTCAGCCGCTCAGCCCCTCAGCCGCTCAGCCGGTCCTGCGGGCCACGCCCCCATAGAAGCCGATCTCGTCCGACCGTGCCGGCGGCGGCGTGTCCGGGCGCCAGAACGGGACCTGGGCCAGGCCGGGCTTGACCAGTTCGAAGCCGTCGAAGAACCGCTCGACTTCGGCGCGGGACCGCAGATTCATGGTGGCGGTCGCGTTGTTGTAGACGGCCTGGGCCTCGCTGCGGTCGAAGAAGTCACCCGTGGCGTGCGAGAGCACCAGGAAGCTGCCGGCCGGCAGCGCGTCGCGCAGGGTGGCGACGACCTCCTCGGGCTTCTCCGCGTCGGTGAGGAAGTGGAGGATGGCGACAAGGAGCAGGGCGACCGGCTCGTCGAAGTCGATGACCTGGCGGACGTCGGGGTGGTCCACGATGGCCCGCGGGTCGCGCAGGTCGCCGAGCACGATACTGGTCGCGCCGGAGCGGCTGAGCAGTGCGTCGGCGTGCGCCTTCACGATCGGATCGTTGTCGATGTACGCGACGCGTACGTCCGGCGCCGCCTCGTGCGCGATCTCGTGCACGTTCGGCGAGGTGGGCAGCCCGGTGCCGACGTCGAGGATCTGGCGGACGCCGCTGCCGACGACGTACTGGACGGCGCGCCGCATGAAGGCGCGGTTGGCCTGCACGGAGATCCACACCTCGGGCGCCTTGGCGGCCAGTTCGTCGCCGGCCTGTTGGTCCACCTCGTAGTTGTCCTTGCCGCCCAGGAGGTAGTCGTAGATCCGCGCAGGGTGCGGCCTGCTGGTGTCGATCCCCTCGGCACGAAAGCCGTCCTGTGTCACACTGCGCTCCTCTCGACCACCGCCGCGGCCCCTTGCCCGCGAACGGCTGACGACAGCTTCCCACACCAACTCCTGTACGCACGGCCGCAGTTGCATCGGCAGGGCGGGCACCCGGCGCGCTCGTCACGTCGGCGGGCGCGCTCCCGGAGCCGCCGAAAGGCCCGTCAGGAAAGCGCACCACGCAGGCGTACCTGCAGAGAATCTGCGCCGGAGTGTCACACAGGCTGCACACGCCCTCTCGAATGCCCCGTTAGCGTTGCTGGCCGCGCGATCCCACGTGCGACCGTACCCAGGCCGCAGCCCGCGGGTCGACGGCACGTCAACTCAGGAAGACCGCAGATGGACTACTGCTCCTCGTGTCACCGGCATCTCAACGGCGCCCTCGTGTGTCCCGGCTGCGGCGCCTACGCCCCGGACATCGCTCCCCCCGCCGCCGAAGGGCGCACCGTGCCGACCACGACCGACACGGCGGTGACCGGAACAACCGGAACAGCGGAGTGGGAGTTCACGGCCTCCGGCACATGGCACGGCGGCGATCTCCGTGACGAGGCAGCGGTCGGAGCCGGCACGGACGAGGTTCCGCACCCCGGCCCGTCCGGCATACCGGAGGGCTCGCTGTCCGCGCCGCAAGGGCGGGCGGCGCGGCGTCGCCAGCTGGCCCGTTGGAAGAAGAACAAGCGCCGGGCCGTGGTCGCGACCGCCGTCGCCATCGTCGGCGGCGGCCTGACCGTCGCTTCGCTGGACCGGCACTCCGCCGACGGAACCCAGGCCCAGGCAACCAGGGTGCCCGACAACCCGAACAGGGACGCCGCGGAAGTACCGGAGGCGCAGCACACACGTCCGGCGTCGACACAGCCCGATACCCACCGGTCCTCACCCACCACTCCTCCCGCCCAGTCGCCCGCGACCAACCTCCCCCGTCAGCAGTCCGCCACCCCCGCGCACCGCGCAACGCCGCCCGTCGCCCGGCCGGACGCCGCGGCCGCTGCCCGTCCGACGGCGACATCGGCCCCACAGCCGCGGACCTCCTCCCCCACCTCCTCCGGAGCGAACCCCGACGGCACCGGTAGGACGGCGGAGCAGCCGTCCTCGCCTTCGCCCACGCCCACGGCGGCCGACAGCACGGACCCGGGGAGGTCCCAGGCCGGCCCCTCACCGGCCGCGACCTCCCCGTCGGAGATCTGCCTGCTCGTGGTGTGCCTGGGCTGAGCCTGCCGACCCGCGCCTCCTCTCCGTCCGGTGCCGTGGCTACCGGGCGGATTCGGCGTCGTAGTCGTGCCGGGCCCTCTCGACTTTGCCGAGGTTGGTCGGCCCATTCCGCGAGATGGGCGAACAGCGGGGCAAGACTGCGACCGAGCTCGCTGATCTCGTACTCGGCCCGAGGGGGAACCTCCGGGTGGTACGTGCGCACGATCAGGCCGTCGCTCTCAAGTTGCCGCAGCCGCTGGGTCAGCACCTTCGGCGTGATCGTGACGATCCGTCGTTGCAGCTCGACGAACCGTTGCCGGCCGAGCGCGTTGAGGGTCCGCAGGATCGGCCAACGCGCCGAGGGGATCGGCGACGCCCTCGGCGAGCCGGTCCGGTTCATCGAACAGACCCGCGCCGAAGCCCGCGCGCAGATGCTCCAGTTCATGCCCGAGCCGGTGGTCGACACCACGCTCGCGATCCTCGGCGAGCCCACCGCCGCCGAACAACGCATCAGCCCCGACGGCGAGCAGACCCTCGGCCGCCCGCCCCGTACGTTCGCCGACTGGGCCCAGCGCCACATCGCCGCTTTTCGCCGAGACGGTCACTTCACTGAGGACCGTCACTCGATCGGCACTGCGACCCATCGGGTGTGAGTCCCGCCCTCGAACGGTGGCCTGACTCGACGACGGGCCCGCGTGGGCTGGGGTCACCGGCCAACCCGCGTACCGGTCGCGCCGACAATCGAATCGATCCCCTTCCCCCGGACACCGGTCCTCCGGTGGCGGCTGCGCCGACAACCACTTAGCTTCGGGACGTCGGAAAATCCGATAAACCCGGCATAACAGTCAATGTCGGGCTCCCTCTTGTGGCATCGAATGGAGCATTCATGTCGGTGATGACCGGTACGCAACCCCAACAGCAGTTCGGCCAGCAGTACGGCCAGCAGCAGGGCGGACAGCAGCAGATCGCCCAGGTGGTCCAGCAGGCGATCCAGCAGGCCTGTCAGCAGACGGCCCACCAGGCCGCGCAGCAGGTGCAGCAGACGGTCCAGCAGATCCAGCAGGTCCAGCAGCAGCTTCAGCAGCAGGGCATGGGCCAGCAGGCGCACCCGTACCTCGCGCTCGCGCTCCACCGCTCGCTGCACGCCGGGATCCGGCATGCTGTCGAACAGTCTGTGCAGCAGGCGCTGCCCACCGCGATCGTGGCGCTGCTCCAGCAGAGCCAGCAGGGCCAGCAGGGCCAGCAGTGGGGTGGCGGGTTCGGCCAGCAGTCGTTCGGCCAGCAGCAGCCGTTCGGCCAGCAGTACCAGCAGCCTGGCTTCGGCTTCGGCCAGATGAGTCAGCCGTTCGGTATCGGCTGACCTCTGGGCGGCGCGATGCGGTGTGCCCGGGGTTCCCGGGCACACCGCATCACCTTGGCGGAGCGCGCCGCCCCGTCACCGCATCAGGAGACCAAGGGACGACTTACGACGTAGGCATGGTGAAGGTGGACGTGATGGTCAAGGAAAGGCCCGGAAACAGCCTCGAGGGCGGGGCCGAGGGTGCGGATGCGGAGGTCGCTGGGCCCGGACCCGAGGGCAGGGAAGCGGGGCCACGCAAGAAAGGCGCGCAGTCGCCGCTGCCCGTGCAGCCGCGCCGGGAGCGGTACATGGTGACACCGCTGCCGCAGCATCTGCTCCCACCAGGAGTGCCCGAACTCAGCATGGACGCGGTGTGTGACCGGCTGGACCGGATGCCCGAGGTCAAAGTGACCCGCCGAATCCGGCCGTCGGACAAGCTTCAGTCGGCCGGAGTGACCCCCTCCTGCCCGGAGATCGCGGTCGTCGAGGCAGCCGAGGCACAAGTACCGGCGATGAGGTCGCTGCACGTACACATCGAGCCGGATCTGCCGCTGTCCTGGACCGGACCCGCTGCCGGACCCTTGGCCGGGCCGATGGCCGGGGTCCTGCCGCTCCGCGATCCGGGGCTGGTCGCGCCGCTGGACGAACCCGTGGAGATCTCGCTGCGCGTCTGCGGCCCGGACAGCGAACCGCTGGCCGGCGCGGGGGTGTTCGTGATCGGGGCGTGCTGGCCGGGCCAGGCCGTCACCGGAGCCGACGGCACGTGCAGGGTCACGCTGACCACGGAGACCGTGGACTCCGTGCAGTCCCTGTACGTCCGGCCCACGAACGGCTACGCGGATCGCTGGATCAATCGCCCGGACCTCTCGGTGACCCGGGAGAACCTGGTCACCCTCACACCGCTGGCCAAGGTGTACCCGGGGCTGGAGGACAGGCAGCAGTACAGCTGGGGCCAGCAGGCCATGCGCCTTGACCGGCTGCCTCCGACGTTCCGCGCCTTCGGGGTCAAGATCGCGGTCATCGGTTCGGGTGTCGCCGCCGAGCACCCCGATCTGAAGCAGCGGGTACGCTCCGGAGCCGATCTCGTCCGTGGTACGGAAGAGGGCTGGGCCCAGGACACAGTGGGCACCGGTACCCATGCGGCGGGCGTCATCGCCGGGGCGGACACCGGCAAGGGCGTCATCGGCATCGCGGTGGACGCCGACATCGAGGTCTGTCAGGTGCTGCCGGGCGGCTGTTTCAGCGACCTGATCGCCGCTCTGGACCACTGCGTGGAACGCGAGATGGACATCGCCCACATCGCGGTGGCCACCCCGTATGCCTCGGCACTGGTGTCACGCAAACTGGCTGATGCCAGCGCGGCGGGCATCGCCTGCGTCGCCCCGGCGGGCGACACGGCCGGACCGGTCGCCTTCCCGGGCACGCTGCCGACCGTGTTCACCGTCGGTGCGCTGGGAGTCTTCGGTTCCTACCCGCCGGACACCTCCCAGGCCACCCATTCGGGTCCGCAGCTGACGCCGGAAGGACTCTTCGCCGCGCCGTTCAGCTGCTACGGCTCCGGCATCGACGCGGCCGCCCCCGGCGTGGCCGTCCTGTCGTGTTCGCCACAAGGTGGCTACACCGCCCTCGACGGCACCGGCACGGCCTCGGCCCACATCGTCGGTCTCGCCGCGCTCGTCCTCGCCCACCACGAGGACTTCCACGGTCAGTTGCTGCCTCGCGGACCCGGCCGGGTTCAGCACCTCTTCGAACTCATCGCCGCCAGCTGCCGACAACTGGCCGCCCCCGGCTCCGTGGAGGCGGCCCGCGTCGGCCGCGGCCTGCCCGACGCACTCGTCGCCCTCGGCCTGGCCCCCGGGGTACAACTCGGACCGGCCCTGTCTCCCTACGCCCCGTCCCTGGCCGGTTAGCCCCGCGCCCCTCAACAGCCCCACCGAACGGCACCCGCCTCGAGAGGAACGGGTGCCGTTCACCTTGTAAGAGATCCCGTCCCGCTCGCACCTCGCACGCGATCAGTCGGAGGTCACCTCGTCGCGCGGTCAGTCGCAGGTCACCTCGTCGCGCGGGGTGTAATGCGTGCGGAACGGCTCCCGCTTCACTTCCCGCCCGTCTTGGTAGAAGACCCGCTGCACGCTGACGTCGAAGCCTTCGAGCGGGGTCTGCGGCTCGCAGTCCTCCTTGGCCCCCGCCCTCTTCGCCGGCGGCTTCACATTGGTACGCGGCCCCTTGATCGCCCTCACCTCGTCGTACTTCTTGGTGCCGAGGAAGGAGACGGTCACCGAGGTGCCGGTGGACCGGGCCTGGATGTAGATGGCGTTGCCGGAGTCGTTGTTGAACCTGAGGTCGAGGCTTCCCCAGGCGACCGTCGCCTCACGGCCCTCCGGGTAACGCTCGATGTAGAAGGAGTGGGCGCCGTACTCCACGGGCTTCACGCCGGCGAAGAACATCGCGTTGAAGACGGTGGTCGCCACGGTGGAGACGCCGCCTCCGGCCGCCTTGGTGAACTGGTTGTCGAGAATGATGACGCCCTCGACGAAGCCGTTGGCCTCGGTGCGCTCGCCGACGGTCTCGTTCAGACTCCACGTCTCGTTCGGCTGGACGACGGAGCCGTTGATGAGTTCCACGGCCCGGCCGATGTTCTTTCTGCGGTACTCGGCCGCCGGGAAGTCGACGGTGAAGGAGGACATCTCCTCCTTCAGGCCCAGCTGCGCGACGTTCTCGCGGGTCAGCTCGGGCTGGATCTGCTCCGTGGCCAGCTCACCGGTGCGGGCGGCCGCGCCCGACTTGGTGAGCAGCGGCAGTACGGCCTTGCTCAGCGCCTTGTCCGTGACCTCCCGGCCGGGCCTGGCGTCAGAGGCCACCACGGCCCGCTCGCCTTCGAGCCGCAGCCTGGCGTTCACGGCCTTCTCGGTCACTTCGGCCAGTGGGCGGGCCACCTCGGAGTCGGCGTACAGGCCCTTGCCGTCCAACGTCGGTGTCAGTTTGCCCGCGTCGTCCGGCCGCATCTTCAGGTGCTCACCCAGGACCACCTGGCTGATCGTGAAACGCTTGCCGCCGGCGGTGAGTGTGACCGGCGCCGACATGGCGGGGGTCGCGAACTCGCGCATCGCCCTCCGCGTCTCCTCGGCGGTGACCTTCGGTCTGGTCTCACGCGTGGGCAGGACCGTGGCCGTGTCGGACTTGCCGCTGAGGAAGGAGGTACGCAAAGTGCCGACTGCCGCGTCCACGTTCAGGGCGTACCCGGTGCGCGGTGTGACTTCCTCGGGCCGCCCCTGCTGGAAGGAGACAGCGCCGTCGCGCACCTTCTGGTCATGCGTCTTCGCCAGCTTCTCGAGGACGGTCCGGGTCCTGCCCTCGTCGACCCGGACCACCGGCTCGACGTCACCGCCCGAACCGAAGAGCCCGCCGATCACGGCAAAGGGATCCGCGCCGGTACGCGCCGCCCGGTCGACGGTCCGCTGAGTATCGAAGGTGAGCCCGGCCTGCCGCGGATCGACCGTGCCATCGCGGTCGCCGATCTTCACGCTCAGCTCCTGTGAGCCGAGCGCCGACAGGTGCTTCTCCAGCTTCTGTACGGCCTCCGCACGGCTCAGACCGCCGATGTCCAGCCCCCGGACCGTCGTACCCGCCTCGATCTCGTTGCCCACGAGCAGCAGCGCCGCGAGATAGAAGCCGCCGAGGCCGACAGCCAACGCACCACCTGCCAGGGCAACGGGCGGAACGGAGGCTATTCGTATTCGGTGGCGCATGAATCATCCTGAAACGACGCGGTGGCGGCGCACCCGATGACACATCGGGCACAGGGGAAGCAATCAAGCTACCCGCAACCGGGCCGCACTCGGGCAATCAATACATATGTCCCGGCTCACACGGCCGCGCGCCCGCCCTCCGCGAGAGACCGCTGGTCACCGACTAGGACTGGTACGGCTGCTGCTGCGGTTGCCCGTACGTCTGACCGCCGTGGCCGCTCGCGCCCTGCGCCTGGAGCTGCTCCGCCTGCTCCTTGGTCACTTTCTGCTCCGCGCCGCAGAAGGTGCACTGCGTCATGTACTTCGTCGAGAACGGGAACAGTGGCACGAAGAACAGCGTGAACTTCGTGACACGCTTCTTGAGCGTGTGCGCGGAGGGATTGCCGCAGTGGCCGCACATCAGCGTCAGTATCGCGAGCTGGTACAGGTACCCCTTGGTGCCAAAGATGATCATGCTGTGGATCCTTCCCGGGTCAGTGCTTCCCGACACAGTGCCAGTGAGCGGCAAGGCGCGGTCACGGAGCACAGTCTCGTACACGTAGATGTGCTCGACGGAAGTACGGACCGAACCGGGGCAGCCGGGGCTCAGCTCTGGGCCGGGGTGAGCACCACGAAGTCCGCGTTCGACGGGTCGAGGCACACCGCCAGCCGGCCGACACCCTCCGCGTCCTCGGGTCCCATCTGCACCGTGCCGCCGTTCTCGGTGACCTTTGCGACAGCGGCGTCGCAGTCGGTGACGGCGAAGACCGGATGCCAGTACGGCCGCCCGTTCGCCAGGGCGAGGTCCTCCTTGCGGAGCTCCATGAGGCCGCCCTGCATGCGCTCTTCGGGAAGCCCGGCCGGGGTGATGAGGGTGTACGCGCCCCCGCCGCCCGGCAGCGCCATGTCACTGAACTGCCAGCCGAAGACACTGCCGTAGAACTCCCTCGCCTGTGCGGCGTCGCTCGTGTAGAGCTCGGTCCAGGACAGCGAGCCCGGCTCGTCCGCCAGCTCGAAGCCCTCGTTCTTCCCCGGCTGCCAGACGGCGAACTGGCCGCCGAGCGGATCGCTGTACTGCGCCATCCGGCCCCAGTCGCCGAGGTCCCTCGGCGCCACTCTCACCGTGCCGCCCAAGCGCTCCACGGCCTGGGTCGTGGAGTCCGCGTCGGTGACGCTGAAATAGATCATCCAGGCCGAACGCGCACCCTCCTCCGTGAGCTTGCCGAGCCCGGCGACGGTCTTGCCGTCCTTCTGGAACATCCCGCCTTCCATGTCCTCCCCTTCCACCTCCCCCATGGACTCGTAGTCCCAGCCGAGCACTGCGCCATAGAAGGCCGCGGCGGCCTGGACGTCGTGGGCACCCAGGTCGAGCCAACAGGGGGAGCCGGGGGTGACGTCGGTGGTGATCATGGTGATTCCCTTTCTCGGACTCCTTTGTGATCTCAGCGTGACACCGGGCACTGACACTCGCCCGTCGGCGGCCGGGACGCGACGATGCAGTCGCTCGGCTGCCGCGGGACTCACCCCGCGGTCCGAGTGCGGTTCACCGCGTGGCCTGCGCGCGGTGTCGGCGGACCGCGTCGCGATTGGCGCACCGCTGGGAGCAGTACCGCTGCCGCCCGGTGCGGGAGGTGTCGGCGAAGATCATGGTGCACTCGGTCACGGCGCACCTCCGCAGCCGGTGCATGCCCCGCCCCGCCAGGTGCAGTGCCGTACCCACGGCGATCAGCGTGAACAACAGGGAGCCGAGCGGCTGCCGGTCGTCGCGGTAATGCAGGTGCCAGTCGGTACCGGTGTGCTTGGTCAGCCGCGGGTAGGCGGCGGCCGCCGCCAGCATCCGGTTGAGCAGCTCGGCGCGCTCGTCCTCGTCGGCGGCGTCGACGACTTTCTCCCAGGCGTCCAGTGCGGCCCGGGTGCGATCCAGGTCCTTTGGCGTGACCGGGAGCTCCAGCACCAGACCTGCGGCGCGGCAACGGTCCGCGAGTTCCCCGGCGTCGGCCGGGCGCCGGTTGGCGAGGTCCGCGGCCAGGTTCACGACATCTTCGCCGTAAGGGTTGAGGTGCATAAGACCATTACACCAGTCTGCTCGACATGAGACAACGCACCGGAAACCACACGGATGTACGGCGAGCGGTGGAGGACGACGTCCCGGAGCTCGTACGCCTGCGGGCGTTGCTGTTCGAGAACCTCGGCGGCGACTTCTTCAGCCCCGCGTCAGAAAACAGCGACTGGCTGGACGCCCTGGCCGTGGTGCTGAAGGAGCAGGTGACGGCGGACGCCGTGCGGATCCTTGTCATGGA
Organism: Streptomyces scabichelini; assembly: GCF_011045015.1. Taxonomy (GTDB): domain Bacteria; phylum Actinomycetota; class Actinomycetes; order Streptomycetales; family Streptomycetaceae; genus Streptomyces; species Streptomyces scabichelini. Next base: position 67,765 of record NZ_JAAKZY010000006.1, on the reverse strand, counting down.
CGGCAGCAGCGGCCTCGCAGCCTGCGGCATCGGCACTGTCGAGCAACGGCTGCCCGGCCCGCACCTGCGCAACGGCCGGATCGGCCACGTGATCGGCGTGGTCACCGACCCGGCGTACCGGCGGCGCGGTCTCAGTCGCTCGATCATGCGGGGTCTGCTCGGCTGGTTCCGGGAACGCGAGGCCGCCCGCGTGGACCTGTACGCCTCGGCAGAGGGTGAACCGCTCTACTGCGAACTCGGCTTCGTCAACCACCCCGACCCTTCGCTGTACTGGCGTCCGTGACGTCGGTGACATCCGTGGCAGACGGCGCCGCCGCGCCGGACACCGGAAAGGCCGGCCAACCGTGTTGACGCGCGACGCGTGGCGGTACCGGTGGGTCATCCTCGGCGTCGCCACCTTCACCCAGGCCGCGTCCGGCTTCTTTGTGCAGGGCATCGGGGCGCTGGGTATCCGCCTTCAACATGAACTTGACCTGAGTACAGGTCAGTTGGGTCTGCTCGTCTCGGCGGCCCAACTGGTTCCGCTGGTGGGGCTGCTGGTGGCCGGGGAGTTGCTGGACCGCTACGACGAGCGCTGGGTCGTCGGGCTGGGCGCATGTGCGGTCGCCGCGAGTCTGAGCGTGGGAAGCATCGCACCGGGTTATGTGTCCCTGCTCGTCGTTCTGCTGGTCGTCGGCGCGGGATACAGCACCGTTCAGCCCGGCGGAAGCAAATCGGTGGCGTCCTGGTTCGACACTTCCCAGCGAGGGCTCGCGATGGGCATCCGCCAGGCGGGCCTGCCGCTGGGCGCCGCACTCGCCTCGGCCGTACTCCCCTTCCTTGCCCAGGCTTTCGGCTGGCGAGCGACACTTGTGGCCGGTGGACTCGTCGCCCTGTCGGGAGCCGGCGCCTTCATGGGCTTCTACCGCCGACCGCCCACCCGAACCACCCGAGCCACCTCCCAGGACAGCGAGCCGCACACCTCGCACACCTCGCTCACATCGCAGCTCGGCGCCCGGCTGCGGATGCTCCGCGAACCGTCCATGGTGAAGATCATGCTGTCCGGGACGAGTCTGATCTCGGTGCAGTACGGCGTAGGCATCCTGACGGTGCTGCACCTGCACGAGACAGCGTCGGTCGCAGCGGGCCCTGCGGCCCTCGTCCTGGTGGTGGCCCAGGGTGCGGGCGTCGTCGGTCGTATCTGCCTGGCGGCCTGGAGCGACCGCAGCAGGTCGGGTCGCTACGGCTCTGTCGTCATCTGCATGGTCGCCGTGATCGCCGGGATGACCGTGCTGATGACACCTGTGGGGCAGTCACCCGCGGCAGCCTGCTGCGCACTTGTCTGGCTCGGTTTCTTCGGATTCGGCTGGTACGGCCCATGGGTCGCCTACGTGGCCGAATCCGCTCCGCCGGACAGGACGGGATTCGCTCTCGGCCTGGCCATGTCCGTCAACCAGGTCGCCATCGTCGTGATGCCGCCCGTGCTCGGCCTGCTCAAGGATCTCACCGACAGTTTCACACCGGCGTGGGGTCTGCTGTCCACGATGACCGCCGTCGCCCTGACAGTCTCGGCCCGCGCGGAACATCGACGTCGGCACGGTCCACCTTGAACCCACGTCCTACTATTGGCCTTCGTACAGCGGTGGAAGAGGGAGCGAACGACCATGCGGCGGCTGGGGGGAACTCGAGGCGGAGATCATGGACCGCCTGTGGCGATGGAAGCGCCCGGCGACGGTGCGGGAGATTGTCGACGACATCAACAAGCAGCCGCCGCTCGCCTACACCACCGTGACCACGATCCTCTACAACAAGGGCTGGCTGCTGCGCGCGAAGCAGGGTCGCGCCTGGGTGTACTCGCCGGTCCGCAGCCGTGAGGAGTACTCGGCCGGGCTCATGGAGGAGGCGCTCGGCGCCAGCGAGGACCGGCCCGTGGCCCTCGCCCACTTCGTCGAGCAGATGGCCCCCGATGAGGTCAGCGCGCTCCGCAAGGCACTGCGCGCCACGGGTCGGCAGGACCGTTCGTGAACGCGGCGCCTGCGCTGCTCGGTCATGCCGCCGGGGTGGGGACTCTTGCGCCACGGCTGCTGCTGCGCAGCGCCTGGCCGCATCGTGCCCCCGCTCTGGCCGTCGCCACCTGGCATGCGCTGGCCGCGTCCTTCATCGTGGCGATCACGCTGGCCGCGCACCAACTCGCCGCTCCCACCGAGCACTTGCACGTCGGCCTGACTTCGGCTGCGGCTCTTCCCCTCTCGGTGGTACGCCTCGTTCTGGGCCGCTTCGCCTTCGAGGTACTGCGCGGCCGACGCGCCCGGTCCCGCCACCGGCACGTCCTGGACGTGGTGGGTCGCCGTTCACCACGGCTGCGCGCGACCGCCCTCGAACACGACCGGCCGGCCGGCCGCATACTGCCTGCCCGGGCACAGGCCGCGCGTCATCGTCAGCGCGGGCGCCCTGCGGCTGTTGTCCGCCGGTCAGCTCGACGCCGTTCTCGCCCACGAGCGCGCGTACATCGCGGGCCGCCACCACCTGGTCCTCGCCGCCTCCGAGGCGTTCACGAGGGTCTTCGGACGGCTTCCGCCGGCCCGCCACGCCAAGGAGCAGACCGCCATGCTCCTGGAGATGATCCCCGACGACCGGGCGCTGCGCCGCCAGCCGCGCGAGGTGCTCGCCGCGGCGATGTACGACATGGCTGCCGGAACGGCGCCCGTGGGCGCGCTCGCGGTGAGCGGCCCGAGTGCCCTGATCCGTCTGCGGCGGGCGCTCGCTGCCTTACCGCCGAGCAGCGGGCACAGCCCAAGGCCAAGGAGGCCGAGGCCGACCAGGCCGCCGGCAACAGCGCGGCCACGTACAACGGCCCCGCCGGCGGACGCGCCCGCACCGCCATCGAGTTCGCCTACGCCCAGCTCGGCAAGCCGTACGAGTGGGGCTCGACCGGACCGAATTCGTACGACTGCTCCGGGCTGACCGGCTCCGCATGGCGCGCGGCCGGCGTCTCACTGCCCCGTACGGTCCAGCAGCAGTACTCGGCGGGACGGAAGGTCGCGCGGTCCGACCTGCAGCCGGGCGACATCATCTACTGGTACAACAGCGGCCGGCACAACGGCATGTATAGAGGCGACGGCAAGGCCATCCACGCTCCGCGCACCGGTAAGAACGTCGAGGTCACACCCCTCGACTCGATGCCGTTCTTCGCCGCATCCCGCCCCTGACCCAGGCCGTCGGCAGGCGCCCCCACCGAACCGACCTCGCACCACACTCCAAAAAAGCTAAGCTCCTTAGCAGATTAGCCATCAGATCAGGAGTGCTCGTGCCCTTGCCTTTGCCCTTGCAGCCGCCGACGGCGTTCCTCGCCTCCGACAACCCCGCGGACGACGACGGCTTCCTCGCCGACATCTCCACCATCAGCCTCGGCCTGGCGGCCGTGGTCTTCCTCGTCGCCGTCGTCCTCCTCGTCTGGCTGCCATGGAAGGACCGGCGGGATCAGCGCGAGCGATCCTCGACCGGCGACGACGGCCCGTGACGGATCGGACCCGGCCGGATGAGGCCGGGCCCGCGGACGTCCCGCTGAGTGACCATCGGCGCGCCGTCCATGTCGTCACGCAGCGCCGGTCCGTGCCAGTGGACGGAGGTGACGGTCTTGTCCGGGAGCTGCTTGGAGCGCTCGGCGACGAGGGTGTCCCCGGCCGAGATCCGGATCTCCTTGCCCGGGGCCTGTCCGCCGTACGCCCAGGTCCTGGCCTTGACACCGCCCAGGTCGAGCGTGACAGGCGCCGCGGTCAGGGTGACCTGCCGCTCAGTGCCGGTGCCGCGGTGCTTCTTCTCGGTACGGGCGACGGCGATGCCCGAGGGGCTCGGCAGGGCGGGGCTGCTCGACGAGCCGCCGCACGCGACGAGCGTGCCGGCGCCGAGGCCTGCGAGCAGGAGGGAACGACGGTTGATGTTGTTCACGGTGAAGGTTCCTCAGTCTCTGGCTGCGCCTCGTCGCTCGGGCGACGACGCGATGGGCTGCGGGCGGGTCCCGCCCGTACCGGGACGTCGCGGCCTATATGCGCAGGAGAGAGAGGACGGACAGGTCGGGCGGGGCGCGTTCGGCGGATCCGGCGGTCACAGGGCTGGGAGAGGCGGCCGGTCGCGACGTGGGACTCACGCGGGGCGCCTTCCCTGAGGGAAGGCCTTGACCTTTTCAATGCCTGCCGCAGCGCAGTGCTGGAGGTCGGCGCCCGGACAGTCGGTGGCGTCGCCCCCGATCGTGGGCGGGGTGTGCCCGTGAGCCGACGGACGGTCCGGAGCGAAACGCGGTGCGTGCGGGAACGAGACGGGTGAGTCGGTGGTGTGCCTCGCCGTGGCCGCCATGGATATGGGGGACATATCGTGCGGACTCGGAGTTAGGGTCGACTCATGGTGGACGAGGACGGCAAACGCGACCCAGACGGCCGCCAGCACACCAAGCGCCGCACGGCTTCGGCTCCGGGCGAGCACCGGCCCGCGGTGTCGTCACACGCACGTCCCCACCCGATCCGTCTCCCCTCGCCCGGCACTTCCAGCGAGCTGACAACACACCCCTCCGGGGTAAAGGCCGAGTCAGGCTCCGTGAACAGGCTCCCTGAAACCGGCCATACGAGCGCGACCCCCTGCGGGCCGCCGTCCCCTCCCGCCGGAGTACGCGACGACAAGGCCGTCCGGCGCCCCGCCTGACGCCACTCGGTACTCCGATCCCCGAAGGACGACTCCGATGTCACCTTCACCCCACCGCCGACGCACCGCTCCCCTCGTCCTCGCGGCAGTCACAGCCCTGTTGCTGGTGCCCGCTTGCTCGGACGGGGACGACAACTCACCCTCGACCACGTCAAGCCCGGCGTACTCCAGTCCCGCATCGCCCCCGGCGACCGCCGACGCGGTCCGCATCACGATGAAGAACTTCGCCTTCAGCCCAGCCACGTTGACGGTGAAAGCGGGCGAGAAGATCACCGTCGTCAATGAGGACTCCGCCGCGCACACCGTGACCGCTACGCAAGGCGAGGCATTCGACACCGGAACCATCGACGGCGGCAAGACCGGCACGCTCACCGCCCCCTCCCAGAGCGGCAGTTACTCCTTCGTCTGCACCCTCCATCCCGAGATGAAGGGCACCCTGACCGTACGCTGACCGAGGCATGCGGGACCCGGTTCGCGGCGGACGGCGATCCGCCGATGGTCCCGCGCACCCCTCAGCGGCGTCGGGGCAGCAGCAACACGGCCGCGAGGGTGCCGAGGAGGACGACGGCGATACCTCCGAGGAGCGCGTTGGTCATGCCGGCGTTGAACGCATCGCGCGCCGCGTCTGCCAGTTCGGCACCGGGTCGTCCGCCGAGTTGGTCGGCCGTACGGAGCGCGCCGGTCAGGGAGTCGCGAGCGGTCTCCGCGGCTTCGGTCGGCAGACCTCGCACCGCATCTCCGGTGTCGGCACGGTACGTGGTGTTGAAGACACTGCCGAGGATCGCGATGCCGAGCACGCCACCGAGTTCGCGGGTCAGGTCGTTCAGCGCGGAGGCGACTCCCTGCTTGGCGGGCGGCAGGGCGGCCACGATGGCCTCGGTGGCCGGGGTCGCGGCGAACGCGATGCCCGCGCCGAGCAGGGTGGTGGCGGTGAGGAAGGTCCAGATGCTCCCGCTGTCGACGGTGACACCCAGCACGCCGAGCCCGGCCGCGATCACCGCCATGCCCAGCGTCATGACGGCCCGCATGCCGTAGCGCTTGGCGAATCCGGGGGCGACAGGTGAGAACACCATGGCACCGGCGGCCATCGCGACGAGAGCGAGCCCGGACTGGATGGGCGAGTAGCCGAGGATTTCCTGCAGATACTGCAGGCCGAGGAAGAAGAAGCCGAGCATGGCGATCGACTCGGCCGTGATGATCAGTGAACCCGCGGACACGCCGCGCAGGCGGAACAGCCGCGGATCGAGCAGCGGGTGCTCGGCCTTCAGCTCCCAGAGCACGAACGCGACGAGGCCCGCGACCCCTACGGCGAAGCCGGCGAGCACCGTACCGTCGCTCCAGCCGAGCTCCGGCCCCTCCACGATGCCGAAGACCAACGCGCCGATACCCACGACCGACAGCAGTGCACCCAGTGCGTCGAGGGGCGTGGACTCCGCGTTCTTCGAGGTCGGCGCGAGCACGGCCGCGGTCACGAAGGCGAGGGCAGCTAGCACGGTGTTGGCCACGAACACCGAGCGCCACGAGTATGCCTCGAGCAGCCCGCCGGCCAGGAGTACGGCCAGCAGGGCTGAGCCGAAGCTGACCCCGGACCAGATGCCGACCGCCCGGCCGCGCTCCTCGGGCGGGAAGACATGAGTGATGATCGACAGGGTCATCGGCATGACCAGGGCGGCTCCCACTCCGGCCAGCCCGCGCAGGCCGATCATCAGGTTCACGTCGTCGATCCACAGGACGGCGCCCGAGGCGAACGCGAAGACGGCGAGACCGGCGAGCAGGACGCCCTTGCGTCCGTACCGGTCGCCCAATGCGCCGCCCAGGAGCAGGAGGCCGGCGAAGGTCACCCCGTACGCGTTCATGATCCATTGCAGCTCGGACTCGGTGGCCCGCAGGTCCCGCGCGATGTCGGGCACGGCCACCAGGAGCGAGGCGAGCATGCCGACCACAACGGCGAGGGCGAGGCACATCACCGTCAGCACGGCCGTCCTTCGCGCCGCGCTCACCGCGACGGGCGTGACGAGCGGACCGCTGGGTTGCTGCATGACAGGTACTCCATTCAAGCGTTCGTTTCAATCGCTTGTTTCAGTGGAGCACGTCAGCTTGCCTCAATCAAGCGCTCGTTTTAATTTGGGGCGGTGAACGACACCCGTCCCGCCTCCACCCGGGAACGCCTCCTGGACGCAGCAGAGCGGCTCTTCGCCCAACACGGCTTCGCCGCCACGTCCCTGCGCACCGTGACCGTGGCGGCCGACGCCAACGTGGCCGCCGTCAACTACCACTTCGGCTCGAAGGAGGGGCTGTTCCGTGCCGTCGTCGAGCGCGCGATGGCCTCGGTCAACTCCGAGCGGTTGCGCCTGCTCCAGGAACTGCGCGCCTCCGGCCACAAGCCCACCATTGAGGAGCTGGTACGCGCCTTCGTGGTGACGGGTGCCAGCATCCTGGAACACAGCGGCGAGCGCGGTACGACGGTCGCGCGCTTCCTCGGACGGGTCATGTGCGAGCCCGACCCGGCCATCCGCCATCTCTTCGGTTCCGAAGTCGGCCCGGCAGAGGGCCAGTACCTCGACGCCCTGCGCGCCGCACTCCCCCAACTCCCCCCGGAGGAGGTCGAGTTCCGCTACCGGGCCATGGTCGGCCTGCTGGGCCTGCACCAGTCCGGCAGCCTCGGCGACCTCCACCCCGACCGCCCCGACGGTCCCGACGACAGCGTCGCCGCACCGGAGGAGGACACTGAACGGCTGGTCACCCTGCTGACCGCAGCGTTCAAGGCACCGGCCGCTGCGGGCCGACTCCCCTCAGCGGGATGACGGTCCCACTCGTCTGCGATGCCGCTGCCACCATGGCCGCGCTGCCCACCCCCGCGGGCCTCTCGGTCTCCTGGCCACGCGGCGTCACGAAGGGCCGTCCGTCACCGGTTACCCGGTGCCGGACGGCCCTTCGCAGGTTCTTGCGTGCTGGTGACGGCGACGCCGCAGGGGCTTCTCCGCTTGCCCACTGAGCGCCGGCCCGCTACACGCCGGCCCGGTCGCCATGCGCCGCCGGAGCGACGTCGGTCTGCTGCGCGGCAGCCGCGGCCGCCGTTTCACTCCGCATCACCAGCAGGGTGACCAACCCGCCCACGGCGGCGATCCCCGCGGCCCAGACGAACGCCGCGCTGAAGCCGTCCGTCAGTGCGGGCAGATCGCCCAGCCGGCCGGCGCCCTGCGATGTGGCGACCGCGGTCAGCGCCGCGAGACCCAGCGCCGACCCCACCTGGTAGGTGGTGTTGACGATGCCGGACGCCAGACCCGCCTGCTCCTGCGGGGCCCCGGACATGGCGGCCATCATCGCCGGGATGTAGGCGAGCGACATACCGAGCGCCGCGACCAGCGAGGCGGGCAGGACGTCGACCGCGAAGGTGCCCGTGGGCTCCACGGCGGACAGCCACAGCAGTCCGGCCGCGAGGACCAGCAGACCCCCGCCGATCAGCGGCTTGGCACCGAACTTCGCCATCAGCCTCGCCGTGATCAACGTCATGAAGATCATCAGCAGGCCCGTCATCGGCAGCAGCGCGGCGCCGGACGCAAACGCCCCATAACCGAGGACCTGCTGGAGATAGAGGTTGAGGAAGTACCACATGGGGATCCACGCGGCGCCGAGCAGGGTCATCGCCAGGTTGGCCGAGCCGAGCCGCGGGACGCGCCAGATGCCGAGCGGCATCAGCGGCTCCCGCACCGTCTTCTGGATCACGAAGAAGAACATGAGCAGCGCGGCGGCACCGATGAGCTGGAGCACGGTGCCGGAAGCGGCCCAACCGACCTCCGGTGCACGGACGATGGCGAATACGGCGAGAGCGAGACCGGCGGTGACCGCGGCGGCTCCGAGTACGTCGACGGCACCGCGGCGGCTTCCGACGGCGGGAAGCAGCTTGGTGGCCGCGAGGGTGGCGACGCCGATCGGGACGTAGATGATGAAGATCCACGGCCAGCTCAGCCACTCGGTGAAGACCCCGCCGAGGAACACACCGGCCGTGCCGCCCGCAGGAGCCGCGGCACCGTAGAGCGCCATGGCCTTGCCGAGTTCCTTCGGGTCGTGCGCGAAGAGCATCATCAGCAGCGTCATGGCCGAGGGCGCGATCAGCGCACCGCCCACACCCTGCACGGCACGGCCGACGACCTCGACCCAGGCCGTCTGCGCGGCGGCCGCGACGACCGAGCCGGCGATCAGCACCACCCAACCGGCGTTGAAGACCTTGCGCGCGCCGAGCAGGTCGGAGAGGCGGCCGCCGAGCAGTAGCAGCCCGCCGAAGGCGATGACGTACGCGTTGAAGACCCACTGCAAATCGCCCTGCGAGAAACCGAGGTCCTTCTGCATCTCGGGGAGCGCCACCCCGATGATCGACGTGTCCATGATCACCATGAACTGGGCGGCGGCGAGCACGACCAGTGCCCACCAGCGCCGGGGATTGACGGTTGACATGGGTTCATCCCTTCTCTCGTATACCCCTAGGGGGTACCTTCGGCGTGCACCGTAATATACGGGAGGGGGGTATGCAAGAGCGAAATGAAGCCACCTGGCGTGTGACCGTCATCCGGCCGATGACATGCCAGAGCAGTGACCCGTCCGGCCCCTCCAGCCCGGGCGGCTCGCCCCGGCCGACGGTGGACGGGAATGACGTCATGACTGTTGAACCTGCGGAACAGGGCCTCTACCGTTACCCCGGTGACGGCGTCTGAACCGATTCACTTACCCTCTGCCGATCCGGTCCGCGCGGCCGTACCCGCAGACCGCGTACGCAGGAGTCTCGTCGCAGCCCTCCTCCTGGTCTGCGCCCTGCTGCCGGCGGGCCCCGCGACCGCTTCCACACCCCGCGACACCGGCCCGGTCGGCTGGGCTTCCGTCGACGGCGGCACCACCGGAGGCGCGGGTGCCGCCCCCGAATCCGTATGGACGGTGTCGACGCGCGCGGAGTTGAAGGAGGCGCTGGCCAACCACGGTGATCCGAACGCGCCCAAGGTGATCCGGGTCAAGGGAGACATCAGCGGCCACGAGGCCGCCGACGGCACGCTGCTCGGCGAGCAGGACTACGCCCCCGGCTACGACCTGGCGAAGTACATGTCGTGCTTCGGCGAGGACGGCGCCGAATGGTCCGACACCCGTTACGCCTACTGCAAGCAGCAGCGGACCCTGCGGCAGACCGGTTCGAACGCGGAGAAGCAGCAGATCCAGCTGACCGTGCCGAGCAACACCACACTCATCGGCACGGGAGGCGACGCGCGCCTGCTCGGCGTCTTCCTGAGCGTCAACACGGGCACCAACATCATCGTCCGCGATCTCCACCTCGAAGCACCCGTCGACCACTTCACCACCTGGTCGCCGGACGACGGGGAGCAAGGCAGCTGGAACGCCCGCTTCGACGCTCTGGCGGTGATCACCGGCAAGAACATCTGGGTCGACCACTGCACGTTCACCGACGGCCGCTTCCCGGACCGCACGGCGCCGGCCGGCTTCCACGGCGAGCGGGTCCAGCGGCACGACGGGCTGCTGGACATCGAGGACGGCTCGGACTTCATCACGGTCTCCGACAGCCGGTTCACCGACCATGACAAGGCGGTCCTCATCGGGTCCGGTGACGGCCGGGGCGACCGCGACCGCGGCCACCTGAAGGTCACCTTCGTCCGCAACCTCTTCACCGACATCGTGCAGCGCGCCCCACGCGTCCGCTTCGGACAGGTGCACGTGGTCAACAACGTCTACCGGGGCCGGGCCGGGGACACCGGGTACGCACTCGGCATCGGCGTGGAGTCCGCGATCGTCTCCGAGAAGAACGTATTCCTGTACGAGGGCCCGGGCGCCGCCCCCGCCGTGGTGGTCACGATCTACGGGGGTACGCGCTTTTGTGACACGGGTTCCTGGCTGAACGGCCGCCCGGCCCACCTCAACGCCGCGGCCACCGCCGAGGCCGCGGACGGGTTCAGCACCGACACCGGCTGGGACCCGGCCGATGTCTACCCCTATCGCCCGCTGACGTCGGCGTCCGCGGTGCGGAGCTACGTCCTGCACCACTCCGGGCCCAGGGGCTGACGGTCTGCGCCGGCCTCAGCCGCCCTCGAGCTCACGACTCACGAGCTCACGAGTTCGGATTCAATTTCCCACTCACACGGTTTCCCATTCTTCACATCTGCGAGCGGATGACGAATTCCGTCAGAGGTGGCGGACCCGCGCGGCCACGCCGTGACCGATCAGCAGATAGATCACGGCGGGCAGGCCGTAATTGAGAAGGACCCGCAGACCTTCTGTGTCCATGGTGAAAATATCCCGTGACCACCAGGCCAGCGAGTCGGCGGCGTCTTCCACGAACTCGACGAAGACGTTCGCCTGATTGGCCTCGAGCAGGTAGAGGAGGATCCACAGACCCAGGAACAGGGCGGCGACATCGGCGATGGTGTGGATGACCAGGGCTGCTCGCCTCGCCGCGGAGCCGTCTCTCGGCCCTTGGTAGCGGTGGTTGTGACCCTGGTTGCGGTCGTATCCCTGATTTCCGTGTACGGGTTCGGTGTTACTCACGGGGATTCCAATCTGGCGTGTCCACAGCCTCGAAGGCAAGGGAAGGACGGCCACGGCAGAGAGGCTCCCTCAATGGGAGAATTCCCGGCCGTGGACGCATACGGGTCGCGCTCCGCGCCCTTATGGAACCTGCGCCGCGCTCGGATGACGCGTTACACGTCACCGCGATAAGTCCGATATCGACGGTTACGACAAAGCCGCTTTCAGGCCCTGTGGTCTGTGAAGAGGCCGTTGGCGGTGAAGGCCAGCTCGGCGAAGCGTTCGCCGATGCGGCGGTGGGTGGCGGCGTCCGGGTGGAGCTGGTCGGGCAGCGGCAGCTCGGCGAAGTCCGCTTCGCCGTAGAGGTCGCGGCCGTCGAGATAGTGCAGGTGGGGGTCGTCGGCCGCGCGCTGCTTCACGATGCGGGACAGCTCCTCCCGGATGACGTTGAGCGTCAGTTTCCCGGCGGCGCGCTCGGCAGGGTCACCGGTGGCCCGGAACCGCAGCTCTCCGGCAGCGAGCGCGCTGAAGTCGAAGGCGGCGGGGCCGGGGGTGTCCTCGTGGATGGGGCAGTAGAGGGGCGAGACGACCAGCAGCGGGGTGGTGGGGTGGCCCTCGCGGATGGTGTCGAGGAAGCCATGGACGGCCGGGCCGAAGGCGCGCAGGCGCATCAGGTCGGCGTTGACGAGGTTGATGCCGATCTTGACGCTGATCAGGTCGGCGGTGGTGTCCCGCATTGCGCGGGCGGTGAAGGGGTCGAGCAGGGCGCTGCCGCCCAGGCCGAGGTTGATCAGTTCCACGCCGCCGAGGGAGGCGGCGAGCGCGGGCCAGGTCGTGGTGGGGCCGGCCGCGTCGGAGCCGTGGCTGATCGAACTGCCGTGGTGCAGCCACACCTTGCGACCCCGGTCCGGTACGGGCTCGACGGGGGCGTCGGTGCGCAGGGCGACGAGTTCGGTGGTCTCGTTGTGCGGCAGCCAGATCTCGACGTCCTTGACGCCGTCGGGCAGGTCGGTGAAGCGGAGGGTGCCGACCGGGCCGGGCTGGTGTTCGGCGCTCCCGGTGGCCAAGTCGATGGTCTGAGTGTTGCCGCCGGTCACGGTGGCCCGGCCGGCCGGGCGGCCGTCGACGAGCAGTTCGTACACTCCGTCCGGACGGGGCGGGGCACCCACGTAGAGCCGTTTGGTGGGCAGCGTGTCCAGTTCGACGGTGGTGGCCCGGGTGCGGAAGAGCAGTCGTACGCCCGAGGGCTGGGACTCCGCCATGGCGAGTTGCGCGTCTGAGTACTGGGCACGGGCCCGGGCGGGCAACCGGTGCGGCAGTACCCCGTGCGCGGTGCGCTCCAGGTCGAGGGCGCCGCGCACGAGCTCCGCGATGATGGGCGTGGTGATCAGGTTGTGGTCGTTGCCCTTAGTGCTATGGGTGTTCATGGTTCGATGCCTGTCCGGGTGGGGGCTGTGTCAGGGTGCGGGCCAGTTCCGTAGCAGGGCGTCGAGGGCGTCAAGGACCCGTGACCAGGTTGCCTGTGTGTCGGGGGCGCTGTGGCTGAAGCCTCCGCCCATCTCCAGGCTGACGTAACCGTGGAAGACGCTGCCCAGGAGCCGGACCGCGTGGGTCTGGTCCGGCTCCGTCAGGTCGTAGCCGCGCAGGATCGCCCGCGTCATCTGCGCGTGCCTGCCGCCGGCGCTGGCAGCCGCCGCCTCCGGGTCGAGCCTGAACTGGGCTGCGGCGTAGCGGCCGGGATGCTCCCGGGCGTAGTCGCGGTAGACGTTCGCGAGGGCGGTCAGGGCGTCCTTGCCGGCCCGCCCGGCCAGGGCGTCGGCGGCCCGGTCGGCGAGTTCCTCCAGGGCGAGCAGCGTGATCCTGGTCTTGAGGTCCTGGGAGTTCTTCACGTGCGAGTACAGGCTCGCGACCTTGACATCGAACCGCCTGGCGAGCGCCGAGACGGTCACCTGGTCGAAGCCGACCTCGTCGGCCAGTTCGGCTCCCGCCCGGGTCAAGCGTTCCGTGGTCAGTCCTACGCGTGCCATACCCTTCCTCTCGTTCGACGTAACCGATTATGTATTTGCCTAAGACCTTTAGGCAAATTAGCCTGGCCTTCATGAAACCACTGACTGAGCCGGAGATCCGTACCGCGTTCGTGAACTGCACCAAGGGCGAGGCGAAGCGCCTGTCCGTCCCACGCGACCTGGCCGAACGGCCCTGGGGCGATCTGGACTACCTGGGCTGGCGAGATCCGCAGGCCCCCGGCCGCGCCTACCTCGTCACCGAGCTGGACGGCCGCCTGAAGGCCATCGCGCTGCGCTGCCCCAGCCCTGCCTCCTCGCAGATACGGCGCAGCATGTGCTCGATGTGCTTGACGACCCACACCGGCGGCGTCTCCCTGATGGTTGCGCCGAAGGCGGGGAAGGCCGGGCAGCAGGGAAACTCGGTCGGCGCCTACATATGCAGCGACCTCGCCTGCTCGCTGTACGTGCGCGGCAAGAAGGACGCGGGTGTCGGCGCACGGCTCCAGGAATCGCTCACCCTGGAGGAGAAGATCCAGCGGACCGTGGCGAACGTCGCCGGGTTCATCGCCAAGGTGACCGCCTGACTCCGGACGGCTCGGCAGCCCGGTGAAGCCACCTGGCCGGACTTCGCTCGGCTCGTCGAGAGTCACAAGGGCGTAGGGGGCGGCTGCTGGTGCATGGCCTTTCACGCCGAGGGTGTGGGGCGCACGAAGACCGCGGAACAGAGCCGCACCGAGCAAGAGCGCCGCGTCAGGGAGGGCCGGGCCACGCCGCCCTCGCGTACGACGCCCCGGTCTGCGTGGGCTGGTGTCAGTTCGGCCCGACCGATGAGATGGCACGCATCAAACGCAGCGCGCCGTCGAGCGCCGCGGAGGCGACACCTCTGGGGCGGTAGCTCCGCGAAACCGCCGTAAGCACGGCGTGACCGGCCCGAGGCTCGACGCCCACAACCACCGATGCCGACCTCTTTTCCGCGCACCCCGTTTTTCTGCGCACCCGTTGCCGGCCCTTGACCCGGTCATGACTTCCCGTCACGGAGGATCGAGTCGGCGGTCCACGGCAGAGCGCCTCACCAGACGCATGCAGGGATCGCTATATGTTAATGTCGCAATGCGTTGCCCACTCCGAGCCGTTGAGCAACGCCAGGCACAAGACAAGGAGCCCCCCCCATGACCAGCGCCACCGACCACCGCACCCACGAGAACCACACGCACGCCCACGGCGCGGACTGCGGTCACGTCGCCGTCCCCCACGGCGACCACACCGACTACGCCCACGACGGCCACATCCACCGGGCGCACGGCGACCACATCGACGAGTGCGCCGGCGGAGGCCACACCGTCCACGAAGGACACGACCACCAGCACGGCGAGGGCTGCGGCCACGTCGCCGTGCCGCACGACGGCCACACCGACTATGTGCACGACGGCCATCGCCACGCCGCCCACGAGGGCCACTGGGACGACCACTGACGACCACTGACGACCACTGACGGTCACGGACGACCAACTGACGGCCGACACCGAGGTGACGCCGGGTCAGACGGACAGCGTCACAGTCGAATGGGAAATCATTGCCATATGCTAATATCTGCATATGTCTACGATGTCCCCTCCCCCGGAGAACGAGCCCGCAGAGACCCTGCAGGCCGCCAGTGAGCTGCTGCGGGCCTTGGCCTCGCCCGTGCGCCTCGGCATCGTTCGTGAGCTGTCCACCGGCGGGAAGTACGTCCACGAACTGGTCGCCACCCTGGGCGTGAGCCAGCCACTGGTCTCCCAGCACCTGAGGGTGCTGCGCACCTCCCGGATCGTCACGGCCCGGCGCCAGGCCCGCGAGACCCGATACAGCCTGACCGACGACCACGTGGCGCACATCGTGCTGGACGCCATCCGCCACGCACAGGAGTAGCGCCGACAGTCACGACCCGGCACCACCTCGAAGGCCGCCCGGCCCCCGCCGGGTGGCCTTCGCCGTTCCCAGCACACGCCCCGAGGAGCCGAGTGATATCGGCGTCGTCAGCAGATGCCCTTCTCTTCCGTGTCCGGGCAACTGCGATCGGCCAGGTGGCTGGAGAGCCGCGTACGCGAGATCCCCAACGGGTCCGCCAGGTCGGACGGTAGGACGCCGTGTCACATCAGTCCCCGGTCGCATCGTCCCCCGGTCCCGCACGCCCGCCCACCGCCCCTGCGCAAGGAGCCGCCCGGCCGGAAGCCGGTTGGTCGGCGTCCGGGCCGTCAGCCGGTCCCCTCGGTGGCGGCCCGCTGCCAGGCCGCCTCCCGCAGCAGGCGCAGTCCGTTCAGGCCGACGATGACGGTGGAGCCCTCATGGCCTGCCACTCCGAGTGGCAGCGGCAGGGTGCCGGTCAGGTCCCAGACGACGAGTCCGGCGATGAACACCCCGGCGATGACGAGGTTCTGGATCACCAGCCTCCGGGCCCGGCGGGAGAGGGCGACGGTGGTGGGGACCGCGGCGAGTTCATCGCGGACGATCACGGCGTCGGCGGTCTCCAGGGCGAGGTCGGAGCCGGCCCGGCCCATGGCGATACCGGTGTGGGCAGCGGCCAGGGCGGGCGCGTCGTTGACGCCGTCCCCGACGACCATCACCTTGCGGCCCGCACCCTCCATTTCCTTGACCGCACTCAGCTTGTCCTGCGGCAGCAGCCCGGCACGTACGTCGTCGATGCCGGCCTCGGCGGCCAAGTGGGCGGCGGCCCGGGGGTTGTCGCCGGTGAGCAGGGTCGGAGCGGTGCCCGTGAGCCTGGTGAGGGAGGCGACGGTGGCGGCGGCGTCCGGGCGCAGCCGGTCCGCGATGCCGAGCACCCCGGCGGGGGCGCCGTCGACAACCACCAGGACGGCGGTACGGCCGGACTCCTCAAGGTCCTCGGCCATCGCGACGACCGGGTGCCGGGCGTCGTCCAGCAGCCGGGCCGGGGCGCCCACCTCGACCGTACGGCCGTCGACGACGGCCTTCACTCCGACGCCGGGCGCTGACGTGAAGTCGTCCGTGACGGGCAGGTCGAGGCCGCGCTCACGGGCCGCGTCCACGACCGCTCGGGCCAGCGGGTGCTCGCTGGGGTGCTCGGCCGCTGCCGCGAGCGCCAGCAACTCGCCCTCCCCCAGGCCGGATTCAGGCAGCGGACGGACGTCGGTGACGCGTGGGCTGCCTTCGGTCAGCGTGCCGGTCTTGTCCAGCGCGACCGTGTCCACCTGACCGAGCCGCTCCATCACGACGGCCGACTTGACCAGCACGCCGTGCCGTCCGGCGTTGGCGATCGCGGAGAGCAGCGGCGGCATGGTGGCCAGTACGACCGCGCACGGCGAGGCCACGATCATGAAGGTCATGGCGCGCAGGAGCGAGTCGGCCAGTTCCGCGCCGAAGGCGAGCGGCACCAGGAAGACGGCGAGGGTGGCGGCCACCATGCCCAGCGAGTAGCGCTGTTCGACCTTCTCGATGAACAGCTGGGTGGGCGCCTTGGTCTCGGACGCCTCCTCCACCATCCGTACGATCCGGGCGATCACCGAGTCGGAGGCGTCGCGGTCGACGCGGACCCGCAGGGCTCCGGTGCCGTTCAGGGTGCCCGCGAAGACGTCGTCCCCGGGCTCCTTCGGAGCGGGGAGCGGTTCGCCGGTGATGGTCGCCTGGTCGACCTCGCTCGCCCCGTCCAGTACGCGGCCGTCGGCGCCGACGCGCTCTCCGGGCCGTACGAGGATGGTGTCGCCCACCGTCAACTCCTCGACGGGCACGGTCTGTTCACCGCTGTCCGGCGTCAGCCGGGTGGCCGTGGCCGGGGCCAGGTCGAGCAGTCCGCGGACCGAGTCGGCGGTGCGGGCCGTGGCCAGGGCCTCCAGGGCGCCGGAGGTGGCGAAGATGACGATCAGCAGGGCGCCGTCCATCACCTGCCCGATCGCGGCCGCACCGAGCGCGGCGACGATCATCAACAGGTCGACGTCGAGGGTCTTCTCCTTGAGCGCCTTCAGCCCCTCCCAGCCCGGCTCCCAGCCGCCGGTGACGTACGCGAGCGCGTACAGCGGGCCCCAGGTCCAGGCGGGGGCGCCGGTCAGCTGCAAGGGCAGCGCGAGCAGGAAGAGGGCGGTGGCCGCGGCAGCCCAGCGGGCCTCGGGGAGCGCGAGGATGCGGGTACGCCGCCGGGGCGCGCCTTCGGTGCGTGCAGACACCGCCCGGTCGACCGACGGCGGGGTGAGCGTGGAAGTCATTCAGTGGTCCTTTGTAAGGGACGCAGACGCATGAGGGCGTACGAGCGGACGGCAGCTCTCGCAGACCGCGGCTCTCGGAATCGCCCCCACCATACAGGATCACATGAAGATACATTCATGTCTCATGCCTGAAGAATGAACCCCGTGGGCTACATTTCATGCGCGATGGACAGGAGGCTGAGGTGAGCCAGACGACGGTGGCGCAGGTCATGGCTGAGTTGGCCGTGCTCGAGGACCCGAAGATTCGCCAAGTGAATGAGAAGCACGGTGACGATCACGGTGTGAACCTCGGCAAGCTACGCGCGCTCGCGAAGCAGCTCAAGACGCAGCAGGATCTCGCGCGCGAACTCTGGGAGACGGATGACACCGCGGCGAAGCTCCTGGCGATCCTCATCTGCCGTCCGAGGGCATTCGAACGCGACGAGCTGGACACCATGCTGCGCGAGACCCGCGCCCCCAAGGTGCACGACTGGCTCGTGAACTACGTGGTGAAGAAGAACCCGTACTCCGAAGAGTTGCGCCTCGCCTGGTGCAGGGATCCTGATCCAGTGGTCGCGAGCGCCGGCTGGGCGCTGACCACCGAGCGGGTGGCGAAGAACCCCGAGGGCCTCGACCTCGCGGGACTGCTCGATGTCATCGAGGCGGAGATGAAGGACGCCCCGGACCGCCTTCAGTGGGCGATGAACCACTGCCTGGCTCAGATCGGGATTCAGCACGCCGAGCACCGCGCCCGGGCGATCGACATCGGCGAGCGCCTGGAAGTGCTCAAGGATTACCCCACTCCCCCGAACTGCACGTCTCCGTTCGCGCCCGTCTGGATCGCCGAGATGGTGCACCGTCAGCACAAGAAATAGAGCGCGAGAGGCAGAGAGGCTCCGCGACGAGTTCGCGGGCTCCGGGCGGACGAGCGACTTTCGTAGCCGGAAGCCATCGTGACGCGGGGCCGGTCGGTCCGCGTGACGGGCAGCTTCCGGAGCAGCTTTTACCACACACGGGTGTCGCGCCACGTCACCCGTCATTGGGCCGTTCGACGACTGATCGTCGGACGTGCATCTCCTTCGAGCCTGATACTGGCGCGGCTCTCACCCCCTGTGGAAGGGAACGTCAATGCTCTTACGGAGTTC
This sequence comes from Streptomyces scabichelini, assembly GCF_011045015.1. Classification (GTDB taxonomy): domain Bacteria; phylum Actinomycetota; class Actinomycetes; order Streptomycetales; family Streptomycetaceae; genus Streptomyces; species Streptomyces scabichelini. The sequence continues at coordinate 49,225 of NZ_JAAKZY010000006.1, read as the reverse complement.
TGCGCGTTCGTGGCGCCGAGTCGTGCTCCTGGTCTGTGCCCTGGCCGGCTTGCTGTCGACGACGCTCGTCTCCGCCCCGTCGTCCGCTGCCTCGGATCTCGGGCCCTTCGAGGCCGTCGACCAGTTCATCGGCACCGAGATGGACACGACGCAGAACAAGAGCAACGACGCGTACGGCAACACCTACCCGGGCGCGGCGGTGCCGTTCGGGATGGTGCAGTCGAGCCCGACCACGTACAAGCCGGGCAACCCGCTCGTCGGTGAGAAGGGCGGGTACGAGTACACGGCCGGCCTCATTCGCGGTTTCGGCATGACGCGGTACTCGGGTTCCGGCTGCACAGGGCGCTACGGCGGATACGAATTCCCGGTGATCCCCTACGCCGGGCAGCTCGACAACGGCGTACTGCCCAGCAACCCTTCGACGAACATCAAGGACTACTACCTCGGCTTCGACCACGCTAACGAGGTGGCCCAACCCGGCTACTACTCGGTCGACTTGGACAACGGAGTGACCGCCGAGCTCACCGCGACCAAGCGGACCGCCGTGAGTACTTTCGACTTCCCGAAGAGCGGGGATTCCACCTTGCTCCTGGACGTGTCGGGGCCGAACAACCGCACCTTCGGCAGCGAGGTGACGATCGACCCCGAGACCCGCACCGTGAGCGGATGGATGTACGGGGCCGACGTGTGCGACAACGGCAACTACTACCGGGCGTACTTCTCGACCACCTACGACAAGGACTTCAAGTCGTACGGCGTCTGGAAGGACGGCGCGATGACCGCCGGCGCGAGGCACGCCGTCAAGAGCACGGACGACGTGAGTGCCGACTACCGGCACGACACCGGCGCCTGGATCACCTTCGCCGACGGCGCAAAGGTGACGTCCAAGACCGGTCTCAGCTATGTCGACGTCGAGAACGCCGCGGAGAACCGGGACACCGAAACCGGCAAGGCCAGCTTCGGCAAGGTGCGCACGCAGGCGAAGAACCTCTGGAAAGAGGCCCTCGGCACGATCGACGTCGACGGCGGCACCGATGAGGAGCGTACGAAGTTCTACACGGCCCTCTACCACTCGTTCCTGCACCCGAACATCCGGGACGACGTGGGCGGCGAATACCTCGGCTACGACGGCAAGGTACACACCGTCGAGAAGGGCCGGCACTTCTACAAGAACTTCGCCGGCTCCGGATGGGACATGTACCGCAGCCAAGCCCAACTCATCGCGCTCACGTTTCCGGAGGTCGCGAACGACATCAACGAGTCGATCGTGCTCCTCACCGAGCAGACGGGGTCCTGGGCACCGGGGGCGGCGCGGATGCAGGGCGACAACCTGCAGGTGATCGTGTCGACCCTCGACGACATGGGGGCCACGGACTACGACCGCGAGGCGGCGCTCGAGTCGATGGTCTCCACGCAGGTACTTCCGGCGACGAAGACGACGCGGACGGACGGCTACCAGTACTTCGCCACGGGGCTGATCGAGAACCGCAAGGGTGACTTCGCGACCTCGCGGGTCCTGGAGTACTCCATCGACGACTTCGCGATCGCTCAGCTGGCTCAGCGACTTGGCGACGAGAAGTCGTACGACTTCTTCATGGGGCGCGCGCAGAGCTGGATGAACGTCTTCGACCCGGAGACCCGGCACATCCGGCCCAGGGAGCGCACCGGCTTCGACCGGGGCTTCGACCTCCGGGTGCGCGAAGACAGCGCGGGACGCGGGCAGTTCAACCAGTCGACCGGGTACCAGTACGGCTGGCTCGTTCCGCACAATCTCGCGACGCTCATCGAGAAACGGGGTGGCATCGAGGCGTCGATGACCGCGCTCGACATCCTCATGAAGGACCTCGACGCGGGCGCGTACACCCAGACGGGCAACTACCTCTCGAACCAGGCGGCCTTCGGCACGCCTTGGGTCTACAACTGGCTGCGGGCCCCCGAGAAGACAACTGACGTGCTGTACCGCGCGGTTGAGGAGATGTACGACACCTCCCCGTCAGGACTGCCGGGCAACGACGACCAGGGTGCGCTGAGCGCGTGGTACGTGTTCGCCAACCTCGGTGTGTTCCCGACGATCTACGGCACCGGTGACCTCGTGGTCAGCGCGCCCATGTTCGGGAAGATCGTCATCGATCCCGTCGGCGGCGACCGGGACATCAGGATCAAGGCCGAGGGTGTCGAGGACGGGAAGCGGTACACCGCTGGTCTGCGCGTCGACCGTGCCCCTCAGAGCTCGTCCTGGATCGACGCCGAGTTCGTACGCTCCGGCGGCACCCTCGACTTCGCGATGTCGGCCACCCCGAAGGGCTGGGGCACCGGGGCCGACGATGTGCCGCCTTCGTACGCCGACGGTTCCGACGCGCGCAACAACGTCGGCACCACCCCCGACGGCCGGGGAAACCTGGGCTCGATGGACTTCAGCGACTGGTCCCTCTCCCGCGAGAGCCTCGCGAAGGCCGGAGCGAAGCCGGGGGCCGAGATCCCGCTCGACGGTACGGGGATCACGTTCACCTGGCCCGACACCGCGCCTGGCAAACCGGACAACTGGCTCCCGCACGGGCAGCGCGTCGACCTGGCGAACGCGCCGGCCGACAGCATCTCCTTCCTCGGTCTGGCGACGAACGGGCCCGCGGCGGGGACGGCGACGGTGGAGTACACGGACGGGTCGACCCAGCAGGTCGCCCTCGGGTTCACCGACTGGGCGGCGCCGGCGTCAGCCTCGGCCTCGACCTCGACCTCGGCAGGAAACATCGAACTGATCACCGTGACGGGTCGCAACAACGCGAACGGTTCGAGCGGTGACGGCACCTTCCGTGTGTTCGCGACGCGACCGGCGGCGCTCGATGCCGGCAAAGTCGTCGACGCGGTCGTTCTCCCGCAGGGCAGCGATCAGGGCGTGATGCATGTCTTCGACGTCGCGACGTCGAAGTAAGCAGCGGCCGACGGCTCGAACGCGCCGGACGGCGCCCAGGAGGGGGTGAGAGTGGCGCCGTCCTGCGCGCCCGTGGAACGGTGGCGCCATGACAACGAACGACTACGACCGCGTCCGCCTCGGCATTGAGGCCATGACCGCGTACACCTCCAGCAACGACCTGATGACGAAGTACATGGCGGAGCGCCGTAGGTCCGACGGAAATCTGGATCAGGTCGCCGATGGCGCCACAGCCCTTTGCGCTCTGCTGTTGCGGCAGATGTCTCGAATGACCGGCAAGTCCGAGCAGGAGATCCTCCAGGAGATCGCCCGCGGCCTCAATCGCACCGAGCAGCGGGACTAGTCGGCACTAGTCGGGACTACTGCTGTGTGAAGCCGCAGCACCGCACCTCGAAGCCCACCAGTCACACAGGTATCGGCCTCGGCGTTTCGGCCATTACCTGCTTCGGAGCGACCCGGACGGCACAAGGGTTCATGGCCTTTGCACGAGCCGTGCATCGCTCCGTCATGCGGATCGGCCCCCGTCTCAAACACGTGTGTTCGATATCGCGGCTCAGGTCGTTGATGTCGATGTCCACACGGCAGCGGCGAACGCCCTGAGACGAAGGAGCCCAGTGACCTCCGAGACGAAGGCTCAGATCACGGCCCATACGACGGTACCCGGCCGGCCGCCGCCTCCACCGCCCGCCGAGCTGCGCTACGAGGGCCGCCACGGCAAGAATCCGCTGGCGGAGGCCACGTTCGCGGCGATGTGCGGGCGGCTTCCGTCGGTGCTGGCGCAGACCGCCAGGATGGCGTGGGCCATCGACCGCCGGGCCGTGCTGCTGCTGGCGGGGTGCCAGCTGGCTGTCGGCGCGAGCGCCGCCGTCCTGCTCGCCTCCACCGCCCGCGCGATGCGTTCGGTCCTGGCCGCGGGACCGGTGGCCGACCGGCTGCACGAGGCGCTGCCAGCGCTGCTGGTCATCACGGCCGCGGCGGCGGCCGGGCGGGTCGCGACCGCGCTGGCCTCGTACGCGGACGGCCGGATCACTCCCCGGCTGACGACCGAAGCGGACAGCGCGCTGGTCGAAGCCGTCTGCAGGATGGAGGCCGCGGCCCGTGCGGAGGACGGCTGCGCGGACCGCCAGGAGGCCGCGGAGATGGGGGTGGTCCGCAGCCACTTGATGGTGCAGGACGCCACCCGGTTCACCGCCGCCGTCGTCCGTATGATCACTGCGAGCGGGGTGCTGTCCGTGCTGCATCCCTTGATGCTGCCGCTTCTGATGCTCGCCGTCGTCCCGGCCGCGGTGGGTGCCGTTCTGCATGCGAAGGTCACGTACGAGACCCACTACGCCAATGTGGGCGACCGCAACGTGCGGCACGGTATGCGTGGTTGGTCGACCACCCCGAAGTTCACGGACGAGATCCGCGCCAACGGCATGACGTCGTATCTGGTGTTCTGGTACCGGTCGATCTCCGAACGCATCGACGCGCGCACCCTCGCCGTGGCGCCCCGGATGCTGCGGATCACGCTCGCCGGTTCAGCGATCGGCGGCGTCTTCCTCGTCGGCACCTGGGCCGCGCTGGCCTGGCTGGCCGCCACCGGACGGATCGAGCCGGCGATCGCCGCCACCGCGGTCGTCGCCGTGCAGACGACGCTCGCCGCGCTCAGCCAGCTCGTCATCTATGGCGCGGCCATGTTCCACACCGCCCTCTACCTCGCCGACATGAGCAGCTTCCTCGACTTCGCCGCCGAACGGGCCCCAAAACGCGGCGAGTTGGCCCTGACCGGGCCGGTGGAGGAGATCCACCTCGACGAGGCCGTCTACCGCTACCCGGGCAAGGACACCCCGGCCGTGGCCGGGGTGTCGCTGACCCTGCGCCGCGGCGAGATCCTCGCCGTCGTCGGCGAGAACGGCTCCGGGAAGTCCACCCTCACCCGCCTGCTCGCCGGGATCTTCCTGGCCGACAAGGGCAGCATCACCTGGAACGGGCACGACGTCGCCGACCTCGACCCGGACAGCCTGTGGGAGATGTCCGGTCTCGTACCTCAGAACTTCGCACAATGGCCGCTCGCCGTCAGGGACAACACCACTCTCGGACAGCCCCGCGAGGTGGGGGACGAACGGGTGTGGCAGGTGCTGGAGGCGGTCGGCATGCGGGAGGTCGTCGAGGATCTTCCGCACGGTCTTGACACGCTACTGGCCAGGGAGCTGTGGGGCGGGACCGAGCTGTCCGGCGGGCAATGGCAGCGCCTGGCGTGCGCGCGGGCCTTGTACCGCAGGCCGGACCTGCTGATCCTGGACGAGCCGACCTCGCAGATGGACGCCCGCGGGGAGCACGCCATCCTCGAACAGATCAAGGCGATCGCCGCCGACCGCATCACGATCGTGGTGACCCACCAGCTGATCAACACCAAGATCGCCAACCGGATCGTCGTCATGGAACACGGCCGGATCTCCGAGCAGGGCACGTACGACGAACTCGCCCACGGCGGCGGCCTGTTCGCCGAACTGCTGGCCCTGTCCACCGACCGCTGAAGCCGACCGCCGACCGCTCACCGCTGGTGCCGTGCCCACGGCGGAGGCGGCACCCCGGTCCGTCCGCTCGACGGGCACGGGCGGCGGAGTGACCGCCGCGGTGGCCCGCTTCGTCTGCGGGGACACGGGCGTGGTCACGGTCGACACCGGCGGCCCTGCGTGGCCAGGCACGATGGGCAGGTGTACGCCGTCGGGACCCGCGTGAAAAGCTCACCGCACACAGGCGGCCGGACGACAGCCGGCATCGGTCGCCGCATGGGATCGGCACGAGAAGAGGCGGCGGTATGCGCATCGGACTGCTCGGTACAGGACCGTGGGCTGAGATGACCCACGCCCCCGCCTTGAGCGAGCATCGTGAACTGGACTTCGTGGGCGTGTGGGGCAGACGCACGGACGCGGCCAAGGCCCTGGCCGAACGGCACGGCACACGCGCGTACGAGGACGTCGACGCCCTGCTCGCCGAGGTGGACGCGGTTGCCATCGCCCTGCCTCCCGCCGTTCAGGCCCCACTGGCGGCGCGCGCGGCGCGGGCGCACTGCCATCTGCTTCTCGACAAGCCCCTCGCGGCGAGCGCCGAGGAGGGGCGGGCCGTGGTCGAGGCGGCCGGGCAGGCCGACGTCGCCTCGGTCGTCTTCTTCACTTCCCGTTTCCAGACGACGACCGAAGCCTGGATCGCCGAACAGGCCGCTACGGACGGCTGGTTCACCGCTCGCGCGGAGTGGCTCGGCTCGGTGTTCACCAGCGACAGCCCGTTCGCGGCCTCGCCATGGCGAGGGGAAAAGGGGGGTCTTTGGGACGTCGGCCCGCACGCCCTGTCCGTGCTGCTGCCGGTTCTCGGCGACGTCGAGCGGGTGGCGGCCGCCGCACGCGGCCCGAAGGACACCGTGCACCTGGTCCTTCAGCACATCAGCGGGGCCTCGAGCACCCTGACCCTCAGCCTCACCGCCCCGCCCGCAGCTGCCGGAGCCACCGTCGAACTGCGCGGCAAGGCGGGAACGGCCATCCTGCCCGCCTCCTCCGAAGGACCGGTCCACGCTCTCACCCGGGCCGCCGACGCTCTCCTCACCGCTGCCCGCACCGGCCGCCCGCACCCGTGCGACGCCGCTTTCGGCCTGCGGGTGACGGAGATACTCACAGCGGCCGAAGCGCAGTTGCCAGTGGCGTCCTGAAGCACGTTCGGACGCCGGCCTCCATGCCGTCGAGGCGCAACTCGGCTGCCGCAGGCGGAACTTCGCAACCATGGGGCTGGTATGGGGCTGGCCATGGGCAGCGAGGTGCCGGATCCTGTGGCCACACCGTTCACGCGCGACAGCGACGGAGGTCGGCTGGTGCTGCTCCTGGGGGATCCGGCGTGACGTACGACGGGAAGGACGGGGAGGACACCGCGCGGAAGATCGACAGGGGGCCTGATCGGCCAAGTTGTCCGGTCAGCCGCGCGGAGGACGGGACCTGGCAGGTCCACGGCTATGCAGCCGCGCGGTCGGTGCTGCGCAGCACCGGAACCGTACAGGCCGGTCTCGGCATCGAGACCGTGGAGAAGCTGCCGCAACGCATCCGCCGCCCCGTTCTGTACCGGGACGGCCCGGAGCACAGGGAACACCGTCGGCAGACCGCGCGCTTCTTCACTCCTCGCCGCGTGGACGAGCACTACCGCGATCTGATGGTGCGCATCGCGGAGGAGCAGCTCGCGGTGCTGCGTACGGCGGGTGAGGCTCAACTGGCCGAGCTCAGCTTCGGCGTGGCGATCGGAGTGGCGAGCGAGATCATCGGCCTGCGCTACAGCAGGCCCGGCATCCGCGGGAGACTGGAGCGGTTCTTCCCGGAGAAGTTCGGCGAACCGGGCCTGACCACTGCGCGCGGCGTCTACTGGTTCTTCCGGCAGAACACCAACTGGCTCCGCATCTATCTCGCCGACGTCCGCCCCGCCGTACGTGCGCATCGCAAGCGCGAGCATGACGACCTGATCTCCCATCTGATGGGCGAAGGCTGCTCGAACGCCGAGATTCTCGGCGAGTGCCTGACATTCGCCGCGGCCGGAATGGTCACCACTCGTGAGTTCATCTGTGTGGCCGCGTGGCACCTGTTCACCGATCCGGCGCTGCTCGATCACTACCGTACGGCGGACGAAGCCGGGCGCCTCGCCACGCTCCACGAGATCCTGCGGCTGGAACCCGTGGTCGCGCGTCTGCGCCGACGGACCACGGCTGAACTGCAACTTCCCACGCCCGACGGGCCGGTCTCGGTGCAACCGGGCGAGCTCCTCGACCTCTTCCTCGACGATGCCAACACCGATCCGCAGGCTGTGGGATGCCGGCCGTTGCTCGTACGCCCAGGCCGGGCGCTGGAGTCGGGTCCCGGCGCGGCCGGCCTGTCCTTCGGGGACGGTGCGCACCGGTGTCCAGGATCAGGCGTCGCGATTCTGGAGGCCGACGTCTTCCTCAGTCGTCTTTTCACTCTCGAGGGCATCCGGATGACCACGCGGCCACGTGTCTCCTTCAAGGACGACATCGGGGGCTATGAGATCCGGGACCTGACGGTGGCCATACCCAAGCCAGAGCCGGGCCATAAGACAGCCTTATGAGGTCATAGACCCAGCCCTCGTACCAAGTTAGGTTTGCCTTAGTTTAGGGTTGCCGACGAGTCGCCTGTCACCGCTCGAAGGGAACCTGATCATGCCCCGCCCCCTGCGGGTAGCCATTGTCGGAGCCGGCCCCGCCGGGATCTACGCCGCCGACGCGCTGCTGAAGTCCGAAGTGGCCGCCGAACCCGGCGTGTCCATCGACCTCTTTGAGCGGATGCCCGCCCCGTTCGGCCTGATCCGTTACGGCGTGGCCCCCGATCACCCACGAATCAAGGGCATCATCTCGGCCCTGCACCAGGTCCTCGACAAGCCGCAGATCCGTCTCTTCGGCAACGTCGACTACCCGACCGACATCAACCTGGACGACCTGCGCTCCTTCTACGACGCGGTGGTCTTCTCCACCGGGGCGACGGCCGACCGGGCACTCGACATACCCGGCATCCACCTCGACGGCTCCTACGGCGCTGCTGACTTCGTCTCCTGGTACGACGGCCACCCGGATGTCCCGCGGACCTGGCCGCTCGATGCGGAGAAGGTCGCCGTACTGGGCGTCGGCAACGTCGCGCTCGACGTGGCGCGCATCCTGGCCAAGACGGCGGAGGAACTGCTGCCGACCGAGATCCCGCCGAACGTCCATGACGGCCTCAAGGCCAACAAGGCCCGCGAGATCCATGTCTTCGGCCGCCGCGGACCGGCGCAGGCGAAGTTCAGCCCGATGGAGCTGCGGGAGCTGGACCACTCCCCCACCATCGAGGTCATCGTCGACCCCGAGGACATCGACTACGACGAGGGCTCGATCGAGACCCGGCGCGGCAACAAGCAGGCCGACATGGTCGCCAAGACGCTGGAGAACTGGGCGATCCGCGATGTCGGCAACCGACCGCACAAACTGTTCCTGCATTTCTTCGAGTCGCCGGCCGAAATCCTCGGCGAGGACGGCAGGGTCGTCGGCCTGCGCACCGAGCGCACCGCTCTCGACGGCACCGGAAACGTCAAGGGCACCGGCGAGTTCAAGGACTGGGACATCACCGCGGTCTACCGCGCCGTGGGTTACCTCTCCGACAAGCTGCCCAAGCTGCCCTGGGACGTCGAGTCGGGCACGGTGCCGGACAGCGGCGGCCGAGTGCTCGAGGACACCGGCGCGCATCTGCAGTCGACGTACGTCACGGGCTGGATCCGGCGCGGTCCGGTGGGCCTGATCGGCCACACCAAGGGCGACGCCAACGAGACGGTCGCCAACCTGCTGGACGACCACGCGAACGGCCGCCTGCACGCGCCGGCTTCGCCCGCCCCGGAAGCGGTGGACGCGTTCCTCGTCGAGCGGAACGTCCGCTTCACGACGTGGGAGGGCTGGTACCGACTGGACGCCGCGGAGAAGGCGCTGGGCGAGCCCGAGGGCCGGGAGCGCGTGAAGATCGTCGAACGTGAGGACATGCTCAGGGCGAGCGACGCGTAGCCCTCACACCTCGCGGCCGGGCTGTACCCCGTTTCTGGGGGTACGGCCCGGCCGCGCGGCGGTGTTGAGTGTTGGGTGCTCGGGGGGGGTGAGTGCGGGCATCTTCGAGTATCAGGTCGAAGCCGATCGGCTGACGACGTTGATGTTGAACGTGTGGGTTCCCAGGCCGTTGGCGATTCCCATGAACAGCAGGGCGAAGTGTTCCTGCCCACGTGCGGTGGTGATGCCGCCGATGTCCAGCTGGGATGCCGGGGGCCAGCCCAGGTCGCTGAGCAGTTGGGCGGTGGTCTGCTTGGCTTCGGCACTGTTGCCGGACAGGAAGACGGTACTCGGGCCCTCCAGGCCACCCGGGTGGATCATGGCGGAGGCGTCCATGGTGCACAGCGTCTTGACCACCAAGGTCTCGGGGAACGCCGCTTGGATCTGCTCGCTCAGACTGCTGTTGGGGTGGGAGAGCTCAGTGAAGTCGTCGGAGAGGCCGACGCCGATATCGACGAGTGTCTTCCCGGCCAGCGCCGGCGCTCCGATCGTGGCCAGTACGTCCAGTGATGCCGTCCCCGGCGTCGCGTTGACCACTACCTCCGTATGAGTGGCCGCCTCACCGAGACCGACGACGGTGAAACCCAGATCTGTGTGGTCCTTCGGCCCACGCGACCCCAGTAAGACATCGTGCCCCGCCGCAGACCAGCCCGCTGCCAGTGCCCGGCCTACATTGCCTGTGCCCAAGATTCCTATACGCATGGTGTGACGCTAACGACGCCCCTGGGCAAGCGGATCGGGCTGCGGGCCCAGACAGGACCGGTACGAAAGATGTAGGTCCGCAGCACCTGAGGTGCACTCGAGGGGAACAACCGGCTGCAACCATACGTACCATGCCTACGCCGGGGCACCCACGCAGTTACTCAGCCCCGATGCCTAGAACCGAGGAAGGTCAGCACCATGACGGAGAGCACGCCCACAACCACCGAACTGACTTCGCAGTACATGGCCCAGGTGGCCAGCGACCTCGAACGCAACTCCAAGGAGCAGGAACGCATCGGGGCGGAAATCGGCGCGCTGCAGGAGCAACTGCTCGCCCTGCAGCATGACCACACCGTGCTGGTGAACATGCAGCAGGCGCTCGGCGCGGGCGCACTCGTTCAGCCCGCTCCCGAAGACGCCACCGCACACCCCATTCCCCGGCAGAAGGCCACCACCGAGCCCGGCACCGGCAAGCAGTCCCGGGCGAAGAAGGCCACCACCGCACAGGGCGACAAGACGGCCAAGAAGTCAGCGCCCAAGAAGCCCGCGCCCACGAAGCCCGCGGCCAAGAAGCCCGCGGCGGACAAGGCCGAGGCCACAAAGGCGGCCCAGCCCACCCTCGTTGAGCTCATCCGCCGTCATCTCACCCAGCAGAGCGAACCGCGCTCCGCAGCGGAGATCGCCACGGCGCTGGACCAGGCCCACCCCGACCGCCGTATCAAGACCACCGTCGTACGCACCACGCTCGAAGGACTCGTGGCCAAGAGCCACGCCCACCGCACCAAGCAGGGCTCGTCCGTCTTCTACACCACGCCGGAGGCCAAGGAGACGACGGCACCGCCCCAGACCGAAACGCAGCCCGAACAAGCCGACCACTGACAACCCTGGGGTTCGCCCGACAACCCTGGGATCCGTTCGTCATGCGTTGGGGTCGAATGCGATGCCGGCCGGCTTGGCTGCTGCGAGGTGGGCGTTGAAGTTGCCGTCCTTGAGACCGAAGTTGGCGCTGCCGAAGTCGGCCTGGCTCAGCTTGTCGCGCAGCCCCGCCGGGTAGCCGTTCCAGCCGACCAGCGGGGGGAACTGCCAGGTGCCCTTGTGGTTCTCCGGCGGCTCGTCGTTGGACCCGGCTGGGCGGAAGGCGTGCGTGCTCGCGCCGTCCTTGTGGTACACGATCTTGGGGTGGTTGCCGTCCCAGCGGATCTGGTCGCGGCCGTAGACGCTGAAGCCTCCGTGGGCCGAAGTGGACACGTACTGGGCCTGGTTGTTCTGCACCCACAGCACGACGTGCTCCCAGTCGTGGCGGTGTCCGCCGAGACCGCTGCCTGCCACGGCCTGGTCCTTCTCGAAGTACAGGCCGTACATGATGGCGCACCAGCCGTTGTTGCACTTGTACCGGGAGTACCCGTTGGTGTTGTCGAGGTCCGAGGCGTCGCGGCACTGGCCGTTGAGGGCCCCGCTCGGGTTGAGGCCGCCGTTGACGGTCCCGTCGGGGCCGATGGCGGGCGTGGAGTAGCAGCCGTCGGTGTCGTAGTCGTACGACGGCTGGAACGTCTGCTCCAGTGCTTCCGCGTTGGCGGGCAAGAACTTGGGCGGGTCCGCGAGAGCAGTGCCCGGGAAGGCGACGACCAGCGCAACGGCGCTGCCGAGGATCAGAGTTGCTCTGCGGATCCGTGAACTCGTCTTCAACGCGTCCTCCTGATCGACCACGGTGTGGGGCACATGGCACGATTGACATGCCCAGATCAGGGTCCCCGAACCTCGTTGACGCGACGAGATCTGACAGGTGTTGAAACGATGAAGGGCCAACCAATACACGGGAGTTGGCGAAGTGCCTGGCCTGCCGGGACTCGGACCTGTCCATGGTCGAACCGGAAGCGTGCGAGTTCAACGGCCGTGAACGGGGCCGCCGTTCACCCCCTGGCGCGGGCGACGCTCAGACCGCCCTGTATCCCGCGCGTACGGCTCCGTGACGCCCCGGCCGAACGTATCGCCGCCCTTCTCCGCCCGGCGTTCAAGGCCCTGACAGAACCGCCGGAGTGACAACGGGCAGGTGGTGCGACCGTGCTGTGACCAGTTGTCATCGGGCTCAGACGGGGCGGATCAACTCCCAGGTGTCGACGGCGAAATCGAGGGGCGCAGGAGGTGGCTGCCGAGGCCGTGGCGTCGGGCCTGGTGCAGGACACCGACGTTGCTGATCCAGGCCATCGAGGGGCGGTCTTTGTGGGTGCGCAGCACCGCCGCGTCCCCCAGGCCGTCGACATGTGCGATCCATACCAGTGACCAGTCGGTGCGCTCGGCGTCAATGTCGTCCAGCCACTGTCCGTACGTACGCGGCTGGAAGTCGAAGTGGTCGGCGAAGGATTCCTGCAGCAGTGCGTGGGCGCGTCGGCGGTCCGGTTCGGTCAGGCAGGGTCGCAGGGTGACGCCGGGCCGTGGCGCCGGCAACGGGACGGTGGCGAGGGACAGGTGACGGGCCATCACGTTGTAGCGGCAGACCGGGCGCCAGCCTCGGCCGCGCAGCGCCCGCAGGTCCGTGGTGAGGGCGATGTTGAGGTGCAGGTGCACCACCGCTCGCGTCGCCCCGTTGGCGGCCGCTCGCTCCGCTGCACGGGCCTCCATCAGGTTGAACAGATGCAGGGCACCTTGCTGCCGGCCCGGCAGCGTGTAGTGGTCCATGTCGATCCGCTCGCCGCCGGACTCGTCCCACAGCAGTCCGTACCCGACCAGCCGGTCGCCGTCGAACAGCAGCCAGGAATCCCGCTCCAGGTCCGCCTCAGGGTGTTTCAAGTCGGCCTGGAGATCGGCCAGTTGGCGCGTCCTCGAGCGTCGCCGGACGCACGGTCAGGCCGGGCGGCAAGGTGCTGGACGGGCAGGATCATGGGCCCACTGTCCGGTGGTGAGGGCTCGCGCCGCAACAGACCTCGTCCCGCCGGGCGCGAGTCGCGGTAGTTCATGTCTGGCTCCGCACCGCTTCCCGCTCGTGCTGTGGCGTGTGGTCGTGGCGTGGAAGCAGGAACGGAGTTGTCAGGCTGAGGAGACCGGCGATCGCGATCGCGGTGCGGGGGCCGGTGATGCCGGCCAGCAGGCCCCACAGGGCGGTCATGGCCGCGATGGTGGCGTTGTTGGTGACCGACCACGCGGACAGGGTGCGGGCGACCCGGTCCGTCGGGGTGTGCTCGAGCCGGTAGGTGGCGTACAGCGGGTTGAACACGCCCATGCAGGTGATCAGCCCGAGTTCGACGGCGATGACGAGGACCAGCCCGCCGGTGCCTGGGCCGATGAAGGCCAACCCGGGCAGCCAGCACGCGCGCAGCACTCCGGCGGTGAACAAGACCTTGTGCCGTCCGAACCGCGCCACGAGTGGGCGGGCCAGTCGCGCCCCGATGAGGCCGCCCACGCAGGGTGCTCCGAACGCGAGGCCGTACTGCCAGGGCGCGAACCCCAGAGGGCCGAGCATGAGGACGACGAGCAGCGGGGAGGTCGCCATGATCAGGCCGGCGACCAGGATCTGGTTGAAGAACAGCGGTCGCAGCACCGGGTGAGTCAGGATGTACCGCCACCCTTCGAGCAGGTCACGGGCTCGGAGCCGTGGTGCATCGGTGCGTACGGGCCGCGGCTCCTTCCCGCCGATCGCGCGGATCCCTAGAGCCGAGAGCAGGTAGCTGACCGCATCGGCCACCAGGGTCGTCACCGGGCCGAACAGTCCGATCGCGGCCCCGCCCAGTGGTGGTCCGAGCGCCGTGGCGGTCCACATCGTGGACTCGAACCGCCCGTTCGCGACGAGCAGGTCCTCCGGCCGTACGAGCGCTTTGAGGCATGCGCCGCTCGCCGCCCTGAAGGTGATGTCGGCTGCGGCCGCGACGACCGCCACGACCAGCAGTTGGGCGAAGCTGAGCCGGCCGAGCGCGAACGCGGCGGGGACGCTCATCAACGCCGCGAACCGGGTCAGGTCCATCGCGACCATCACCGGCCGCTTGCGGCGGAACTCCACCCACGGGCCGAGCGGCACCGCCACCGCCGCCCCCACCGCGAGCCCCGCGGCCGCCAGCACGGACACCTCGGTCGGCCCGGCGTGCAGCACGAGGACCGCGATCAGGGGGAACGCGTCGAACGCCAGCCGCGTGCCGAACGTACTCGTCGCGTACGCCGCCCAGAGCCACCCGAACTGCCGCCCCAGCGACTGCCCAGCCGCCATTCCCGGCGCCCCCCTCACTGTCCCGCCCGAACAACCTCACGTCGACCAGCGAGATCAAAGCGGGCAGCAGGCCGCGGGTCAAACAACCGCCCTACGTCGTCTCAGGAACCCAGACGCCTCCACGCGCGCTGCAGCAGGGTCCTGAGCAGCGCCGTCTCCTCGTCGCCGAGGGCGGTCACGATGCTTTCCTGTTCGTGTTCGACGGCCGCCGTCCAGCGCTTCAGGGCCTCGTTGCCGCGCTCTGACGCGAAGACCAGCACGCGTCGCCGGTCCGTGTCGTCGACCCGGCGCAGGACGAGGTTGAAGGACACCATGCGGTCGACCACCTTGGTCAGGGTGGGGGCCGACAGCAGTGCGAACTCGGCGATCTCCGTCATCGCGTGACCGGCGCCGTCACCCAGGAACGACAGCACGCGCCACTCCTCGAGTGTCGCGCCCTCCGCCTTCAGCGCCTCACCGATCCTCGATACGACGCTCCGCTCCACGAGCGTGAGCGCCCGCGCGAAGTCGAGGTCGGATACGGCCGTCGCCGAGGTCGTCGTCATCGCCCTGCCAAAGGTTCGTCGGTGTCGTTGCGCTGCCATGGTGACCGTCGGCGCACGACGGCAGACCGGTTCACATGGAGTGGTTCCACGATACAGTCATTTCCTTATCGCTGCGAAATATTCTCGTAGCAACCAATCGCTAGTGTGAGCGCCTATGATCGAGAAGGCGTCTGTCCGGCTCGGCTCTCCGGCAGGCCCCCGGACCCGGGACGCGCTGAATGTCGCTCTCGTGATCCCGCTCCAGGGCCCGGCCGGGATCTTCGGCCCGTCCTGCGAGTGCTGCGCCCAGCTCGCGGCCGAGGAGGTCAACGCCGAGTCGGGAGTGCTGGGCAAGGAGCTGCGGCTCGTACTCGTCGACGGCGGTGCGCCGCGCGAGCAGGTGGCCACCGAGATCGACGCGCTGATCTCGGGCGGCGCCGTCGACGCGGTGGCCGGCTGGCACATCTCCGCCGTCCGCGAGGTCGTCGCCCCGCGCATCGACGGCCGGGTGCCGTACGTCTACACCGCGTTGTACGAGGGCGGCGAGCGCTCCCCCGGCGTGTTCCTCACCGGCGAGACCCCGAACCGCCAACTGCGGCCCGCCCTGCAGTGGTTCGCCGGCGAGCTGGGCATCCGGCGGTGGACGATCGTCGGCGACGACTACGTCTGGCCGCGCTCCTCCGCCCGCGCCGCCCACCGCTATCTGCGCGAACTCGGCGGCGAGGTCTGCGACGAGATGTATGTGCCGCTCGGCACCAAGGACTTCGGCCAGGTGCTTGCCCGGGTCGCGGCCAGCGGCTGCGAGGCCGTTCTCATGCTGCTGATCGGCGACGACGCCGTACTGTTCAACCGCGCGTTCACCGCCGCCGGGCTCGACCGCGACCACATCCGGTTCAGCTCGCTGATCGAGGAGAACGTGCTGCTGGCGACCGGGCCCGAGAACACGCGGGGCCTGATGACCTCGGCCGGCTACTTCGAGGACCTGCCGACCGCGTACGGCCTGGATTTCGCCGCCGCGTACTTCCGGCGGTTCGGGCCCCGGGCTCCGGTGCTCAACAGCCTCGGCGAATCCTGCTACGAGGGCGTCCGCATGCTCACCGAACTGCTGCGCCGCGCGGGCAGCATGGACATGGACCGCATCCAGGCGACCGCCGAGGGCCTCGAGTACGAGACTCCGCGCGGCACGGTACAGATCCAGGACCGCCATCTGAAGCAGCGCGTGTTCCTCGCCGCGGCCGACGGACTGCAGTGGGACGTGCTCCAGCAGCTGCCGTAGCCGGCCCCGGATGACGGACCCCGTGGCGGATCCCGTGGCGGACCCTTCTTTTACCCGCATCTTTTACACGCACGTAACGCACGGACCCTTGCCCAATTGCTTCGGCTGAAAATACTTTTCTCTCGAAGCTTTTGGAGGTTGATCGTCCATGGCCACGTATCAATACCGCTGCCCGGGCTGCGGCACCTTCGACGTGATCCGTCCGATCGGCCGCGCCCTCCCCGAGGAACCGTGCGAGGCCTGCGGAGACCGGGCCCGCCGGGTCTTCACCGCCCCGATGCTCACCCGCACCCCCGCTCGCCTGTCCCGCGCCCTGCACGCCCAGGAGGCCAGCGCACACGAACCGCGCGTCGTCAGCGAAGTTCCCCCGGCCCGCCGCGGTCCGGCCGCGCCCGCCGATCCCCGGCACGCCCTGCTGCCCAAACCCTGATCCCCCCTGTTCCGGAGGCAGTTCATGCCCGAAGTCGTCTTCAGCGTCGACCAAGCCCTGTCCATGCGCGACCAGAAGGTCCCCGGCCACAACCGCTGGCACCCCGACATCCCGCCCGCCGTCACCGTGAAGCCCGGCTCGGAGTTCCGGATCGAGTGCCGGGACTGGACCGACAACCAGATCGGCAACAACGACTCGGCCAACGACGTCCGCGACGTCGACCTCACCCACGCCCACATGCTCAGCGGCCCCATCGCCGTGGAAGGCGCCGAACCCGGTGACCTGCTCGTCGTGGACATCCTCGACCTGGGCCCCGTACCGCAGTCGCAAGGAGAAGGCTCCGGGCAAGGCTGGGGCTACACCGGCGTCTTCGCCAAGAACAACGGCGGCGGCTTCCTCACCGACCGCTTCCCCGACTCGTACAAGGCCGTCTGGGACTTCCACGGCCAGCAGGCCACCTCCCGGCACATCCCCGGCGTCAGCTACACCGGCATCACCCACCCCGGGCTCTTCGGCACCGCACCCTCCGCCGAACTGCTGACCCGCTGGAACGCCCGCGAACAGGCCCTCATCGACACCGATCCGCACCGGGTTCCGGCGCTCGCGCTGCCCCCGCTCGCCGACAACGCCCTGTCCGGCACGGCGGACGACGAGACCGCCTCCCGTATCGCCGCCGAAGGCGCCCGCACGGTCCCGGCCCGCGAGAACGGCGGCAACCACGACATCAAGAACTTCACCCGCGGCTCACGGGTCTTCTACCCCGTCCTCGTGCCCGGCGCCCTGCTCTCCGGCGGCGACCTGCACTTCAGTCAGGGCGACGGCGAGATCACCTTCTGCGGCGCCATCGAGATGGGCGGCTTCATCGACCTGCACGTCGACCTGATCAAGGGCGGCATGGACAAGTACGGAGTCACGACCAACCCGATCTTCATGCCCGGCAATGTCGCGCCCCAGTACAGCGAGTTCATCTCGTTCGTCGGCATCTCCGTCGACCACGAGACCGACACCAACCACTACCTCGACGCGACGATGGCGTACCGCAACGCCTGTCTCAACGCCGTCGACTACCTCATGTCCTTCGGCTACAGCGGCGAGCAGGCCTACCTTCTGCTCGGCTCGGCGCCCATCGAGGGCCGGATCAGCGGCGTCGTGGACATCCCCAACGCGTGCAGCACCCTCTACCTCCCCACGGCGATCTTCGACTTCGACATCCGTCCGTCGGCCGAGGGTCCCAGAAAAGCCGACCGCGGCCAGTGCGCGGTCACCTCCTGAACAGCGGTCCCCTGAAAGGCAGTCAGTCCCATGAGCGAACATCTCACCTTCCAGCTGGGCGACTTCACCACCCAGGGCGGCGCCACCCTGCGCGGCGCCCACCTCGCCTACACCACGTACGGCGAGCTCAACGCCGACAAGTCCAACGTGATCGTCTACCCCACCTGGTACTCCGGGCGGCACTGGGACAACGAGTGGCTCATCGGCCCGGGCATGGCGCTCGACCCGGACCAGTACTTCATCATCGTCCCGAACATGCTCGGCAACGGCCTGTCCACCTCGCCGAGCAACACCCCGCCGCCGTACGACCGCGCCCGCTTCCCGGACATCACCGTGTACGACCAGATCGCGGCCCAGCACAAGCTGGTGACCGAGGAGTTCGGCATCGAGAAGATCCAGCTCGTGACCGGCTGGTCGATGGGCGCCGGGCAGACCTTCCAGTGGGCCGTCAGCTATCCGGACATGGTCGAGCGGATCGCCCCCTTCTGCGGCTCCCCGCGCACCAGCGCCCACAACAAGGTCTTCCTGGAAGGCGTCAAGTCCGCACTGACCGCCGACGGGGTCTTCAACGGCGGCTGGTACGACGCTGACAAGTGGCCGACCACCGGACTGCGCGCGCTCGCCCGGGTGTACGCGGGATGGGGCTTCTCGCAGGCGTTCTACTGGGAGAAGGAGTACGAGAAGCTCGGCTACACCTCCCTTGAGGACTTCCTCGTCGGCTTCTGGGAGGGCTTCTTCCTCGACGGCCGCGACCCGAACAACCTGCTCACCATGCTCTGGACCTGGCAGAACGGCGACGTCGGGCTCACCCCCGGCTTCGACGGGGACACAGAGGCGGCGCTGGGCTCCATCAAGGCGATCACGCTCGACATGCCCGCCGAGAAGGACCTCTACTTCCCGCCGGAGGACGAGGCCTGGGCCGTCAGCCACATACCGGGCGCCGAACTCCGCGTGATCCCCGGCATCTGGGGCCACTTCGCCGGCGGCGGCAGCAGCCCCAAGGACACCGAGTTCATCGACACGGGTATCAAGGAACTGCTGGCCAAGCCGGGCGGATTGGCGTAGCCATGAGCATCGGACGCATCAGACTGCCGCACGAGGTCAGCGCCTCGATCGTCGCCTTCGCGACGGTCTTCCTCCTCCTGAGCCCGCTCAACATGCCGACCTGGGCGATCTTCATCACCTGGGCCGGAACGTTCATGCAAGGCGGTCCGAGCATCGCCAACGCCATCTCCATGATCACCGCCACCACGACAGGGGCGGGGTTCGCGGTGGTGGCCGTCCTGCTCAACCGGGAGACCGGCACGATGTTCGGCACCGGGGAGTTCGCCCAGACCCTGGCGCTGGGCGTGGTGATCTTCTTCGTCAACGGCACCCTGCTGGCGACCGGCCGGCTGAAGCCGTTCGCTCTCATCCCGGCGATGTTCTTCGGCTTCGCGTCGACCTTCGCCACGTACTTCGGCGGATTCGGCTATGACGCGGGGAATCTGGGGGCCTCCTTCGTCAGCGCCGCCGCGATGTGCGCCCTGGGCCCGCTCGCGGCCACCCTCGGACTGCGGCTGATGTTCGCCCCACCGGCCACGGCACCCGAGCCCGACGTGCGCGAGAGCGGGGAGGTGACTCCTGCGGCCAGCGAGGCACGCGCCTGAGCACAGGGGCCCGCCATCAGCTGCGCGGCTGACGGGCCCCGACGCCCCTCTCCTCCTCGGCCTCGGCCTCCTCGGCTCGATCCGGCTCGCCGCGACGAGACCGAGGAGGGGCGCTTCAAGCGAGGAGGGGCGCTTCAAGCCACGATCAGCGGGCGCAGCGTCCGGTGGGCGATCTCCAGGCCGGTCTTGATCTTCTCTTCGGTGCCGGACCAGAGCGGGTCCTCGTGCTCGACGGAGAGGGTGCCGGTGAATCCGTTCTCGTAGAGCGCGTCGACGACGGCGTTCCAGTCGACCTGGCCGCGGCCAGGGACGCGGTAGCGCCACCAGCCGGTGTCCCAGGGGTCGTCGCGCTGGACGGCCTTGCCGAAGACGCCGTAGCGGTCGACGGCGCCGGGCAGGATCTCGAGGTCCTTGGCCTGGGCGTGCACGATGCGGTCGGCGTACGGCGCGATGGTCTTCACCGGGTCGACGCCGATCCACGTCAGATGGGACGGGTCCCAGTTGAGGTAGACGTCGAGGCCGAACATCCACTCCCACAGCTCGGGCGAGTAGGCGAGGTTGCCCGGGTAGCCGTCCGGGTGCCAGCCCTCCATCACACAGTTCTCGATGATGATCCGTACGCCGTTCTGCCCCGCGTACTCGACGAGTTCGGGGAAGACCTTCTCGGCCTCGTCGAGATTGGCCGCCACCGGCCGGGTCCAGTCCCGGCCGATGAACGTGCCCACGTACGGGACGCCCAGGGCCGCCGCGACGTCGATAACCGCCTTGAGATGCTGGTGGATCGCGGCCCGTCGCTGGGGATCGGGATGCAGGTTGTTCTCGTAGTAGGCGAGCGCGGACAGCTCCAGGCGATGACGCGCGAACAGCTCCCTGGTCTCGTCGGCCGCGCGTGCGTCGAAGCCGGCCACCGGCAGGTGCGCGGCCTCGAAGTCCCGCCCGCCGGTGCCCGGCCAGGCCGCGACCTCCAGGGCCTCGTATCCCGCCTCGCTCGCCCAGGCGGCGATCTCGGCGAGGGACAGGCGGGGCAGGCAGGCGGTGAGCATGCCGAGTTTCATGCGGGGGCCTCCAGGGTTACGGGGGTGTCGTCGACGTCGGTCCAGGTGAGCGACGCCGACGATTTCAGTACGGCCTCGACGATCCGGGCCGAGCGGACACCGTCCGCCGCGGTGGGCAGCCCGTCCGGCGTGGCTCCCTCGATCGCCGCGTAGGCGTCGGCGACGAACGAGGTGAAGCAGTCCGCGTAGCCCTGCGTGTGCCCGGCGGGCAGCCGGGACAGCCGCCGCTGTTCGGGCGAGCCGTGGTTCGGGTCGCGGACGATCACGCGTGCTCCGTCCTCGGCGCCCAGCCAGACGGTTTCGGGGTTCTCCTGGTCGAAGACCGCGCTGCCCTCGGCGCCGTCGAGTTCGAACCAGAGCCGGTTCTTGCGGCCCGCCGACACCTGGGAGACCGTCAGCGTGGCCGGCACCCCGTCGTCGGTGCGCAGCAGGACCGTGGCGACGTCCTCGGTGCGCACCGCGACCCGCGGGCCCTCACCGTTGGTCGCGAAGCTGGCGCCGGTGCCCGCGGGGCGGGTGGCGATCGTGGTGGCGAGCCGCGCGGTCAGCTCGGAGAAGCGGATCCCGGCGACCCACTCGACGAGGTCGCACCAGTGCGATCCGATGTCCGCGAACGCCCGAGAGGGTCCGCCCTCGGCCGGGTCGACCCGCCAGGATGCGGCGTCCTCGGCCAGCATCCAGTCCTGCAGATAGCTTCCGTGGACGAGCTGCCACGCCCCGAACTCGCCGCGCAGCCGCCGGTCCCGGAGTTCTCGTACGAGCGGGTGGTAGCGGTAGACGAAGGGGACCGCGAGGAGCAGTCCGGACGCGTGCGCCACTTTCGTCAGGCGTTCGGCGTCGGCGGCCGATGTGGCCAGCGGCTTCTCGCAGATCACGTGCTTGCCGGCCCGCAGGGCCGCCTCCGCCTGCCGGACATGCAGCGCGTTCGGGGTGCAGATGTGCACGACCGAGACGGAGTCGTCGGCGAGCACCGCCTCGAAGTCCGGGTAACGGTCCGGTACGTTCCATTCCTTGGCGACCTGTGTGCTGCGCTCGGGGGTCGACGCGACCGCTCCGGCCAGTTCGCCGCCGCCGGCGGCGCGGATCGCAGCGGCATGTACGGCGCCGATCATGCCGGTTCCGACCACGACCGCCCGTAGCGAGTCACCCACGGGTGCACCTCCGTCGTCTTCCGACCGGCCTGGGGCGCCGGACGGGCTCTCGAGGAGCCTGCGATGAGCTGTGGCATGGACCAAGGTGGACGGTCCGATCAGCGGACCGGCCGACGACTGCCGTGTCCCGGCAGCCGACACGTCGAACCCGCGCAAGAAGTGTCATCCGCCCCCCGAGTCGTCGGCCAGCATCCGGGCGACGCCCTGGGCGCTGAAGACGTCCCGAGTGGCGAGGGCGATGGCGCCGTGGATCCCGGAGTCGCCGGCGAGCTGCGTCGTGGTGATGGTCAGCTTGCGGGTGGCCAGGGGCAGGGCGCGCTGGTACACCACGGCGCGGACTCCGGACAGGAGGTCGTCGCGGAGGTCGCTCAGCGGACCGCCGAGTACCAGGGTGCGCGGGTTGAACATGTAGACCAGCATGGCCACCACCTCGCCGAGCTCGGTGGCGGCCTCACGCAGGGCACGCACGGCCGGCGGGTCGTTGTTCGCGACGCGTTGCACCAGCTCGTGCGTGCCGTACAACGGGTCGTCGTCGGTCGACTCGGGGATGCCGAGGCGGCGCAGCACGGCCCGGTGCGAGGCGACAGCTCCGACACAGCCGACGTTGCCGCAGGCGCACAGGACGTCGCCGCCGCCAACGGCCCGGATGTGCCCGATGTCGCCGGCGGCTCCGTCGGCGCCGCGGTACACCTCACCATCGGCGGTGACGACCCCGGCCCCGATGCCGGTGGCGATCTTGATGCACAGCAGTGGAGTGTCCACCTGCTCCTGGCAGGCCTCGCCGAGAGCCATGAGGTTGGCGTCGTTGTCCACCACGACGGGGGCGCGGAAACGCTCGCGCAGTTGCTCCGCCACCGGATAGGCGTCCCAGCCGGGCATCCCGTTCGGCCGCACCGGGCAGCCGCGCTGGACGTCCACAGCGCCGGGCAGGCCCACCACTACTTCGCGGACCCGGTCCGGATCGCGCTCGTACCGTGCCAGCAGTCTCAACAGCCGCTGGGTCACCGCTTCCAGCACTGCCTCAGGACCGGCGTCGATCCGGACGTCCACGGTCTCCCGCGCGATCACGCGCCCCGTGAGATCGGCGATCGCGACCTGTGACACCAGGAGATCGACGTCCGCCACGGCGATGGTCCCCGCCCGCGGGCTGAGCGTCAGCACTTTCGGCGGACGCCCGCGCACCGACTCCCGGGACTCGAGCTCCTGCAGAATGTCGCGCCCGACGAGATGGTCGACCTGCTGACCGACCGTCGACCGGGCCAGACCGGTGCGCCGGGCTATCTCCGCACGGCTGGTCGCCTCACCTGCCACCACGAGATCCAGGACTTTGCGCAGACCGACGGGCACCGCCGGGAGCAGGGCCGGACTGGCGACGTACCCGTCTTCTTTATGCACGTTCTTGATCCTAATGCCGTTGTCCAGAGGTCGAAGGTGCCTCGTTATGCCGTTTTTAGTCAAACAGGAAAATTAAAAACGGCATCTTGCTCCACAGCCACGAACTAAAAGATCGTGACACGAGACGCGGCACCGCAGCCGCTGATAACGGCCCGGAAAAAGCGAGGTCATTTATCAGTGATGGCCTCCCGGAGTCAATGACGGCCGGTCACTCAATGAGACGCGCTCCCCGCCCCTGCTCCCCGTCGGCCCGCATGACGACCCCATCCGCATGCGCGCCGACGGGTTTTCGCATGCCGCCTCACCGTTCGCGCCCACCGCCGTCCGGACCGAAGAGGGATGCGAAGAACAGGCGCTGATCTGCGACTTTCTCCGCGCGAGCAACGGAGCTCCCCAGTCGCGACCGCCACGCACCCGACCGCCGTCACGAACGCGGCCACGTCACCTGACACACCATCAGCCTTGCGCATCACGATTCGATAACCAGACCGTGCGCGTTCTGCTCAGCGGACCACGGCCCTCGTCCGACGCCTCCGCACAGCCCTTGAATATCCGGCAACCGAGCGGCGAAATCTCGCGGCACTCGAAGTGACCGACCGGTTCCCCCACCCCGCGCATCGCCACACCGAGAGGAATTCTGGCCATGACCAAGCCGACGCATCGGATCGGCATCCTCGGCAGCGGCAACATCTTCGGCCGGTACGTCACCGGCCTGGCCCGCTATCCGGAGCTGGAGATCGTGCGGGTGGCCGACGTCGACGTCGCCCGCGCCAAGCAGGCCGCCGCCGACCACAACATCTCCTCGTGGGGCGACGACTCGGAGCTGTACGCCGACGAGTCCATCGACATCGTCATCAACCTGACGCCGCCGGTGCACCACGCGCGCACCATCACCACCGCTCTGGAGGCCGGCAAGCACGTCTACGTCGAGAAGCCCCTGGGGACCACGGTCGCGGAGGGCCGAGCCGTCCTGGAGGCGGCGGCCAGGAGCGGGCGGGTGCTCGGCTCGGCGCCGGACACCTTCCTCGGCAGCGCGAGCCAGACGGCGCGCAAGGCCGTCGACGCCGGGCTGATCGGCACACCGGTCGGTGCCTCCGCCTTCATCAGCCACAGCAAGGCCGAGGCCTGGCACCCGGATCCGCGCTTCCTGTTCCAGCCGGGCGGCGGACCGGTGATGGACATGGGTCCGTACTACTTCGCCATCCTCGTCAACCTCCTCGGACCGATTCGGACCGTCACCGCGGCAAGCCGGATCGGTGCCCCGGTCAGGACCGTGACCGCACCCGGCAGCACCGTCGGCTCCATCGAGGTCACGGTCCCCACCCATGCCTCCGCCGTGCTCACCTTCGCCTCGGGCGTCATCGGCACGACCCTGATGAGCTTCGACATCTGGGACACCGAGCTGCCCCGCATGGAGATCTACGGCACCGAGGGCACGCTCTCGCTGCCCAACCCCAACAACTTCGACGGCGACGTGCGGCTGCGGCGGCACGGCGACACCGACTGGACGGTCCTTGAACCGGCGGTCGGCCTCTTCGGTGCCGTCGACACCCGCGAGCAGCACCGCCGCGGCCTCGGAGTCCGCGACCTGGCGGACGCGATCGAGGGCGGCCCGCACCGCGCCAACGCATCCTTCGCCTTCCACGTACTCGAAGCGCTCTGCGCCGTCGAGGACGCCTCCCAGCAGGGCCGGCTCGTGCAGCTCCAGAGCACCTGCGAACGCCCCCAGCCCCGTTACTCCGCCTGACCCCTCCGGAAGCCCCAGGGAAGGACGTACATGACCATCAGCCCCGACAAGATCGCGATCAACCCCCTCCAGTGGATCGCCACCGACGACGGCTGGATCGACCCCGCGCTGGCACCCTCACTCACGCAGCGGCTCAAGGTCATCCGCGAAGCGGGCATCCCCGCGGTGCACGCCGAAGTGCCCGCGGACATGACGGCCGCCGAGTACGGGAAGCTGCTGTCCGACCACGGACTCGCACCCGCGCCCGGCTACATCTCCGGACCGCTGCCCATGGACGAGGAGAGCCTGCGAGGGCTGCTCGACAAGACGGACCGGATCAGCTCGCAGATGGCCGAACTCGGCCTGCCCACCGTCTTCGTGGCCACCGGCATGAACAAGCAGGCGCCCCGCGTGCACCGGCCGGCGGTCGGCGCGGAGTCGACTCCCGAGCGGCTGGAGCGAGTTCGCGACGTGTTCGCGCGGATGGGCGAGACCACCAAGGCCAACGGTGTCACCGCCGCCTTCCACCCCCACATCGGCACCTGGGCGGAGACCGAGGAAGAGACCCGGTTCATCCTCGACACCGTCCCCGCGGACGTCCTCTCCTTCGGCCCCGACATCGGCCACCTCGGCTGGGCCGGTGCCGACGTCACCGGCCTCATCCGCGACTACGGGCCCCGCGTGGCGAGCATGCATGTAAAGGACTTCCACGCCGACATCGCCGAGCGCGGCAAGGCCGAGGGCTGGACCTACCAGCAGACGGTCCTGGCCGGCCTGTGGGCCGAGCCCGGTCACGCCTCGGTCGACATCCCGGAGATCCTGGCGACGCTGCCCGACAGCTTCGACGGCTGGCTCGTCATCGAGGTCGACCGGGGCGCGCAGCCCACCCCCGAGGAAAGCGTCCGGCTCTGCGGCGAATGGGCCACCCGGCAGACACACTGACGCGACGGTCAGGACCGGCGACCCCGCACCACCGAACAGCACGCGAACACCTTCCAGCCGGAGCACCGGATGGCACACGAACCACGTCAAGACATAAAGAGGTACGACATGCGCAGAATCGCGCTGACAGGGGCAGCTCTGACCCTGGTGTCCGTGACGGCGTGCAGCGGCGGCTCCGGCAACGCGCCCGCCGCCGGCTCGAACGGGACACTCACGCTCGCGATCGGAAACGCGGCCACCCCCTGGGACCTGTCGACAGCGGTCCTGGGCGACAACATCCAGTACTACGAGCCGGTGTTCGACTCGTTGGTCCACCTGGACGCGCAGGCCAATCCGAAGCCGAACCTCGCGACCTCCTGGTCCTACGACAAGACCCGCACCGTTCTGACGATGAAGCTCAGGAGCGCGGTGAAGTTCACCGACGGCACCGCCCTCGACGCCGCCGCGGTGAAGGCCAACCTCATGCACACCAAGGAGGGTGCGAACGAGGCGGCCGGCAAGCTGAACGCGATCACCTCGGTCGACGCCGTGGACTCCACGACGGTCGCCATCCACCTGTCGGCCCCGGATCCCCAGCTCGTCGCGAGCCTCGGCGATCCGTCGGGGATGATCGCCAGCCCGAAGAACCTGGAGGCGAAGGGCGGACCGGTCGGTTCGGGCCCGTACGTCCTGGACAAGGGCGCGACGACCAACGGCAGCACGTACACCTTCACTCGGAACGCCGACTACTGGAACAAGAAGGCATACCCCTTCAACAAGATCGTCATCAGGAACATCAGCGATCCGACCGCGCGTCTGAACGCGCTGCTGGCGGGGCAGGTGGACTGGGCCCGGATCACTCCCCAGACCGCAAGTCAGGTCAAGGGCCGGGGACTTGAGGTGAAGGCACACCCGGACAGCGTCGAGGGCCTCTACATCTGGGACCGCGCCGGGAAGATCGTGCCGGCCCTGGGCAAGGTGAAGGTCCGGCAGGCCCTTAACTACGCCTTCGACCGCGAGTCGATCGTCAAGAAGGTCAACCTCGGCTACGCCACGGCGACTTCGCAGATGGCCACCGAGGGAAGCAGCTGGTACGACAAGTCGCTGGAGAAGAACTATCCGTACGACCCTGCGAAGGCGAAGAAGCTGCTCGCCGAGGCCGGATACCCGAACGGCTTCACCGTGACCATGCCCGACGTCTCGTCGGTCGCGCCCGGCCAACAGGCCGTCATGACGCAGTCGTTGCAGGACATCGGCATCAAGGTCAAGGTCGACAAGATTCCGTTCACCGAGCTGTTCTCCGCCCTCCAGTCGGGGAAGTACGCGATGTCCTGGTTCAAGCTCCAGTCGGGACAGCCCTGGGACTTCATCCAGAGCGAACTCACCAAGGACGCCGCCTGGAACCCCGCCAAGGACTTCGACCCCAGCCTCAACTCGGTGATCGGCAAGGCCCAGAAGGCGACCGGCAGTACCCAGACCGACGCGTTCCGCGAGATCAACGCGTATCTCCAGACGAACGCGTTCAACGCCCCGTGGGACGTCCTGGACGCCGTGCAGGGGAACTCGAAGAAGATCAAGGTGACGCCCCGGTCGTACGTGTCGGCCGTGCCGATCCGCAACATGGCCCCCGCGTCCTGACCAGGGAATTGCGATGCTGACCTTTCTCGTTCGCCGCGTCCTGGCCGGCCTGGTGCTCCTCTATGTGCTCGCGACGGCGGCCTTCGCGATGATGAGCCTCACCGGGGCCGACGCCGCGCGCAACATCGCGGGGCAGATGGCCACCCAGGATCAAGTGGCCGCCAAATCCCAGGAGTTGGGCTTGGACCGGCCCTGGCTCTCGCAGTACGGCGACTGGCTCGGCCATGCCGTGCGCGGTGACTTCGGAGCGTCCTGGTTCAGTGGTGAGCCGGTCTCCTCCAGCCTGGTGCTGAAGGTGCCGGTGACCCTGTCGGTCGTGGTCGCAGGACTGATCCTGGCCACGGTGCTCAGCGTCGTGCTCGGCGTCGCCGCCGCCGTCCGCCGCGGGTGGCTCGACCGGCTGGTCCAGCTGACGGCGATCACCGGGTACGCGGTGCCCGGCTTCCTGATGGCGCTGCTCCTGTCCGCGACGCTCGCGGTCGAACTGGGCTGGCTCCCGGCGACCGGATACGTACCGCTGTCGACGTCCCTGTCCGGCTGGTTCCGGTCGATCACCCTGCCGGCGATCTCGCTCTCCATCGGTGCGATCGCGGCGACGGCCCAGCAGGTGCGCGGCTCGGTGATCGACGTGCTGCGCCAGGACTTCGTACGGACGCTGCGCAGCCGGGGGCTGAGCGAGCGCCGCGTGCTGTTCCGGCATGTGCTGCGCAACGCGGCGCCGCCCGCTCTGACGGTCCTGTCGCTGCAGTTCATCGGCCTGGTCGGCGGCGCCGTCATCATCGAGAAGGTGTTCGGGCTCCCCGGGGTCGGTTCGGCCGCGGTCGAGGCGACGGTCAACGGCGACACCCCGCTGGTCATGGGGGTCGTGGTCTATCTGGTGTTCATCGTCGTGGCGGTCAACCTCCTGGTCGACTTCGCCTACGGCTGGCTCAACCCGAAGGTGCGCGTGCGATGACTGTCCCTGGTACGGAAGACATGCCCGACAAGCCGGCCACGGCCACCGACACCGCGGGCCCGCTCCCCCGACGCAGCAACCTCCTGCGCCGACTGCTGCGCAACCCCGTGGCCGTCGGGTGCCTGGTGGTCCTCGCGCTCGTCGTCCTGGCGAGCGTCTGCGCCCCGCTGCTCACGTCGAACAGTCCCACCCGGTCGTCGCTGAACGACGCGTTCGCCCCGCCGGGCGGCAGCCACCCGCTGGGCGCCGACAGCGTCGGCCGGGACATCCTCGCGCAGCTCCTCCACGGAGGCCGCGTCAGCCTTCTCGGCGGATTCATCGCGGTCGCCGTCGCCCTGCTGATCGGCGTTCCGGCCGGGCTGCTGAGCGGCTACTACCGCGGCCGGCTCGACGCCGTCCTCAGCTGGCTGGCCAACCTCGTGATGGCCGCACCGGCGATCATGGTGCTGCTGGTCGCGATCGCGGCGATCGGCCCGAACGCCAACGCGGCGATGGCGGTGCTCGGCGTCATCCTCGCGCCGGGCGTCTTCCGCCTCGTACGGGCCTCGGTGACATCGGTGCGGGAGGAGCTGTACGTGGACGCGGCCCGGGTCTCGGGCCTGAGCGACCTGCGCATCGTGCGCCGGCACATCCTGCCGGTCGTGCAGGCGCCCACGATCATCCAGTCGGCGCAGATGTTCGGCGTCGCCGTCGTCATCCAGGCGGGCATCGAGTTCCTCGGCCTCGGCTCACCGAGTCAGGCCAGCTGGGGAGCGATGCTCAACGACGCGTTCGCCAACCTCTACACCAGGCCCACTCTCCTGCTGGCGCCCGGTATCGCCATCGTCATCACCGTCGCCTCGCTCGGGCTGCTCGCCAACGCCCTGCGCGACGCGCTGCTGGAGAGCGGGAGCGCGGCGCCCGCCCGGCGAACGAAGACGCCACGAGTGACCGTGCCCACCGACGAGCCCACCTCTGAGGAGGCCGACGCCTCCGAGGGCGGCGACGACCTCCTGACCGTACGGAACCTGCGGGTGACGTATCCCGGCCCCGCGGGCGAATCCACGGTGGTCGACGGTGTGTCGCTGAGCGTGCGCCGCGGCGAGGTCGTCGGGCTGGTCGGCGAGTCCGGTTCGGGCAAGAGCCAGACGGCCTTCTCCGTGCTCGGTCTGCTGCCGCCCGAGGCCCGGCGCGAGGCCGACCGGATCTCCTTCGACGGACAGGACCTGCGACGCCTCGGCCGCAAGGGCATGAACTCGCTGCGGGGCAGCCGGATCGCGTACGTCCCCCAGGAGCCGATGTCCAACCTCGACCCGTCGTTCCGCATCGGCACACAGCTCGCCGACCCGATGCGTCTGCACCTGAAGATCTCCGCGGGCGAGGCACGGAAGCGGGCCCTCGCCCTGCTGGAGCGCGTCGGGATCGCCGAGCCGGAGCGCGTGTACGACTCGTATCCCCATCAGATCTCCGGCGGCATGGCACAGCGTGTACTGATCGCCGGTGCGGTGTCGTGCGACCCCGACCTGCTGATCGCCGACGAGCCGACCACCGCCCTTGACGTCACCGTGCAGGCCGAAGTGCTGGATCTGCTCAGGGAGTTGCAGCAGGAGCGGCGAATGGGCCTGGTCCTGGTGACCCACAACTTCGGTGTGGTCGCCGACATCTGCGACCGCGTCGTGGTCATGCAGACGGGCCGCGTCGTCGAGTCGGCTCCGGTACGGGAGCTGTTCGCCGACCCGCAACACCCGTACACCCGGATGCTGCTGGCGTCGACGCTGGAGGACGCCCCGCTGCGTACGCCCCTGCCGGACGTCCCGTCCGCCCCCGCGACCCTGGAGGAGAAGGTATGACCGCGCTACCCGCTTCCGAGTCACCTGCCGCCTCCGAAACGAGTGGGAACATGCTGGAGATCGACGGTGTGGTCGTGGACTATCCGGCCAAGGGCTGGCGCAAGCCGCCGTTCCGGGCACTGCACGGCGTCTCCCTCGGCATCAGGGCGGGCGAGACGGTCGGCCTGGTCGGCGAGTCCGGGTCTGGGAAGACGACGCTCGGGCGCGCGGTGCTGGGTCTGGCCCCTGTGACGCAGGGCGAGATCCGCTATGCGGGCCAGGTGATCTCGAACCTGGCCGGGCGCGAGCGGCGCGCGCTCAGCGACGACATCCAGGTGGTCTTCCAGGATCCGTACACCTCGCTCAATCCCGCGATGACCGTCAACGACATCCTCACCGAGCCGCTGCTGGTCGCCGGCACCGCTCGCGAGGCCGCCGACGCCCGCGTCCGCGCACTGCTCGACGACGTCCGGCTGCCGGCCGACGCCGCCGGGCGGCTGCCCCGCGAGTTCTCGGGCGGGCAGCGCCAGCGCATCGCGATCGCGCGGGCGCTGTGCCGCGATCCCCGGCTGATCGTCTGCGACGAACCGGTCAGCGCCCTCGACCTGTCCACCCAGTCCCGGGTGCTTGACCTGTTCATCGAGATCCAACAGCGCACGGGGGTCGCGTACTTGTTCATCACCCATGACCTGTCGGTCGTACGGTGTGTCAGCCACCGGGTCGCGGTGATGTACCGCGGCGAGATCGTGGAGTCCGGTGACGCCGCCACGGTGACGGCGCAGCCGCGGAACCTCTACACGAAGCGGCTGATGCTCGCGGCCCCCGTCCCCGATCCGGACCGGCAGCGGGACCGCCGTGAGCAGCGGCGGAGTCTCACATCAGCGCAGGGAGGCTGACGGTGCCCACCGCATACGGATTCACCCGGTACGGCGGCCCGGAGGTGCAGCGCTTCCTCGATCTGCCGAGGCCCGTCCCCGGACCGGGTGAGCTGCTCGTCGAGGTGTACGCGGCGGGGGTGAACCCGGTGGACTGGAAGGTCCGGGAGGGCATGCACCGCGCCTTTCTCCCTCTTGAGATGCCGGCCGTTCTCGGCCGCGAGGTCGCGGGCGTGGTCGAGCAACTCGGCGAAGGCGTCGACGAGTTCGCCGTCGGAGACCCGGTCTTCGGCACCAGCGCCAGAGGCTGCGGCGGCTATGCGCGGTTCGCGCTCCTGACCGCCGACCGGACGGCACCGAAGCCCGCCGCGCTGTCCTTCACCGACGCGGCGGCGCTGCCGGTGGCGGCCGGCACCGCGTACGACGCCCTCGGCCAACTCGGCCTGGTCGCGGGCGAGACGCTGCTTATCCTGGGCGTCGGCGGCGGTGTCGGCGTCGCGGCGGCGCAGTTCGCGCGCGAGGCCGGGGTGCCGGTCGTCGGGAGCGCCCGTGCGGCCAAACGCGAGTTCGTCGAGTCGCTCGGCGCGACGGCCATCGCGTACGACAGCGACGACTTCGACGGCCGCCTGGCGGCGGTCCTGCCGGACGGGGCCGACGCGGTCCTCGATCTCGTGGGCGGCGACGCGCTGCACGGTGTGGCCGGCGTGCTCTCCCCCGGCTGCCGGGTGCTCACGGTCGCCGATCCCGAGACGGCCGCCCGGTTCGGCGCCCGTCCGCTGTCCCGGAAGAGCTCGGCGAAGACGCTCACCGAGCTGGCGTCCCGCGTCACGGAAGGCCGCCTCGATCCTCAGGTTCGCGGGGTCTTCCCCTTCGAGGAGGCGGAGGCCGCGCTGCGTGAGGTCGAGTCCGGGCACGCGTGGGGCAAGGTGGTGCTGGACATGGGCCACGTGTGACGGCGTGGCCCGGCTCAGGAGGTCAACGGCCCGGGCGGATCAGCCCTGTCAGGTACCGCCACAGCGATGACCGCTGCCGCGCCGCCTGATCCCGTACGACGACCGTCCCGGCGGCCTCCTCGGGTTCCGCGTCGACCGGCGCCGGTTGCTCGGCCGGCGAGGTGAGTTCGTACCGTACGGGCAGCGACCTCAGGCCGCGCATGAACGGGGAGGAACGCCAGGGCAGTTGGTCGGCCGGGAGTGCCAGGTCCAGATGGGAGAACCGCTCGAACAGCCGGCTCACGCCCACCGCCGCGACGGTCGACGCCAGCTCGCGGGCCGGGGCCGGGCACTGGCGGCGGCCCGCACCCCACGACAGGTGCGCCCGGGTGCTGATCGTGGTGCTCCCGCCCACATGGTCGGCGAAGAGCGGATCGGCGTGCGCGGCGGCCGAGGAGACCCACACCGGGTCGCCCGCGCGGATCGTGTAGTTCCCGAGCGGGGTGTCCTTGGCCGCGAACCGCGGCACGAAGTTCACCAGCGGCGGCTTGCGCATGACCGCCCGGTTCATGGCCTCCCTGACCATCCCGGCGGACAGGCTGGCCCGCACCCCGCCCTCACCCGAGATGACCTCGACCACGGTGTTGGAGACGAGGATGCCGACGTGGTCGGACGTCATGCCGAGCAGCATGAACAACTCACGGGCCAGCTCGTCGAGCGAGAGATCCGGGTGCGCGGCCAGCAGGTACGAGGGGAAGTCGTCCCCCGGCTTCTCCAGCTTCGCCGCCGCCAGCTCGGCCAGCGTGTCCAGCAGCCGCTCCAGCGCGGGTTCGGCGTCAGGACCCGCGTCCAGCACACGCCACATGTCCATCAGGGCGTCGTCGCCCTGCGAGCCGGGAAAGCCCAGCAGATGGCTGGCCACCATCAGCGGCAGCGGTCGCGAGAACTGCGCGGACAGGTCCGCCACACCCGTGGCGCCGCCCTGCGCGATGAGGGTGATCAGCTCGTCGGCGTACGCCGTGACGGCCGTCCTGAGGCGCTTCGCCTGCGGATGGCGCGGGTCCTGGAACGGCTTGAGCGCCACGTCCCACGCCGACCGCAGCGTCCGGTAGCCCGAACCGCCCTGGATCAGCACATGGTTGACCTCCAGGGAGGGACCGAGCGGCCAGTCGGCCGGCACCCGGCCCTCCGACCGGGCCCGCCAGTTCTCAAGACCCTTCGGCCAGCCGTCGTCGTCCTGGAGCACCTGGAGCGACTCGCGGTACCCCAGCACCAGCCAGGCGGGCACACCCAGCAGATCGACCGGCGCGACCGGGCCGTGCCGCTGCCTCAGCCGCTCGTACACGAGCGCCGGGCGCGTCTCGTAGTCCCGGGTCAGCAGCGGTTCCGGGGTCATCGCCTCCAGCCGCGTGTCGTCCAGATCCACGGATGCGCCGTCACCGAGCTGGGATTCCATCGTGTTGCGGCCCTCCGACACTCTCCGTAACGGCGGGCAACCGTTCGGTTTTGTTACTGACCGGTGGGAGACCATACCTCAGGCCGGCCGGGGGGAGTTGTCCGGGTGCGGTATCTACGTGAGCATCAAAGGAACCTCGCCGAGGAGGACGTATGACCACCCTTGCCGATCCCGTTCCCGGCGGGCGCCCGGGCGACGTCGAGCGGGCCACCGCGCTGAGCGCGGAGCTGTCCGGGCGGGACGTACACGGTGTCGTCCTGTCCTACGTCGACACCGCGGGCATCGGCCGGGTGAAGACGATCCCGCCGGCCAGGCTCGCCTCGGCCGCCGCGTGGGGCGTCGGCATGTCACCGGTGTTCGACACCTTCCTGGCGAACGACTCCATCGTCACCACGGACGTGCTCGGCTCACCGGACGGCGACCTTCGCCTCTACCCCGACCTCGACCACCTGGTCGTCCTGTCCGGACAGCCCGGCTGGGCATGGGCCCCGGTGGACCGCATCACCCAGGAGGGCGATCGGCACCCTGGGTGCAGCCGCACCTTCCTGCGCCGGATCGTCGGCGACGCCGCCGAGCGCCACGGGATCACCTTCAAGGCGAGCATCGAGATCGAGTGGTCGTTCGGTCAGGGAGCGATCGGTCGGGGATCAGTCGGTCACGGATCGGTCGTTCAGAGGTCAGCCCTCGACGACGACTTCGTTCCCGCGGCCTCCGGCCCGGCCTACAGCGCCACCCGACAGGTCGAACTGAGCGACTGCACCGCCGAGTTGATGGCCGCACTCGCGGCCCAGGGCGTGGACGTCGACCAGCTCCACCCCGAGTACGCGGCGGGTCAGTTCGAGATCTCGGTGGGCGCGCTCGACCCGGTGGCCGCGGCCGACCGGAGCGTGCTGGTACGGCAGACCATCCGGGCGGTGTCCCAGCGCCACGGCCTCAAGGTCTCGTTCGCACCGGCCGTCTTCGCCGAGGGCGTCGGCAACGGCGGCCACGTCCATCTCTCCGCCTGGCGCGACGGGATGAACCTGCACTCCGGCGGCGACCGCCGGTACGGCATGACGGCCGAGGCCGAGTCGTTCGCCGCCGGTCTGCTCGCCCACCTGCCGGCGCTGACGGCCGTGACCGTCCCGAGTCCGGCCGGCTATCTGCGGCTCAAGCCCTCGCAGTGGGCCGGGGTGTTCACCGCCTGGGGCCGCGAGACCCGCGAATCCGCGGTACGCGTCATCACCGGCACGGCGGGCCATCGCGACCAGGCGGCGAACCTGGAGGTGAAGCCGGTCGACCTCGCCGCCAACCCGTACCTGGCGCTCGGCTGCCTCATCACCGCCGGGCTCGACGGCCTGGAGTCCGCCGCGTCCCTGCCCGACGAGATCACCGGAGATCCCGCGCGGCTCGCCCCCGAGGATGCGGCGGCCCGGGGCGTTCTCCGTCTGCCGACGTCGCTGGACGAGGCCGTCGAGGAGTTCCGCAAGGACGAACAACTCCGCGCCGCGCTGGGACCGGTCCTGGCCGACGCCGTGATCGCCGTACGCCTCGGGGAGATCGCGGCCGTGGCGGGACTGGACGACGAGCAGGTGGCGGCGGCGTACCGCTGGAAGTACTGACGTGACGTGAACGCGCGGGCTTCCCGCGTCGCCGGCCGAGCGGCGTCGCAGAGGACCAGCCCGGCCCCGAGGATTCGATTTCCCCCCACCGGCTGAAGCCGGTGGTCTCCTCGAAAGGAAACTGATGGGCGCCGGACCCGTCCAAGAGGCGCTCGCCGCGGTGCGGTTGGTGGACCACCACTGCCATGGTGTCACCGCCGCCGACCTTGACCGCGAGCGCTTCGAGTCGCTGATCACCGAGGGCGGGGTGTGGCCGGGGATCTCGCTGTTCGACAGCCCCGTGGGCGTGGCCGTCCGCCGCCACTGCGCTCCCCTGCTGGACCTCCCACGCCACGCGCCGCCCGAGGAGTACCTCGCGCGACGGGCCGAACTGGGCGGGCGCGAGGTCAACCGGCGCTTTCTCGCCGCCGCGGGCACGGACGTCTTCTGTGTGGACACCGGGTACGCCCCCGACCGCCTCACCACGCCGGGGGAGCTGGCCGAGGACGCCCGCGCGGCCGCGTACGAGGTCGTGCGGCTCGAGAGCGTCGCCGAGGCAGTGGCGGCGCAGGGAGTCGAGCCGGACGCGTACGCGGACCGTTTCCGGGCGGCCGCGCAGGACGCCGTACGGCGGCCGGGTGTCGTCGCGGTGAAGTCGGTGGCCGCCTATCGCACCGGCTTCGACCTGGACCCGGTCCGCCCCTCGGACCCGGACGTCACCGAGGCGGCCAGGGGGTGGCTCGCGCGCGGCGGCCGACTCGACGACCCGGTTCTCGTACGGCACTTGCTGTGGACCGCCGTGGACCTCGGGCTGCCGCTCCAGCTGCACACCGGCTTCGGGGACAGCGACATCCGGATGCACCGGGTGGATCCGAGCCTGCTGACCGACTGGCTGCACCTGACCTCGGGCACCATTCCCGTGCTGCTCCTGCACTGCTGGCCCTACCAGCGCCAGGCCGCCTATCTGGCGACGGTCTTCGAGCAGGTGTACCTCGATGTCGGCCCGACCCTGCACTACGTCGGTCCCGGCCGGGCGCGGGCGATCCTGGAGGAGGCGCTCGAGATCACCCCGTTCCGCAAACTGCTCTACAGCTCCGACGCCTACGGAGTCGCGGAGTTCTACCAGCTCGGCGCGCTCGCCTTCCGGCACGGCCTCGCGGCACTGCTCCAGGACCGGGTGGACGCCGACGAACTGAGCCTTCCCGACGCACTCCGGATCGCCCGGTGGACGGGGCGCGACAACGCCTGCCGCGTCTACGGACTGCCGCTATCCCACCGAGAGGTCCGAGCCCACGGTCAGGCCTGAGCCCGACGGGAGCGGGCCGTGCGGATTCCGCAGCGGGACGACGCCCACGCAGCGCCCGTCCCGGTCCAGCAGCCGCCCCATGTGCTTGACCGTGCGCAGCACCACCGAGCGGTCGCCGATGGTCAGGCGCGGCAGTCGGCGCGACAAGTGGGCTTCAAAGGCGTGCACGTCAGCCAGCGTACGCAGCCAGACATCGATCACGAGGTTGTTGGGCCCCGCCGTGATCGCGCACGACCTGACCTCTCGTACACCGGCCAGCATCCGGGTCGTCTCCTCCAGGTACTGGCCGGGTACGGACGCGAAGTACACCGCGGACAGCGGCCACCCGGACAGCGGCCGGGCCAGGTCGCAGCGCAGGCTCACCCGTGAGGCGAGCAGCGACTGGAGTCTGCGGCGCACCGTCGTCAGACCGGCGTCGGTCGCCGCCGCCAGGCCCCGCAGGGACATGCGGCCGTCCGTGCTCAGCAGTTCCATGAGGTGTGCGTCCAGGGTGTCCCAGCTCGCCGCTTCCCCCCTGGCCGGCGCCACGGGCAGGGCCGCCTCGATCCGTGCGCACTGGACGGCGTCCAGGCTGCGCAGTCTCCACCGGCTGCCCTCGGTGGGCACGCCCGTCGACACATGCGTACGTGTGGCCCCTACCCCCGGCGTTCCGTGGAAGAGCAGGGTGGTGAGGTGGGCCAGTTCGTTCAGGTCGCGGGCCTGCACCGTGGCCACCAGGTCCCGGCCGCCCGCCATGAGCTTGATGTTCGCCACCGCCGACTCCGCCGCGAGAGCCTGCGCCACATCCTCCGCGGCACCGGGTTCCGTGTCGACCTCCACGACCCCGCTCACCACGATCCGGGAGTTGGACAACCGCGGGTAGGCCGTCACCCACGCCAGACCGGCCTCCTCCAGCCGCCGCCAACGCCGGGCCGCGGTCACCGGGTTGATGCCGAGCACCTCGCCGACCAGCGTCCACGAGGCCCTGGGACGGATCTGCAGCGCGTGCACAACGGACCGGTCGAGCTCGTCCAGCGCCGGCACGGCACGATCCTGCGCCTCTCCGGGCGGCGCATTCCTGCGCGTCTCGCGGGAATCGAGGCCGAAAGCTGCACCGTCACACCGGGTTTTCTTGTGCATTCCACACTCCATTCGCCTTAACCGATCCCACATTCCCGATACCGGAGGAGTGATTCCGCCCGCCATGACGGATGCCATGCAGCAGGAACGAGAGACCGTCAGGACCGCTCTGCGGTTCCACAACGCCCGGCTCATCGACGGCACGGGGGCAACTCCCGTGGACGACGCCGTCGTTGTCGCCGACGCCGAGGGAACCATCACCTACGCCGGCCCCGCGGCCACGGCGCCCGACGACACCACACCGACGAAGACCGTCGACGCCGGCGGCCGTACCGTCCTGCCCGGCTTCTTCGACTGCCACGTCCATCTCGCGTACGCGCAGGGCTCGCCGCCCGGTCGCCGCGCCGAACTCGACCCCGTGCTGGTCACCTTGGACACCGCCGCGCGGATGCGGCAGACCCTCGACGCGGGCATCACCACCGCCCGCGATCTGGCCGGTCTGTCCGCGGGCTACCGCACCGCCGTCGAGACCGGCCGGATCGTCGGCCCCCGGCTGCACACGGCCGTACGGATCATCAGCCACACCGGCGGCCATGCCGACGTACGCCTGCCGGACGGCACCGACCTGAGCGCCGGGATGTCCGAGATCGCGGACACCGCCGACGCGGCCCGCCTCGCCGTGCGCCGGGTGCTGCGCGAGGGCGCCGACGTGGTGAAGGTCTGCGCGACGGGCGGCATGGGCAGCCCCTACGACCAGCCCGAGGACGAGGGCCTCCTCGAGGAGGAGATCCGGGCCGTGGTCGATGAGGCCAGGCGCCACGGGGGCAAGCCGGTCGCCGCGCACGCCCAGGGCAACGCCGGCATCCTCAACGCCATCCGAGGCGGTGTCACCAGCATCGAGCACGGTTACGGACTGGACGAGCGGGCCCTGGAGCTGGCGGGCGAGCGCGGCACCTTCGTCGTACCGACGCTGTCCACCGTGTACGCCGGCATCAACAAGGACACGATGCCGGACCACCACTACCAGAAGAAGATCCGCTGGTCCGGGCTGACCAAGGAGAACATCGCCCGTGCCATCGAGTACGGGGCCCGGATCGCGCTGGGCACCGACGCCGCCGTCGGCCCGCACGGCGTGAACCTGATGGAGCTCAGCTACCTGGTGGACCTGGGCATGGACCCGATGGCCGCCATCGTCGCCGGGACCCGCACCTCCGCCGAACTCCTCGGCGTCGCCGACCGGTTGGGCACGCTGGCCGCCGGCCGCACCGCCGACCTGATCGTCTGCGACGGCGATCCGCTCACGGACATCGGCGTCCTCGGCGATCCCGCCAACATCGTCTGCGTCGTCCAGGACGGCGTGATCCGCAAGGACCTCCTGCTCCCAGGGGCCACGACCGGAAGGCAGCCCTGATGTCGTCCTCATTGACCGGCCTCCCCGGCCCGGACAGCAAGTCCCCGAGGTCCCCGGACACCGAGCGGCGCGGCGCACTCGACCGGGTGCTCTCGCTGATCGAGCGGGCGGGCAACGCCCTGCCCAACCCGATCGTCCTGTTCGCCACGCTCTTCGTACTCCTGGGCCTCGTCTCCACCGCCCTCGCCCTCGCCGACATCTCCGTCGACGTCCCCGGTACCGACGACACCAAGCCGGTCACCGGACTGTTCACCGGCGAGGGACTGCGCTGGCTGGTGGAGAACCTGATCCCCAACTTCGCGACGTTCCCGCCGATCGGCGCCGTACTGGTCCTGATCATGGTCGTCGGGCTCGCGGAGAAGGTGGGCCTGCTGGAGACCGTCATGCGGGCCTCCCTGGCCCGGGTGCCGCGCGCCGTGCTCCCGTACGCGGTGGCGCTCATCGCCAGTCAGGCACACATGATGAGCGACGTCGCCGCCATCGTGCTGCCGCCGCTGGCGGCCCTGGTGTTCAAGAGCGCCGGACGTCATCCCGTCGCGGGCCTCATCGGCGGCTTCGCGTGCGTGACGGCGGGGTACGCCGCCGGCTTCACCATCGGCTCGCTCGACGCCCTGTACGTCGGCATCACCCAGCAGGCCGCCTCGGTGCTCCCGGCCGCCGACGGACTCGACATCCATCTGCTGATCAACTACTTCTTCACCGCGGCGAGCAGCATCGTGCTCGCCCTGCTCGGCGGATTCCTCATCAGCCGTGTCCTGGAGCCACGGCTGGGGACGTACGCGCCGGCCGCGGACGAGCCCGAACAGCAGGACCTCTCCCTCACGCCCGTCCAGCGCCGAGGGCTGCTCCTCACCGGCCTGGTCGTCCTCCTCTATCTGGGCGCGGTCCTCGCCCTGTGGCTGCCGCCGGGGGCGCCGCTGCGAGGCGAGGGCGGGGCCTTCGTGCCCTCGCCGGTCCTCACCGGCATCGTCCCGGTCCTCTTCGGCGCCTTCCTGCTGGCGGGACTCACGTACGGCGTCACGGTCAAGAAGCTCACCAGTACCGAGGACGCGGTGACCGCCGTGACCGACTCGGTGAAGAGCATGTCCGGCTACATCGTGATGATGTTCGTCGCCGCGCAGGTCATCGCGCTGTTCACCTGGTCCAACGTCGGCGTGCTGCTGGCGGTGAAGGCAGCCGCCCTGTTCAACTCCATGGGAGTGACCGGCTTCTGGGCGATCGTCGTGTTCGTCCTGCTGGCCTCCTGCCTCAACCTCTTCATCGTCTCCGGCTCGGCCCTGTGGTCCCTGGTGGGTCCGGTCTTCGTTCCCGCGTTCATGCTGATGGGCATGAGTCCGGCGCTCAGCCAGGCGGCCTTCCGTATCGGCGATTCGGCGACGGGCGCCATCACGCCGATGAACCCGTACGTCTTCCTCGTCCTGGCCATGCTCCGCCAGTACGAGCCGGAGGCCAGGCTCGGCACCCTGATCTCCCGGCTCGCCATCTTCGTCGTGCCGTTCCTGGCGGTGTGGCTGGTGATCCTGGGGATCTTCTACGGGTTCGATCTGCCGCTCGGGCCGGGTGCGCACATCGGCCTCAAGTGACCGGGTTACGCCGCCGCCACCCATTCCAGGACGACCTTCGAGAATTCCTCGGGGAGTTGCTCCAGGGCGGGGACATGGCCGCCGGACAGGACGCGGGTCTCGCAGCCGAGAGCGGCGGCGAACTTCTCCAGGGAGGGGAGGGAGTAATGGTCACCAGGGGCGCAGACCGCGAGGGTCCGGGCGGTGATGTGGGGCAGTCGTTCGTCCATCACGTAGCGCCGCACCGCCTCATGGCCCTCCTCCACCCGGTCGAGGACGGTCAGCGCGTCGACCATGAACCGGTTGAGCGCGGCCTCCTCCCCTTCCTGGTAGAAGCCGCGGCGCCGGTTCCACAGCTCCCGCAGGTGCGAGCCGTCGGGCTTCGGGTCGACGTGGTCGACGGGTTTGCGCGTGGCTGCCGTACGCCGTTTCTCCTCGTCGACGAAGGAGGTCGCGGACAGCAGGAGGCTCGCGACCCGGTCCTGGTGACGGGCGGCGAGTTCGACTGCGATCACCCCGCCCGTGTGGTGCCCGACGAGATGGAAGCGGTCCAGCCCCAGCGCCTCGATCAGCGCGTCGGCGGCGTCGGCGAACCGCTCGATCGTGTGCGGCCCCTCGGGTTTCGCGGAGGCGCCGAAGCCCAGGGTGTCCATGGCGATCGCCCGGTGTGCGGCGCCGACCAGGGGCAGTACGTCGAGGTACTCGGTCCAGGAGCGCGGGGTCTGGTGGAGCATCAGTACGGGCTCGCCCGTGCCGCATTCGGCATAGTGCAACTGCCCGAAGGGGCTGGGGACATAGCCCTTGTGCAGGGTGTGCGTCATCGGTGACCTGCCTTCGCCGGGGTGGGAGGGGACGCGGGAGCGGAAAGCGCCGGCAGCACCGAGGCGCCGACGGCTTCGATCAGTTCGGTGGGCGGGTCGTAGGAGCCGACGTGCTGGAGGAAGACGCCGGTGACTCCGGTGGTGTGCAGGGTGAGGAGGCGTTCGGTGATCTGCTCGACGGTGCCGAAGAGGCAGAATTCCCGGGCGAATCGGAGGACCGCCTCGTCGCTGATCCAGGCCGAGCAGATCTCGACCGCCCTGTCCCAGTCCTCGGCATGCACGAGGTCCGGGTAGATGCCTTCGATCCTCGCGGGTACGTCGGCCTCGATCCCGGCGAGGGCGAGAAAGGGCGCTCCGCCGTTCTGCGCGATCGAGGCGCAGACGGGTTTGAGCAGCCGGGCTTCGGCCTCGATGTCGTCGGTCACCGCGCAGAACGCGGAGACGGTGAGGGGAATGTCGTCGGCGTTCCGGCCCGCTGCCGCTGCCCCTTCGCGTACGCGGTCGGTGGCGCCCTTCAGCGTCCTCGGCGAGACACCGCTGAGGAGGATCACGCCGTCGGCGATCTCACCGGCGAGCCGCACATTCCTCGGACCGCTCGCGGCCAGGTGCAGGGGTACTCGGGGCTGGGGATCGCGCAGTCGGGAGCGGACCTTGCCCTCGAAGTCCCATTCGTTGCCGTTCAGCAGCGCCCGCACCATGCCGAGGCCCTCGCGCATCGCCGCCGAGGTGGTCTGGCGCAGGCCGATGGGACCGACCGAGCTGTTGCCCACCCCCAGGCCGAGGGTGAAGCGGCCGGGGGCGAGTTCGGCGACGCTGCGGGCCGCAGACGCGACGACAGCCGGATGGCGGGTCGCCAGGTTGGTGACCGCCGTGCCGAGGCCGATCTGTTCGGTGCCCAGGGCGGCGGCGGTCAGTGTGGTGAACACGTCCCGCCACAGGAGCTGGGAGTCCGGGAACCAGACGTCGTCGAAGCCGAGTTGCTCCGCTCGTCGTACGGTCTCGACGACACGGTCCGCGCGGTCGCAGGGCGGGACACGGATGCCGACCCTGAGCGGCGTCCGCGTGACGCTCACGCCCGCTCCCCCGCCGCCGCCAGGTCGAGGGCGACGTCGGTGATCATGTCTTCCTGGCCGCCGACCATGCCGCGCCGTCCGACCTCGACGAGGATGGCGCGGGTGTCCAGGCCGTAGCGGGCGGCGGCGGTCTCGGCGTGGCGCAGGAAGCTGGAGTACACCCCCGCGTAGCCGAGGCTGAGGGTTTCGCGGTCGACGCGGACGGGACGGTCCTGGAGGGGTCGTACGAGGTCGTCGGCGGCGTCCATGAGCGGGAACAGGTCGCAGCCGTGTTGCCAGCCCATGAGGTCGGCGACCGCGATGAACGCCTCCAGGGGGCAGTTGCCGGCGCCGGCGCCCTGTCCGGCCAGGGAGGCGTCGACGCGCGTGCAGCCGTTCTCGACGGCGATGACGCTGTTGGCCACGCCCAGGGCCAGGTTGTGGTGGGCGTGGATGCCCAGTTCGGTGGCGGGGTCGAGCACGTCGCGGTAGGCGCGGAAGCGGTCGCGGACGCCGTCCATGGTGAGCCGGCCGCCGGAGTCGGTGACGTACACGCAGTGTGCGCCGTAGGACTCCATCAGCTTCGCCTGGCGGGCCAGTTCGGCGGGCTCCGCCATGTGGGACATCATCAGGAACCCGGCCACGTCCATGCCCAGCTCGCGCGCCGCGTGGATGTGCTGGGCGGAGATGTCCGCCTCGGTGCAGTGGGTGGCGATGCGCACCGAGCGGATGCCCAGGGCGTGGGCCTGCTTCAGATCGTGCACGGTGCCGATGCCGGGCAGCAGCAGGGTGGTCGGGGTCGCCTGCCGGACGGCGTCGGTGACGGCTTCGATCCACTCCCAGTCGGTGTGGGCGCCTACGCCGTAGGTGATGCTGGAGCCGGACAGGCCGTCGCCGTGCGCGATCTCGATGGCGCGCACCCCGGCCGCGTCCAGGGCGGTGGCGATGGTCCTGGCCTGCTCGACGGTGTAGCGGTGCCGGATGGCGTGCATGCCGTCGCGGAGGGTCACGTCCTGTACGTACAAGGTGGTCACTTGGCCGCCTCCGTCCGGTGTGCGGCCAGGCGTTCCGCGGTGCGCAGCGCGGCCGAGGTCATGATGTCGAGGTTGCCGGCGTAGGCGGGCAGGTAGTGGGCGGCGCCCTCCACCTCCAGGAACACCGACACCCTCACGGGGGCGGGGTCGGCGGGCACGAGCATGCGCAGCGGGTCGTCGGCGGGGACCTTGTCGAACTGCACCCTTTGTTTCAGCCGGTAGCCGGGTACGTACGCCTGGACCCGTCCGACCATGGCCTCGACGGACGCGGTGACGGCCTGCTCGTCACAGTCGGAGACGAGGCAGTGCACCGTGTCCCGCATGATCAGCGGCGGTTCCGCGGGGTTGAGGACGATGATCGCCTTGCCGCGGGCCGCGCCGCCCACCTGCTCGATGGCGGAGGCGGTGGTCTCGGTGAACTCGTCGATGTTGGCCCGGGTACCGGGGCCCGCCGAGCGGGAGGCGATGGAGGCGACGATCTCCCCGTAGTGCACGGGGGTGACGGCCGAGACCGCGGCCACGATCGGGATGGTGGCCTGGCCACCGCAGGTGACCATGTTGACGTTTCCTGCGCCGAGATGGGCGTCCGCGTTGACCGGCGGCACCACGTACGGGCCGATGGCGGCCGGGGTGAGGTCGACGACCGTGCGCCCGAGACCGCGCAGCACCTCGTCATGGCGGCGGTGGGCGCCGGCCGAGGTGGCGTCGAAGACGATCCGCACGTCTGCGAACTCGTCCATGGTGACCAGCCCGTCCACGCCCTGGTGGGTGGTGGCGACCTTCAGACGGCGGGCGCGCGCCAGGCCGTCGGAGTCCGGGTCGATGCCGGCCATCGCCGCCATCTCCAGGCTCTCCGACAACCGCAGCACCTTGATCATGAGGTCGGTGCCGATGTTGCCCGAGCCGATGACGGCCACCTTGGTACGGATACTCACGACCGGTCTCCCTCCGTCGCGAACTCGGCCGCCACCCGGCCCAGTTGACTGATACGCGCCTCGAACCGGTCCCCCGGGGCGGCTACCGCCATCGGGCCCAGCGCCCCCGTCAGCACCACGTCCCCGGCCCGCAGCGGATCCCCCATCCCGGCCAGCGTCGCCGCCAGCCACACCGCCGCGTTCAGCGGACCGCCCAGGCAGTCGGCACCGGTGCCCTCGGAGACCACCTCGCCGCCCCGGGTCATCGTCATCCGCACCCCGCGCAGATCCAGACCCGCCAGCGGTACGGGGGTGCCGCCGAGCACGAACAGGCCGCTGGAGGCGTTGTCCGCGACGGTGTCCACCAGGCTGATGTCCCAGCCGGCGATCCGGCTGTCCACGATCTCCAGCGCGGGC
This sequence comes from Streptomyces scabichelini, assembly GCF_011045015.1. Taxonomy (GTDB): domain Bacteria; phylum Actinomycetota; class Actinomycetes; order Streptomycetales; family Streptomycetaceae; genus Streptomyces; species Streptomyces scabichelini. The sequence continues at coordinate 4,585 of NZ_JAAKZY010000006.1, read as the reverse complement.
AGCGCGAAATCCGTCGCCCGCAGCACATCGGCCACCGTGCACTCGCGATGCGGCAGATCGGCCCCGAGGACCAGGGCCACCTCCGCCTCCACCTTCGGCTGCAACAGCCGCCCGGCCGCCACCCGGCCCCCTTCCGGGACCGCCATGTCCGCGAACAGCGCCCCGAAGTCCGGCTGGTCCACACCGAGTTGGGCCTGCACGGCGGGTGACGTCAGACCGATCTTCCGGCCGACGATCCGCCGCCCGGCGGCCACGCCCCGCTCGACGTTCACCCGCTGCACCGCGTACGCGGCGTCTACGTCACCTTCGGGCAGCAGCGCGCGTACGGGCGGGCAGGCCGTACCCGTGCGCCCCGCTTCGACCAGCGTGTCCGCGACCTTGATCACCTCGGGGGCGGTCATGAGCTCACCCCCGATGCCCCGGATGCCCCGGACAACAGCGGCGACTCGGCGTCGACGGCACCCACGCCGCTCGCACCGCCCGGCGTCCCCAGCGGTTCCGTCCGGCCGGGCAGCACCACCTCGAAGAACTGCTTGTTGTCCTCGCGGTGTTCGGGTTCGGCGCGCCGGTCGACGGTGATCGCCTGCTCGGGGCAGGCGACCTCGCAGGCCCCGCAGTCGATGCACTCCGTCGGGTTGATGTAGAGCTTGCGGGCGCCTTCGTAGATGCAGTCGACGGGGCATTCCTCGACGCAGGACCGGTCCATGATGTCGACACAGGCCGACCCGATGACGTACGCCATCTCAGTTCTCCTTATCGGTGGAGTGCCCGGGGAACAGCTGGGCCTCCGGGTCGATGACGGTGGCGGCGTTGTTCACGGCGGTGGCGACCTCGCCGAAGCCGACGGCGATGAGGCGCACCTTGCCCGGGTAGTCGGTGATGTCGCCCGCGGCGAACACGCGGGGGACGTTGGTGGCCATCCGGGTGTCCACGGCGATGCGCCGGGCCTGCAGGGTCAGGCCCCAGTCCTTGAGCGGGCCGAGGTCGGCGGTGAAGCCCAGGGCGGCGACGACGGTCTGCGCCGGGAGGAGCCGGGTGGTCTTGTTGACGCGGTGCCGGATCTCCGCCTGCTCCAGGTGCGCGGAGCCGTGCAGCGCGCTCACCTCGGAGTCCACGATGATCTCGATGCCGAGTGTGCGGACCTTCTCCACAGTCGCGGCATGGGCCCGGAAGCGGCTGGTGCGGTGGACGAGTGTGACGGACCGGGCGATCGGGGCGAGCATCGCCGCCCAGTCGAAGGCGCTGTCGCCGCCGCCGACGACCACCACGTCCCGGTCGGCGTGGTCGGCCGGGCTGGGCACGAAGTAGACCTGGCCGCGGCCGAGGAAGGTGTCGCCGGCCGGGAGGGGACGCGGGGTGAACGTGCCCACTCCCCCGGTGATCACGACGGCTCCGGCGTGGACCGTGGTCCCCTGGTCGCTGCGTACGACGGGATGGCCGTCCGCGTCGTGGGAGAGCTCGACCGCGCGATGGCCGAGCAGGTAGACGGGCCCGTACGGCTCGGCCTGGGCGACCAGGTTGTCCACCAGGTCGCGGCCGCGCACCGACGGGAATCCCGCGATGTCGAAGATGGGCTTCTCCGGGTACATGGCGCTGATCTGGCCGCCGCACTGGGGCAGGACGTCCATGACCGCGACCCGCAGCCCGCGGAAGCCCGCGTAGTAGGTGCCGTAGAGGCCCGCGGGCCCGGCGCCGATGATCAGGACGTCGGTCTCGATCCGGCGCGACTCGTCCGTGCTCACCGGCACGTCGGATAGAACGCTCATGGTCTGGGAGCGTATGGACGGCCGCGATCCCGCCCAACGAGTCCGTTCCGGTGAGCAGGACGCCTTGCTTATGCGGACCCGGGCAGCGCTGGGATGGTCGGCGTCCGACGATTTCCCGCCAGCGGAGGACCCACATGCGTACGGACAGAGAACCACGGCTCGGTATCAGGCTCAGCACCATGACCGCCGCCAGCGCGGCACTGGTCCTCACCACGGCCTGTACAGCCGGTTCGACGGACTCGGCAGGGGTGTCGTCGGCAGGGAAGCCGACCGTGCGGGTCGCCCTCGGCGTCGACGCCTCGTATGCGCCGTTCTACCTGGCCATGGAACGGGGCATGTTCGAGAAGGCGGGCGTCAACGTCGAGCTCGTGAAGACCGAAGGCGGTCCCGCGGCGGCCGAGGCCGTGTCCGCGGGCACCGCGCAGATCTCGGCCAACGCCGACTCCACCGCCCTGCCGCTGATGGCGTCCAATCCCGGGCTGCGGTCCCTGGGCGTCTTCCAGTCCTCCGACCGCTACCTCAAGGTCGTCCTGCGCGATGGCATCACGTCCCCGAAGCAGATCAAGACGATGGCGTCGATCGGCGGGCTCGGTCTGTACGCGACGCACCAGTATCTGCGCCACAACGGCATCGATCCGAAGTCGGTGAAGATCCCGCAGAGTTCGCCGCCGGAGATCCCCGGCATGCTCAAGCAGGGCTCGATCGACGCATACATCCTCTTCGAGCCGTGGGCGGCGAAGGGCGACGCCGACGGCGGTCATATCGCCGGGCGCATCGGCGACTTCGGGGTGAGGTACGTGCAGTGGCTGCTCACCGACCAGAAGTGGCTCAAGGACAACGAGGAGGTCGCCGGCAAGGTCTTCAAGGTGGTGGCCGCCGCGGACAAGCTCGTCGCCGACGACCCCGCCGCCGCGGCGAAGGCCTCGAACCAGCAGGTGAAACTCCCCGCGGCGGAGACGACGAAGGTGCTGCCGGAGATCACCTTCGCCGCCCGCGGCATCAACGACACGGATGTCACCGAGTCGAAGAAGATCGTCGACTTCCTCCTCGACCAGAACCTGATCAAGAAGTCGCCGGATCTCGGGACGTCTCTGCTGAAGGGCTGGTACGAGCAGCACGCGAAGTGAGTCAGAGCTGCGTGAGTCCGACCTGCCCTGTGACGCAGGGAGCGCCGTCGTCCTTGAGGACCGAGACGTCGAGCGTCACCCGCACTCCCTCGTCGCAGGGCTCGGTCGTACGTACCGTCGCGGTCCAGGTGAGCTTCTCCCCGGCCACGGCGGTCGCCCGGTTGCGCCAGCTCACCGACTCCAGGCGGGCTCCGGGTCCGGCCCACTCCAGCGCGTACCTGCTGAGCGTCTCGCCGTGCAGCGTGGACTGCACGACGACGTCCGGGAAGCCCTCCGAGGCGGCGAACTCGGCGTCGTAGTGGATGCGGTGGGAGTTCCACGACACGGCGCTGAACCGGAACAGCTGCAGCCTGCTGTGGGAGTACAGGCGCGGCGGGCAGACCTGCCCTTCGGCGGCAGCCGACGTCATGCGGCGACCCCGCCGTCCAGGACGACGATCGTCTCGTCCACGGCCATCAGTTCCTCTCCGTCCTCCGCGGTGAAGCGGGTGGTGACCCCGAGCAGCACGAACTCGCCCGACTGGCCGCGCCGGTGATCGGCCGAGGTGACCGCGCGGGAGGCGGTGACGCGGGCGCCCGCGACCGGGGGGCGGCCCACCCGGACCGACTCGCCGCCGTGCACCTGGCGTACCGGCAGGCCCTGCGTGCAGGGCGATTCGCGCAGTGCGAGCCCGTCCGGGCGCAGTTCGCCCTCGACCGGGCCGTCCTCCCAGCTCAGCGTTCCGGCGAGGAACAGGGCGGGGGCGGCGACCGGTTCCCCGGCCGCCTCCTGGGCACGGGCCCGGCGGATGTAGTCCGTGTCATTGAGTGCGGCGGCGTACCGGCAGAAGTCCTTCACGCCGAGCACGCCGCAGTCCTCGCTCTCCCACTGCCCGACCAGCTTCCGGGCGCGGGAGAGCACCTCGTCCAGTACCGCGGTCATGTTGTGCCGGCTCACCGCAGCGACCGGCTGATTCCCAGGGCGGCGGTGCGCAGTGCCGTGGCGTGCCCGGAGGGGTCCATGCGGTAGGTGGGCGCGGTGATGGACAGCGCGCCGACGAGCGTGGACTGGCTGCCGAAGACCGGCACGGCCATACTCGTGTAACCCAAGCGGATCTCCTCGGCCTCTGTCGCGATGCCCTCCGCCCGGATCCGCTCCAGTTGGGCGCGCAGCCGGCCCGGTGAGGTGACCGTGTGCCGGGTGAACGGCTTCAGCCCGCTCCTGACCACCTCGGCGAACAGCGAGCCGGGAGAGTAGGCCAGGATCGCCTTGCCGGTGGCCGTGCAGTACAGCGGCAGCCGGCCCGCCACCCGGGACTCCTCGTTCAGGCCGCGGTGCGGGAAGATCTTCTCCAGATACACCACGTCGAGGCTGTCGTGGATGGCGAAGTGGATGGTCTCCTGGGTGGCCAGCAGGAGGTCCTCCATATACGGCTGGGCCACCTCGCGCAGGATGCGCTGCCGGTGCACGCGCTGGCCTATCTCGAACAGCCGCAGCCCGAGCCGGTAGTCGCAGCCCGTCCGCTCCAGCAGGCCCCACACCACCAGCTCCTGGGCGAGCCGGTGCACGGTGGCCTTGGCCACGCCCGTGCGGCGCACCAGTTCGGCGAGCGAGAGGGCGTTGTCCTCGACGGTGAACGCCTCCAGGATCGGTCTGACCTTGCCAAGGACGGAGTTCATCGGGTCGGGGCAGGAGGCGGGGCTGTCTCTTAGA
>NZ_JAAKZY010000069.1 GCF_011045015.1 Streptomyces scabichelini | reverse complement strand
GGGGGTGGGGTGCCTCGGGGGCCTCCCGGTATCGCGGCCGGCGACAGCCTTGTTGTCAGCCTTGTCGTCCACGGCGAGGACGGTGTCCGGCACAGAGCCTGCAGCGCCCGGACTCTCGAGACGGATCCGTGGAGCGCGCCACCCCGCGGGCGCGTGCCGGCTCAGTGGTGGAAACCCGTCGCCGAGTCCTTGTCGTGGGTCAACGGATGCGGTTGCCGGCGCAGTTCGGGCAGCAGACGGCCCAAGTCCTCGGCGAACAGCTCCGCGAGGTCGGAGGAGAAGCCGTTGCGGCACACGACGCGCAGCACGGACAGGTCCTGTCGGTTCGCGGGGAAGGTGTACGCGGGGACGAGCCAGCCGCGCTCACGCATCCTCCGGGACACGTCGAAGACGTCGTATGCCTTCACATCGGGTGTCGTTGTGAAGGCGAAGACCGGCAACTGATCGCCGCGAGTGAGGAGCCGGAAGTCCCCGAGCGCCTCGACGCGGTCGGCGAGCCTCATGGCCACGTCCCGCGTCGTCTGCTGGACCGCCCGGTACCCCTCGCGGCCCAGCCGCAGGAACGTGTAGTACTGCGCCACGACCTGCGCACCCGGCCGCGAGAAGTTGAGCGCGAACGTCGGCATGTCGCCGCCCAGGTAGTTCACCCTGAAGACCAGTTCCTCGGGCAGTTCGGCGGCGGACCGCCACAGGGCCCAGCCGACGCCGGGGTACACGAGCCCGTACTTGTGCCCCGAGGTGTTGATGGAGGCCACACGCGGCAGCCGGAAGTCCCAGAGCAGGTCCTCCTCGAGGAAGGGGGCGACCATCGCGCCGGAAGCGCCGTCGACGTGGACGGGGATGTCGAGTCCCGTTCTCTGCTGCAACTCGTCCAGGGCGGCGCAGAGTTCGGCGATCGGCTCGTACGACCCGTCGAAGGTGGATCCGAGGATGCCGACGACGCCGATGGTGTTCTCGTCGCACAGTTCGGCCGCGGCCTGCGGGTCGAGGTGGAAGCGGTCGCCCTCCATGGGCACTTGGCGCGCCTCGACCTCCCAGAAGGTGCAGAACTTCTCCCAGCAGACCTGGACGTTGATGCCCATGACCAGGTTCGGGCGGGCTCCGGGATAACGATCCGCATTGGCCTGGGCCCAGCGCCGCTTGAGCGCCATGCCCGCGAGCATGCAGGCCTCGCTCGACCCGGTCGTCGAGCAGCCCACGGCGGCAGACGGATCCGGCGCGTTCCACAGGTCGGCGAGCATCGCCACGCACCGCCGCTCCAGCTCGGCCGTCCGCGGATACTCGTCCTTGTCGATCATGTTCTTGTCCCGGCACTCCGCCATCAGCACCCCGGCCTGCGGTTCCATCCAGGTGGTGACGAAGGTGGCGAGGTTGAGACGAGAGTTTCCGTCCAGCATCAGTTCGTCGTGGACGAGTTGGTAGGCCGTGGCCGGTGGCAGCGGCCCGTCGGGCAGCCGGTGCTGGGGCGGGGCCTCGGTCATGCCGCCGACCGGATTGGCCTCGCCGTAGAAGGGATTGACGGCCCGGGGACGCTCGTCGGGCTTCTCGGGGCCGGTGTGGAGCGGCATGGTGCCTCCGGTCGGTGGGTTCGGGCCTCCATGGTGGGCCACGGGCCCGTCATAACTGAGTAAAAGAGGCATAGCACTCGGTGGATTCGGGCTTGCACCTCACGTGGCGTGAGGGCTCAGCCTGGACCGCGTACCGAAAAGGAGGGAGCGGAGGCGATGAGTTACTCCGTGGGACAGGTCGCCGGTTTCGCCGGGGTCACGGTGCGCGCGCTGCACCACTACGACGAGATCGGGCTGCTCGTGCCCAGCGAGCGCAGCCACGCGGGCCACCGGCGTTACAGCGACGCCGACCTCGACCGGCTGCAGCAGATCCTGTTCTACCGGGAGCTCGGCTTCCCGCTCGACGAGGTCGCCGCCCTGCTCGACGATCCGGCCGCGGACCCGCGCGCGCATCTGCGCCGCCAGCACGAGCTGCTGACCGCCCGGATCGAGAAGCTGCAGAAGATGGCGGAGGCCGTGGAGCACGCCATGGAGGCACGCAAGATGGGGATCAACCTCACGCCCGAGGAGAAGTTCGAGGTGTTCGGGGACAAGGACCCCGAGCAGTACGCCGACGAGGCCGAGCAGCGCTGGGGCGGTACGGAGGCATACGCCGAGTCGCAGCGCCGCGCGGCCCGCTACACGAAGGAGGACTGGAAGCGCATCCAGGCTGAGGTGAACGACTGGAGTGAGCGCTACACGGCCCTGGTGGCCGCCGGCAAACCGCCGACCGGCGAGGGCGCCATGGACCTGGCCGAGGAGCACCGCGGCCACATCGGCACCTGGTACTTCGAGTGCCCGTACGAGATGCACCGGAGTCTCGGCGACATGTATGTCTCCGACGAGCGCTTCAAGGCGTACTACGACTCGATGCACGAGGGCCTCGCCCAGCACCTGCGCGACGCGATCCATGCGAACGCGGACCGCCACCGGGCGTGACGCACACCCGCCCCCCGGGGGAGGGCGGGTAGTCGCCGGAAAACGCGCCAAGTAAAGGAGAGCGCTTAACTTGCGTAAAGGCGAGCGATTGACTTGTGCCGGTCCGCGTGCGGCTTCCCGTAATGCGATGGTCTCCCGCTCGCCGGTCAATTAACGGATAACTTTAGACCGTGTGGCGTGTTAGCTTCGAACGTCTTGACGACGGGGCTCGTGTGGCAGTGCTGTTCTTCTGGCGCGTGCACATTCGCCGTGACCGTCGGCAAAGCGGGGGGAGCGCTCATGGCGAGTCACGTGAAAAACGCGAGCCCGGGAGCCGGGGCCACAAACGGCGCGGGGTCGGTCGCGAGTGTCACCAGACAGCACACCGGGCTGCTGCTCACCGGCGTGCTGCTCGGCCTGCTGGCCGTCGCCGCCTCGCTCGCCCAGCCCTGGGCCATCGGCAAACTGATCGAGGCGGCGGGCGGCGGCGCCTCGATGACCGTCCCCGTCGCCCAGCTCGTCGGCCTCTTCTGCGCGGGTGCCCTCTTCTCCTCGCTCCAGGCCTACGTCATCGGGCGGGCCGGGGAGAATATCGTCTTCGACGTCCGTCAATTCTTGGTCGGAAGGCTTCTGCGTGCCGATCTCACGGCGTTCGGGAATAAGTCCCAAGGCGATATTTTCACCCGCACGGTCACCGATACCTCACTGGTGAAGATTGCCCTCTCGCAGAGCCTCGCTCAGCTGATCATCAGTGGCGCCACGGTAATAGGTGGCGTCGTGCTGATGTTCCTCATCGATCTGTGGCTGATGGTCATCACCATGAGTTGCCTGGGAGGCGCCAGCATCATCTCCATTGCGCTGGCCCGGAAACTGCGCAAGGTGGCTCTGCAGAACCGGGACGACACCGGCGCATTCGCCAGTGACCTACAGCGCGTACTCTCCGCGCTGCCCACGGTGAAGGCGTCCCGCGCCGAGTCCCGTGAGGCCGCCCGCATCGGTGAGCTGGCCGAGAAGACGCGGCGTTCGGGCATACGGGTCAACGCCTACAACGCACTGCTGATGCCGTCCATGAACGTCGGCACGCAGGGCGCCCTGGCCATCGTCGTGGGCGTCGGGATGTCCTGGGTGGCCCGCGGCGAGATGGACATGGCCAGTTTGACCACGTTCATCATGTATCTGTTCCAACTGGTGTCGCCGCTGGTGATGTTCTTCATGGGGCTGGGCCAGTTCGTCCAGGGCCGAGCCGCCGTCCAGAGAGTGGACGAGCTCGCCCGCATGCCCCAGGAAGGCAACGACCCGGCCGGTGCGGCGGGCCGACCCGCGCCCCTCGGGCAGCTGGCTCCGCACCGGCCGGCGGTGGAATTCCACGACGTGCGCTTCGCCTACCGGCGAGGGAAGCAGGCGGACAGGACGCAGGCTCTCAACGGCGTCTCGTTCAGCGTGCCGGCGCGTGGGCTGACGGCGGTGGTCGGGCCTTCGGGCGCGGGCAAGACCACCATGTTCCAGCTGATCGAACGCTTCTGCTCGGTGGACGGCGGCCGCGTTCGGCTCGGCGGGCAGAACATCGAGGCGCTGCCCCTCGACACGGTCCGCGGCCTTGTGGGCTATGTCCAGCAGGACAGCGCGGCCATGCGCGGCACCATCCGGGAGAACCTGACCTACGCCAATCCCCACGCCCGTGACGGCGCCATCAGGGAGGCGGTGGAGATGGCCGGCCTCACTTCGGTGATCGCCCAACTCCCACACGGCCTCGACACCGAACTCGGTGACCAGGGCAGCGGCTTGTCCGGCGGTCAGCGCCAGCGCCTGTGCATCGCCCGTACGTTGTTGCAGCAGCCCGCGGTCATGCTGCTGGACGAAGCCACCTCCAACCTGGACTCCGACTCGGAGCGGGACTTTCGCGACGTGGTGCGCCGGGTCTCCCGGAGGTGCGCGGTCATCGCCATCGCCCATCGGATCTCCACGGTGATCGACGCCGACAAGATCGTGGTGATGGAAGGGGGCAGGGTCCGGGCCACCGGCGTGCACCACGACCTGATGGAGCGCGACGAGCTCTACCGGCGCCTCGCCGGCTCTCAACTGCACGCCGAGCCCGGCTCGCGGCTGCACGCCGAGCCCGGATCGCGGCTGCACGCCGAGCCCGGCTTCGTCGCCCCGGCGACCGGCCCGGAACGGCCGGAACGGGTGGAACCGTACGTGCCCCCGCCCTCCTTCGCAGTGGGCTGGCCGCCATACGTCGGACTCACCGAGCAGACGTTGCAGCTGCGGCCCATCGACCAGACGTTGCAGCTTCGGCCCATCAAGAGTGAGGAGCAGCGGTGAGTACCACCGATGTCGCCATCGTGGGCACCGGACCCAACGGCCTTGCGGCCGGCGTGGTCCTGGCCCGTGCCGGTCTGCGCGTTGAGCTCCACGAAGCGGCCGAGACCATCGGGGGAGGGCTGCGCACCGCTTCGCTCTTCGACTCCGGCGTCGTGCACGACATCTGCTCCGCCGTCCACCCCATGGCCGCCGCCTCTCCGTTCTTCCGCGCGTTCGACCTGGCGGCCCGCGGGGTCGAGCTCCTGCAGCCCGAGATCAGTTACGCCCATCCGCTGGACGGGGGCCGTTCCGCCCTGGCCTACCGCTCACTGGCGAAGACCTGCGAGCACCTGGGCGTCGACGGTCCCGGCTGGCGTCGCCTGATGGGCCCGCTGCTCGAGCGCAGCGAAGCGGTCGTCGACCTCGTCCTTTCCGGGCAGCGCGGTCTGCCGCGGGACCCTTCGGCGGCCCTGCTGCTGGCGAGCCGGGTAGCGGTCCACGGCAGCGGGCTCGGCGCGGCGCGCTTCCGGGGCGAGGAGGCGCCCGCCCTGCTCACCGGCGTCGCCGCGCACGCGGTCGGCAAGCTGCCGAGCCTGGCGTCCGCGGCGGTGGCCATGCTCCTTGGCCACCTGGCGCACGGGACGGGGTGGCCGCTGCCGCGCGGTGGCAGCGGCCGTATCGCACAGGCGCTGGCCGAGGACATCACGGCGCACGGCGGCGTCTTCCACACCGGACACCACGTGGCGGACCTGGCCGAACTGCACGGCGCACGCGCGGTGTTGCTCGACACCAGCCCCAAGGGCCTGCTGGCCCTCGCGGGCGGCCGGCTGCCCCGTGCCTACGCGCGCGCTCTGGAGCGGTTCCGCTACGGTCCTGGCGCCGCCAAGGTCGACTTCCTGGTCTCCGAGCCGATTCCCTGGACCGACCCGGAGGTGGGCCGCGCAGGAACGGTGCATCTGGGCGGCACACATGCCGAGATGGTGCGGCAGGAGACGGCGAACGCCCGCAGAGTGCGTACCAGGGAGCCGTTCGTCCTCGTGGTGGACCCGGCGGTGACCGACCCCGGGCGGGCCCTGCCCGGGAAGCGGCCCGTGTGGGCGTACGCGCATGTGCCGAACGGTGACCCCACCGACCCGTACGACCTGGTCCGGGCCCGTATCGAGCGCTATGCCCCAGGGTTCGGGGACACCGTCGTCGCCCACCGTTCTGTCGCAGCCGCCGCGTACGAGGCGTACAACCCCAACTACGTCGGCGGGGACATCGGTTCCGGGGCGATGACTCTCTATCAGAGCATCGCGCGGCCCGTACCGCGTTTCGATCCCTACCGCACACCGCTGCCCGGAGTCTTCCTGTGCTCCTCGGCCACCCCGCCGGGTCCAAGTGTGCACGGAATGTCTGGATACCTGGCCGCGCTCTCCGCACTTCGGCATTGTTTCGGGATATGTGACGTACCCGACTTGGCGTCCGATCCGGCACCACTTGAATTCGGGCGTCCCGGCTAATATAGGGCGCTCTCGCTCGAGGCGCCGTCAACTCCCGCCATCACGGCCCGGCCTGAAAAATCCGCGCCCGATATCCATGGAACAGCCCATATCGCGTTTGGTACGGTGAAGGCAACGAGGTCTCCCCACAGGCTCCGTTGAGGCGTTACCGCGCTGTTGTCTGACCAGCCACGCGGGCGGTTGCGGAGCTTTCCGTGACCGATGTAGCCGGGCATCTCGCGTATAGCCCGGTTCCAGCTCCTCGGCTTCATGACGCTCCCATCGGTATGGCAGTGGGGACAGCATGAACGGGGAATATCTGTGAAAACCGACGTTGAAGACATAGGCTACGGCAGACAGTTCGAAGGCTGGTACGACCGGCTGCTCCCGGACGACAGGTTTACCGCCGAGGCCGTAAAGGGTCTGCAGGCCCGCCACCCCGCTCCCGAGGCGGGGACCCTTGAATTCGGTGTCGGTACCGGGCGGATCGCCATCCCGCTCTCCCAAAGCGCCGGCCATGTGACCGGCGTGGACTCCTCTCCGGAGATGCTGGACGCGCTGCGCGTCAAGCTGAAGGACGGCGGGGACGTCACCCCGGTGCACGGGGACATACGCAGCTACACCTCGGAATCCCGCTACGGGATGGTGTATTCCGTATGCGCGACCTTGTCGTGCCTGACCACTCCCGAGGACCAACAGCGGGCCGTTCAGCGCGCGGCCGACCTGCTGATCCCCGGTGGCCGGCTGGTGATCGAGACGCACAACAAGCCGGCGATCCTGGACCTTCACGAGGGCCGGACCCGCACCACTTACTTCGTCCCCTACCCGGAGCCGGGGACAGGTGTGCAGACCCATTCCACCCTGCTCGACGGCGGCCTGTGGCAGTGCTCGCACATCCTGTACCAGGCCGACGGCACCACCAGGGTGGGCAACGAACTCACCCGGCTGACCACCCCGGATGACGTCGACGACTACGCCCGCGCGGCCGGCCTCGAGCCCGAGGCGCGTATGTCGCGATGGGACGGCACCCCTTACAGCGAAGGGGCACCCCTGTTCATGTGCTGCTACGTCAAACCCTGAGCGCACTACACACAGCACACGGTTGGCAAGCGGTTGGCAATAAGGGGGTTGCACGTGGGGCGTCCGCCAGTACTTCCGGTAGACAAGAAACTCGGCCTGGTGGTCAGAGTGATGAGCGGCGAACTGACAGCGGCGGAAGCCGCGCGAGAAGCAGGGGTGTCCGAGCAGTCGGTATCGAACTGGCGCCGGCAGTTTATTGAGGGAGGCCGTAACGGCCTGGCCGGCGAGGGCGGAAGAGACACCGAGGAAGCATCCCGAATGGCCGAGCTGGCCAAGGAAAACGCCATGTTGAAGACGACGATCGGCGAACTCTACATAGAACTGCGGAAGTACGGCCGGAGCACGGCCGTTCGTCCGCCGCAGCCCCGTGGAAGCACCCGCCCGGGACGGCTGATCAATTAACTCATTAATTTAGTCCGGCATCAGGTGTTAGCCTTCCGGGCAGACAGTCACTTCACATCACGGGGGAGGGAATGTGGCGTCTTTGGAGCGCCAGTTTGCCATCGGCATTGCTGGATTGGCCGGCGGAAGTCTTCTGACCGGCGCGGTAACGCGATTCACCGGTAAACGCGAGCGTGCGCGTCGCTGTCTGCTGCACGAGAGACCGGACGGCAGTCTCGTCGAGATCGACGTCCATATCCCTCCGCAGGCACAGCGCGCGGTTCTGCTCGACAACGGTCTGGGTGCGCCTCAGGAATACTGGGACTGGGTCTGCGGCGCACTTCCCGCGGACACGGCGTATGTGCGGTTCAACCGTCCCGGCTACGGGCTCAGCACGCCGGACACCCGATACGGCCTGGAGTCGCACTTCGAGCTGTTGCAGGAGCTGCGCGACACGTACATCGCCGATCTCCCGGTCGTCCTGGCAGGCCACTCCCTGGGCGGTTACCTCGTCGCGGCCTGTGCGTCGCTGCGTCCGGACGCGGTGAAGGGCGTGACCCACGTGGTCATGATCGACGCCACCGAAGTGGTCGGCCTGCGCCACACCCGCCGAACCAACGTCGACCGCTGGTCCCACCAGCGGATGGTGATGGAGCAGGTGTTCGCCGCCACAGGTCTCTCGGTCTTCCGCCCCGCCATGAACGTGAACCAGCAGTACCGCCCGGACATCAACCGGAGCTACCGGGCGTTTCTGGCGACCCCCCGCACATGGGCCACGGCCCATCGGGAGTACCGGGACGCTATGACCTACCCGGAACTGACCGATCTGGACTGCCCGTTGACCGTCATCACGGCGGAGAACAACATCGGCGACAACACCCTGCACGCCGGGATCCAGGCCAGGCTGGCCGTCATCTCCAAGCGGGCCCGGCATCACTTCGTCGAGGGCGCCGACCACGAGTCCCTGCTCGCCGTGCGGCAGCACGCCGAAGAGGTGACGGAGCTGATCGTCGGTGAACCGCCCTCCGAGCCGCTCGGGCCGTCGTGGCGGCCGTCCACCAAGGGACGCCGGGCCGCTGAGAGCGCCGCGGAGCGAGAGGAGGAATTGGCATGACCATGACAGCTAAGCCCATGACGGTGAACGTCGAACGCGTAAAGATCGCCGCCGTCACGACGTCACTCGCCGCATGGCTGGTCGCGACGGCCGTGGCACAGATCCCCGAGCAGCGCTTCGACGGTCTCCTGCGCCGCGGGAAGCTGCGCATACCGACCCCGAACTGGCGCTTCTTCGGGCCGAACCCCGGCGTCAAGGACAACCATCTTCTCTACCGTGACATCGCGGACGGCAAGCCCGGTGAGTGGGCGGAGGTTCCGATTGTCCAGGACCGGCCGTGGTACGCACTGACGTGGAACGCACGCAACCGGAGCCCGAAGGCCCTGTTCGACGCGACCCAGCACACCCTTGCCCAGGCGGCCGCCTTCGGATCGGCAGTGCTGCCCGTGACGACGGCGGCCGGGTACCGGCTGCTGGCCCGCTACATCCAGCTCCATCTGCCCCATGCCGAAGGCGCCTCGCACAGCCAGTTCATGCTGCTGCAGTCGTACCCCACCAGCCCGGAAGACCGGCACATCGAACCCGCCTTCGTCTCCATGGAATTCCCTCTGGACGGAGACGTCACCCCTGCTGACGCGCCATCCCGGACAGCCGCATAGCGCGTCGATCGGCCCTCTCGACTGGAAGCTGCGAGCTCACTCGGCACCCTCGTGCCGCGTGAGTCCGCGCCCTCCCGCCGAACGGCTGGAGAACCCGCTCTGAAATTTCTGAGAGAAAGAGGACAACCATGTCTGTTGTGGCTGAATTCGCCAACACCGAACTGGCCGACGTGGCCCCGGGCCGTATCGGCAACGAGGCGACCCCGACCATGCTCACTCCGGCGGCCACCGTCGGGCTCGCCGAGGGTATCGCGGTGACCTCCGCGACCGCGTACGCGCTGAACGAGGTCACGAACGACCTCGCAGCCGCGGGCTGAACAGCCGGCCGGCAGGCGATGCTGACCGGCATCGCCAGCTCCAGCTCCGTCCGATGAAAGACGCGAGCTCCACCTGAGGAAAGACGCGGCGGCACGGTACGCCCGATACGCATACCGTGCCGCCGCTTTCCGTATCCACCGTACTTGCATCACACCATCGGGAGCACCCATCCATGTTCCTCAGCGCTCCACCCGAGGTCACGGCACGCAGAGTGGCTTCGCTGGGTACGCTGGTCTCCGCACTGGAAATGCTGAGCCAGACGCGTAAGTTCGAAGACGGCGAAATGCTGAGCGGCCAGTTGGCGAACATGCGCCCCAAGTTCGCCAAGCGTTTTCCCCGGCTGACGCGCGCCCTTGAGTCCAAGAATGCGGCGATCGCCCTGTACGGGGTACAGGCAGGGGCCTCTGCCGCCACGCTGATCTGGGGTCACAAGCGCGGAGTACGCACGGCGGGCAGTGCCGTTCTGGCGGTGACGGGCGCGGCCGGACGGGTGCGCTCCCCCTTCGGCGGGGACGGCGCCGACCAACTCCAGCAAGTGATCAATATCGTCCTGGCCTCGACCGGCACCTTCGAGGACGACGAGAAGGCCCGCGACGTGGCCATGCGCGCGCTGGCTCTGGAAACGACCATCTCCTACGTGGCCTCCGGCGTGGTCAAGCTCGTGTCCCCGGTGTGGCTCAGCGGAGAGGCGTTCAGCGGAGTCATCCGTACCCGCAACTACGGGGACCAGCGGGTCTACCGGCTCGTGCACAAGTACCCGATGGCGGGCAAGCTCGTGACCTGGGGAACGATCGCCGCAGAGGTCTCCTTCCCGCTGGTCTTCGTACTGCCCAAGCCCGCGGCGAAGGCCTTTCTCGGCCTGATGACGTCGTTCCACCTCGGAATCGGGCAGTTCATGGGTCTCAACCGCTTTGTACTTGCCTTCGGCGCCACTCACCCGGCGCTTCTCTACGTCTTCGCCCAGAACGACGAGCGCGCGGCGCGGCACGAGGGGTGACGCCGAGGGCGTACGAGCGGGTGCGGCGAGGGTGCATCCTGGGAGAGCCACTGGAACCCGGCAGCGGCATCCGGCGTTGATAGCTTTACTACGCCATTGCTCTGCCTTCCCCTTCACCCTCAGGAGCCCGGAACCGTGACGACGCTTGCCCTTGGACCAAGCTGGTTGGATCCGGACTACCTGCTCGACACGTTCGGGATCTGGGGACTGCTCCTCATCGTCTTCGCCGAGTCGGGCCTGCTCATCGGCTTCTTCCTGCCGGGTGACTCGCTGCTGTTCACGGCGGGCCTGCTGATCTCCGAGGGCACGCTGGACTTCCCGCTGTGGGCGGCCGTTGTCCTGATCTGCATCGCCGCGATCATCGGCGACCAGGTGGGCTACATGTTCGGCAAGAAGGTGGGGCCGGCGCTCTTCAAGCGCCCGGACTCACGCCTGTTCAAGCAGGAGAACGTGGTCAAGGCCCACGAGTTCTTCGAGAAGTACGGTCCGAAGTCCCTCGTGCTGGCCCGCTTCGTGCCCATCGTGCGGACGTTCACGCCGATCATCGCGGGCGTCAGCGGCATGCGGTACCGCTCGTTCCTCACGTTCAACATCATCGGCGGCATCCTCTGGGGCGCGGGCGTCACGCTGCTCGGCTCGTGGCTGGGCCAGATCGACTTCGTGAAGAAGAACATCGAGGCGATCCTCATCCTGATCGTCCTCCTCTCCGTACTGCCGATCGTCATCGAGCTCCTGCGGGCACGCGGCAAGTCGAAGAAGAACCCGCCCCAGGCCCCGCCGCCGGTCATGGACGACGCGACCGCCCAGCTGCGCCGCGTGCCCCCGGCCCACCAGGACCAGACGTACGGTCACCAGGGTCAGGACCAGAACCAGGGATACGGCTACCCGCAGCAGCAGCAGCAGCCGCAACAGCAGCCCCCGTACGGCTCGGACCAGGGTTACGGGCAGCAACAGGGCCAGCCGCCTTACGCCGCCCAGTACCCGCAGGGCCAGCAATACCCCCAGGGCCAGCAGTACCCGCAGGGCGGCCAGTACCCCCAGGGCCAGGGCTACCCGTACGGCCAGGGCCAGGACTACCCGCAGAACTGAGAGGCCCCGGGCATTCCCGCGACCCGATGGAGGGCCGGAGGCCCTCCAAGGGGCGCGGGGAACTGCGCGACCAGCCACAACGGACCCGCAGCCGCCACCGAACCTATAGCCCCGAGCTATGAGGCGCCCGGCGTCAGAAGCCCCGCGTCAGAACCCTCGCGTCAGAACCCCCGCGTCCGCTTGGCCGCGCGCCGGCCCTCCCTGCTGACACCCGGCAGGCGCATGAACAGCCGGGAGATCTCCGAGCCGAGGTTCACGCCGATGGCGATGGCCATCGCGAGGGCGGCGGCCTTGGACAGGGAGACAAGCCCCGCGTCGACGTCGCTCTGGGCGATGGCCAGCAGCCCGAAGTACGTCGCCGAACCGGGCAGCAACGGCCCGATCGCGGCCGTCGTGTACGGCAGGGCGGACGCGAACCGGAAGCGGGACAGGAGCTGTCCGAACAGGCCCACCACGCCCGCCGCGACGGCCGTGGAGGCGACCGGCGACAGCTCGCCCGCGTAGTGCATCGCGCCGAACACCGACCAGGCCACGCCCCCGTTGAGGGTCACCATCAGCACGGTGGAACGTTCCTGCTGGAGCAGCACGGCGAAGGCCAGCGACAGCATCATCGACGCGACGATTCCCCACACGGGCTGGGAACTGCTCAGGGCGGCGTCCGGGGTGAGTTCCGCGCCGAGCTTCACGCCGAAGTACAGGGCCAGCAGAACTCCGGTGACGATGCCCACGTAGAAGTACATGACCTCCAGCAGGCGCGCGGCCGCGGTGATGTAGAAGCCGGTCAGGCCGTCCTGGACGCCCGCGACCAGCGCCCGCCCCGGCAGCAGCGCGTAGAGCCCACCGGTGATCACCGCGGACGCCTTCACGTCGACGTGGGCCAGCGTGAGCGCGATGCCGATCGCGGCCGGAGGCATCGCGGCCACCGTGAACTGGTAGAACTCGGGCAGCCCGCGCCCCGCGAACAGCCAGGCGAGCCGGTCGCCGAGCATCGCACCGATCGCGGCGGCGACGAAAACGATCAGGTCACCGCCGACGAGTATGGAGGCCGAGCCCGAGAGCAGCCCCGCGGCGCCGGTCAGCACCCAGCCGGGATACGGGTGCCGGTTGCGGCGTATCTCCGCGAGCCGCCGGTAGGCCTCCTCCAGGGACACGTCGGTCTCGTCGTCACTGATGTCGTCGACGAGCTGGAACACGGCCGCGAGCCGCGTGTAGTCGGTGGCCCGGCGGCGTACCGTCCGCGAGGCCGTGACCGGGTCGTCCACCAGGGACGGCTGGTAGGACATGGACAGCAGCGTGAACGTGACGTTCGGTTCGCAGCGGTCCAGGCCGTAGCTGCGGCAGACGGCGAACATCGCCGCCTCCACGTCCTCGGCGCCCTCCCCGCCCGCGAGCAGCAACTCGCCGATACGCAGCGTCAGGTCGAGGACGCGCGGGACGGCCGGGCCGCCGTCCTCCTCCGTCCGCTGGATGGGCTCGGCCACCGGCCGTTCGGCCACCGGCATGCGCAGCATCGTGCGCATCCGGTCCTGCCAGGGCACCTCCTTGGTCAGCTTGACCACGGGGATGCCGGTCGGCGGGGTGAAGGCGGGGGCCCGGTACGTACGCGGGGCGCTGAACGCCGAGCCCTCCCGGTCGGCGGGCGACGGCTCGGGCGGCGCGAGCCCTTGCGGGATCGCGAACTCCGACGTCGTATGCGACTCGTCGAACGCCGACGCCACCCCGCTCGGTGGTGCGAACGCACTCCTCGCCTCGTCCGACTGCGGCTTACGGTCCTCCGCGTCCGGCTCAGCCACCAGCTCCCGCCCCACTTCTCCTACGTCCGTTCCCGTACGTGCTCCCCCGTACGCCGTATCTCTGATGTACGCCTCAGCGCAAGAACACACGAACGGGCCGCGTCACCCATCGGGTCACGCGGCCCGCCGGTCGATCATTTGGCCTCAGTGGCCGCCGGTCTCCTTGAAGCGCTTGTACGAACGCTCGATCTCGGCCTCGGCGTCCGTACGGCCCACCCAGTTGGCGCCCTCGACGGACTTGCCGGGCTCGAGGTCCTTGTAGACCTCGAAGAAGTGCTGAATCTCCAGACGGTCGAACTCCGACACGTGGTGGATGTCCCGCAGATGCTCCACGCGCGGGTCGTGCGCCGGGACGCACAGCAGCTTGTCGTCGCCGCCGGCCTCGTCCGTCATGCGGAACATGCCGATCGTGCGGCACTGGATGAGGCAGCCGGGGAAGGTCGGTTCGTCCAGAATGACCAGGGCGTCCAGTGGGTCGCCGTCCTCGCCGAGCGTGTTCTCGACGAAGCCGTAGTCGGCCGGGTAGCTGGTCGAGGTGAAGAGTCGACGGTCCAGGCGGATCCGACCGGTCTCGTGGTCCACCTCGTACTTGTTCCGCGAACCCTTCGGAATCTCGATCGTGACGTCGAACTCCACCGGTGGCTCCTCCATGATCAACACATACGTCTGGTGGTTAAGTGTCCCTCACGCAGGTGTGTGATCGCGAAAGGGGCTGGTGGTCGTGCCGGAGCTGAAGGCTTGGCGGGCCGCGAGACCGCATGTGGAGCGGATCGCGCGAGCCGTTCGGCCGTGGCTCGTACGGGCTGTGGAGACCGTTCGGCCGTGGCTCGTACGGGCCGTGGAAGCCCTGAGGCCGTGGCTCGTACGGGTCGTGGAGGCCGTGCGGCCGCGGATCGCACGGCTGACGACCGTGCAGTTCACGGTGGGCGCCGCCATCCTCGGCCTTGTCCTGGCGACCACCGTGGTGACCGCGGCCGGACCTTGGGACTCCAGCGGTCAGCGTACGGCCGAGCGCGACCTGGCGGCATCGCGGGAGGGCCCAGGTGGCGCAGATCACGGACCCGGGTCCGGTACGTCCCCGAAGGAGCCGCGTCCCGCGCCCAGCGCCCCCTACGTACTCGCCGGCCTCGGAAGGCAGGCCGGCTCCGGATCCTCGCCCACCGAGAAGGCCCTCGCCGACATCCTCGGCCCGCTGCTCGACGACCCCTCACTGGGCTCCGAACGCACGGCCGCGGTCGTCGACGTGGCCACCGGCAAGCGCCTGTACGGCAAGGCCTCGGACGAGGCGCTGACACCGGCCTCCACCACGAAGATCGCCACGGCCGTCGCGGTGCTCTCCGCGGCGGGCGCCGACCACCGCATCGCGACCCGCGCGGTCCTCGAACCCGACACCAAGGAGGTCGTCCTCGTCGGCGGCGGCGACCCCACGCTGACCGCCCGCAAGGAAGCGAACGGCAACGCGAGCCTGCGCAAGCTCGCCGACGACACCGCCGACGCCCTCAAGGCCCGCAAGCTGGACGAGGTGACGCTCTCGTACGACACCACGCTGTACGCGGGCACATCGACGCACCCCATCGGTCCCGACAACTCCAACCTCGCGCCGGTCAGCGCCCTGATGGTCGACGAGGGACGCCTCGACGACTCGTCCGCCGGTCCCGCGGACCGGAGTAAGGACCCGGCGGCCGACGCGGCCCGCGAGTTCGCGGCCCTCCTCGACGACCGCGGCATCAAGACCAAGGCCCCCGGCCCCTCCAAGGCGACGGACCGCGCCGAGTCCCTCGCGAAGGTCGAGTCCCCGCCCCTGTCCGCCCTGGTCGAGCGGATGCTGACCAACAGCGACAACGACATCGCCGAGGGCCTGGCCCGCCAGACCGCGGTCGCCACCGACAAAAAGGCAAGCTTCGGAGGCGGCGCCACGGCGATCCGTACGCAACTGAAGAAGCTCGGACTGCCCCTGGAGGGCGTCAAGTTCGCGGACGGCAGCGGCCTGGACCGAGCCGACAAGCTCACGGCGGACCTGCTCACCGCCCTGCTCGCCAAGGCAGGCGCCCCCGATCACCCCGAACTCCGCACCGCCCTCACCGGCCTCCCGGTGGCAGGCTTCACCGGCACCCTCCGCAACCGCTACACCGACCAGCCCGGCACAGGAGTCGTACGCGCCAAAACGGGCACTCTGACAGGCGTACACACCCTGGCGGGCACGGTGGTCGACACCGAAGGCCGCCTGCTCGCCTTCGCTTTCCTGACGTCTTCGAACAGCCCCACGGATCCAACAGCAACACAGAAGACACTGGACGGCGCGGCGTCGGCGCTGGCGAGCTGCGGCTGCGGCGGGTGAGAGGGGCCTGCGGCTCCTGAGAGGGCCGCAGGCCTCTCTCAGGGGCGCGGGGAACTGCGCGCCCAGCCACATCGGACCCGCACCCGACCCACAACCAAGAACCCCCACGAACCCCACACCCTGCACCCAGCGGCAGCGCTCACGTACGGTTGACTGCATGACGAGCATCGGTGGTGCCGAGATGGTCGACTGGAATCTCGCGGTGGCGACCGCGACCCGACTCGTAAGGCCGGGCCCAGAGGTGAGTCGCGACGAGGCCAGGGCCGTCGTCGCGGAGCTGCGCCGACATGCGAAGGCGTCGGAGCGGCACGTCCGCGAATACACGCGGATGGGCAGCGAGGACCTGCGTGACACCCCCATCCTCGTCGTCGACCGCCCGGGCTGGGTCCGGGCGAACGTCGCCGGGTTCCGGGAAATCCTCAAACCGCTGCTCGACAAGATGCAGGAACGTCGCGGCAACAGTCCCGGCGGAGCCGTCCTCGGCGCCGTCGGCGGCAAGGTCACCGGCGTCGAGCTGGGCATGCTCCTGTCGTTCCTGGCCTCCAGGGTGCTGGGCCAGTACGAGACGTTCGCCCCCGCGACCCGCGAGCTCCCGGCGGGCGAGAACGGCGGCGGCAGGCTGCTCCTCGTCGCGCCGAACATCGTGCACGTCGAGCGCGAACTAGACGTACAGCCCCACGACTTCAGGCTCTGGGTCTGCCTGCACGAGGAGACGCACCGGACACAGTTCACGGCGGTGCCGTGGCTGCGCGACCACCTCGAGGGCGAAATCCAGTCCTTCCTGGAAGAGACCGAGGTCGACCCCATGACCGTCCTCGAGCGCATCAGGGAGGCCGCCCAGACGCTCGCCGGCAGCCGTCCCGAGGGCGAGGACGGCGACGAAGGCGGACGGTCCATCGTCGAGATCGTCCAGACGCCCGCCCAGCGGGAGATCCTCGGCCGGCTGACCGCCGTGATGTCCCTCCTGGAGGGCCACGCGGACTTCGTGATGGACGGCGTGGGCCCCGCCGTGGTCCCGTCCGTCGCCGAGATCCGCGAGAAGTTCCAGCAACGCCGCCAGCGCGGGGCCTCCCGCCTCGACCTGGCGCTGCGCAAGCTGCTCGGCCTGGACGCGAAGCTGCGCCAGTACCGGGACGGGGAGCGTTTCGTACGGGCAGTCGTGGAGGAGGTGGGCATGGACGGGTTCAACCGGGTGTGGACCTCGCCCAACACGCTCCCGACCAAGGCGGAGATCTCCAAACCGGCGGACTGGGTCGCGCGGGTGCACCGCAAGGCAGAGTCGTGAATTGAATCCGGCCGACGACAGGTGAGCGCCCCCGCTATCACCCGTCCGAGGGACCGTGGGGCATGGGTAGGCGTGCAATGCTCGGGGAACGGCCCGTTTCTGTCACCATCTACACACTCTGAGTGACCGAACCTCGGGCTCACCCCCCGACAATTTCATGAAGGGAACCGGACATGGGTCCCCATCCTGCGGTCGCGGCGATACGCCTGGCGGTCCGCCGCGTCCTTCACGACATCCTCACCGACCACACGCCCGCCCACGCCGACACCCCGCACGAGCACCCCCCAAGCTCCCGGCTGCGCTCGAGCAGTGAGGTACCCCAGCCCCCGCCGCTCGTGCTCGTGGCGTGCTCAGGCGGCGCCGACTCCATGGCGCTCGCCTCCGCCCTCGCGTTCGAAGCGCCCAAGCTCGGCATCCGCGCCGGTGGCATCACCGTCGACCACGGTCTGCAGCCCGGCTCCGACCTGCGCGCGGACGAAGTCGTCGTACGACTCACAGAACTCGGTCTGACGCCGGCCGAGTCCGTCGCCGTGTCCGTGGGCCGCGACGGCGGGCCCGAGGCCGCCGCCCGTGACGCGCGGTACGCCGCCCTGGACGCCGCCGCCGAGCGCCACGGCGCCACCGCGATCCTGCTCGGTCACACCCGCGACGACCAGGCCGAAACCGTCCTGCTCGGCCTCGCCCGCGGCTCCGGCATCCGCTCCCTGTCCGGCATGGCCGCGGTCTCCGGAGGACCGGGGGCCGCCCGCCGCTACCGTCGCCCCTTCCTGCACCTCGACCGGCAGACCGCCCGCAAGGCCTGCATGGTCCAGTCGCTGCCCGTCTGGGACGACCCCCACAACACCGACCCCGCCTATACGAGGTCACGCCTGCGCCAGGAGGGCCTGCCCGCCCTGGAGAAGGCCCTCGGCAAGGGCGTCGTCGAAGCCCTCGCCCGTACGGCACAGCTGTCCCGCGACGACGCCGACGCCCTCGACGCGTGGGCCCGCCAGGCCGAGGCCTCCGTGCGCGACGCAGCCGGCCTTCTGGAGTGCGCCAAGCTGTACGCCCTGCCGCCCGCCGTGCGCCGCCGCATCCTGCGCCGCGCCGCCATCGAGGCCGGGGCGCCCGCCGGTTCACTGTTCGCCCGGCACATCGAAGAGCTCGACCGGCTGATCACCGGCTGGCGCGGTCAGGGAGAGATCAACCTCCCCGGCAAAGTCGTCGCCCAGCGGCAGGGTGGCAGACTGGTGATTCGGCAAGGCTGAATCCGGGCCTTCCGCCGGCCCCTTGCGTGGGTCGTGGGCGGCCCGAGCGGCCGCCATACGTGCGGGACGACCGAAAGTGATGCGGGTGGACGCGAAAGACATGGGCACCGACCTCAAGTCGGTGCTCATCACCAAGGAAGAGATCGACGCGAAGCTGGTCGAGCTGGCCGCGAAGATCGACGCGGAGTACGCGGGCAAGGATCTGCTGATCGTCGGCGTTCTCAAGGGCGCCGTGATGGTCATGGCGGACCTGGCGCGTGCGCTCGCCACCCCCGTCACCATGGACTGGATGGCCGTGTCCTCGTACGGCGCGGGTACGCAGTCCTCCGGCGTCGTCCGGATCCTGAAGGACCTCGACACCGACATCAAGGGCAAGCACGTCCTCATCGTCGAGGACATCATCGACTCCGGTCTGACACTGTCCTGGCTGATCTCCAACCTCGGCTCCCGCGAGCCCGCGTCTCTCAAGGTGTGCACGCTGCTGCGCAAGCCGGAGGCCGCCAAGGTCGCGATCGACGTGGAGTGGGTCGGCTTCGACATCCCGAACGAGTTTGTCGTGGGCTACGGTCTCGACTACGCCGAGAAGTACCGGAACCTGCCGTTCGTCGGTACGCTCGCCCCTCATGTCTACGGTGGCTGAGGCACTGTCGTGGACAGTGGCGAATCCCACGTAGCGCTGGAAGACGGTCCGGGAACCCTTGCGGGTTCCGCGCCGTTGGAGCATGCGTAGACGGGTTTGTCAGCCGGGCCGTGCGGCTTCGGGTGACAATGCTGGGGTACCGTCAAAAACAGTCTTATCAAACTCACTATGGCAGGAGGGACGGGGCGGCACCGCTCCGTATGGATGGACGTGAAGCGATACTTCCGTGGGCCGGTCATGTGGATCGTGCTGGCCGTCCTTGCCGTGGTCGTGTTGATGCAGGTCGTCGGCTCGTCCGGCGGCTACAAGACGGTGGACACCGGCCAGGTCGTCCGGGCGATCAATGACAACAAGGTCGAGTCGGCCAAGCTGACCACCGGCGACGAGCAGATCATCAAGGTCGAGCTCAAAGACGGCGTAAAGGTCGAAGGCAGCTCGAAGATCCAGGCGAGTTACATCGGCGACCAGGGTGTGAACCTCGCCAACTCGCTGCAGACCAAGTACGAGGACAAGCAGATCACGGACGGCTATACGGTCTCGCCGTCCAAGCAGAACCCGTTCGTCGGGCTCCTGATCACCCTGCTCCCCTTCGTACTCATCGTGGTCATCTTCCTGTTCCTGATAAACCAGATGCAGGGCGGCGGCTCCCGAGTGATGAACTTCGGGAAGTCCAAGGCGAAGCTCATCACCAAGGACACCCCGAAGACGACGTTCTCGGACGTCGCGGGCTCGGACGAGGCCGTCGAGGAACTCCACGAGATCAAGGAGTTCCTCCAGGAGCCGGCGAAGTTCCAGGCCGTCGGGGCGAAGATCCCCAAGGGCGTACTGCTGTACGGCCCGCCCGGTACGGGCAAGACGCTGCTCGCGCGCGCTGTCGCGGGCGAGGCCGGCGTCCCCTTCTACTCGATCTCCGGTTCCGACTTCGTCGAGATGTTCGTCGGTGTCGGTGCCTCCCGAGTCCGTGACCTGTTCGAGCAGGCCAAGGCGAACGCTCCGGCGATCGTCTTCGTCGACGAGATCGACGCGGTGGGCCGTCATCGTGGTGCCGGTCTCGGCGGTGGTCACGACGAGCGTGAGCAGACGCTGAACCAGTTGCTCGTCGAGATGGACGGCTTCGATGTGAAGGGCGGTGTGATTCTCATCGCCGCCACGAACCGGCCCGACATCCTCGACCCGGCTCTCCTGCGCCCCGGCCGCTTCGACCGCCAGATCGCGGTCGACCGCCCGGACATGCAGGGCCGTCTGGAGATCCTCAAGGTTCACCAGAAGGGCAAGCCGGTCGCTCCGGACGTCGATCTGTCGGCCGTCGCGCGGCGTACGCCGGGCTTCACCGGTGCGGATCTGTCGAACGTGCTGAACGAAGCGGCGCTCCTCACGGCGCGCGGCAACCAGAAGCTGATCGACAACCACATGCTGGACGAGGCGATCGACCGTGTGGTCGCGGGCCCGCAGAAGCGGACCCGGATCATGTCGGACAAGGAGAAGAAGATCACCGCGTATCACGAGGGCGGTCACGCCCTGGTCGCGGCGGCCTCACCGAACTCCGATCCGGTCCACAAGATCACGATCCTCTCCAGAGGCCGTGCTCTCGGCTACACGATGGTGCTGCCGGACGAGGACAAGTACTCGACCACGCGCAACGAGATGCTCGACCAGCTCGCGTACATGCTGGGCGGCCGCGCGGCCGAGGAGCTCGTCTTCCACGACCCGACGACGGGCGCGGCGAACGACATCGAGAAGGCCACGGCCACCGCTCGGGCGATGGTCACGCAGTACGGCATGACCGAGCGTCTCGGCGCGATCAAGTTCGGCGGCGACAACAGCGAGCCGTTCCTCGGCCGGGAGATGTCGCACCCGCGCGACTACTCGGAAGAGGTCGCGGCGCTCGTCGACGAAGAGGTCAAGAAGCTCATCGAGAACGCGCACAACGAGGCCTGGGAGATCCTGGTCGAGAACCGCGACGTCCTCGACGCGCTGGTGCTGCAGTTGCTGGAGAAGGAGACGCTGAGCAAGGAGCAGATCGCCGAGGTCTTCGCTCCCATCGTGAAGCGCCCGGCCCGCCCCGCGTGGACCGGCTCCTCCAGGCGCACTCCGTCCACCCGCCCGCCGGTGCTCTCCCCCAAGGAGCTGTCACTGACGAACGGGGCGAACGGCGCGGCGCCGGCGATCACCGCGAACGCGAACGCTTCCGCGGAGGCGCTTCCGGTGGCCGAGCCGGCTCCGGAGGAGCGTCCCGAGAGCTGACTGACCCAACCCGGCCCCGGTTGCCTCATCCGGCCCGGAACAGATGCCGCGCCCCCCTGGTCTAGCCTGGGGGGCGCGGCATTCTCATATGCCCGCGTGTGAGACGCGTGTTCCGTACGCGTGGAAGGCACAGGAACGAGGCACCAGATGATCGACCCCGTGAGGCTGGACGTCGAGGGCTCGATCGGCGAGTTCGACGAGAAGCGCGCCGAGAACGCCGTACGAGAGCTGCTGATCGCGGTCGGCGAGGACCCGGAACGGGAGGGGCTGCGGGAGACGCCGAGGCGGGTGGCTCGGGCGTATCGGGAGCTGCTGGCCGGGTTGAGGCAGGAGCCCGAGGATGTCCTGACGACGACGTTCGACCTGGGTCACGACGAGATGGTCCTGGTCAAGGACATCGAGATCGTCTCCCTGTGTGAGCATCATCTGCTGCCGTTCCACGGTGTGGCCCATGTCGGGTACATCCCGGCCGAGACCGGGAAGATCACCGGCCTGTCGAAGCTGGCCCGTCTCGTTGAGGTGTTCGCGCGGCGACCGCAGGTGCAGGAACGTCTCACCACTCAGGTCGCCGACTCGCTGATGCGGATCCTCGAGGCGCGGGGGGCGATCGTCGTGATCGAGGCCGAGCATATGTGCATGTCGGTGCGCGGTATCCGTAAGCCGGGTGCTAAGACGACGACGTCGGCTGTGCGGGGGCAGTTGCGTGACGCTACGACGCGGGCTGAGGCGATGAGCCTGATACTTGCGCGGTAGCGCTCTGCTTGGGGCGGGTTCGGTTCCGTTCCGTCTGCCTGGTTGTTGTCCGTGTGGGGCTGCGGGTTCGTTGTGGCTTGTCGCGCAGTTCCCCGCGCCCCTTACGGGGCTCTACGCCGCTGGTGCTGCGTTGCCGTTTGTGTCGTCGTCCTCTGGGAGTTTGCAGACTCGTTCCAGGAAGAAGGCCGCCGCTATGACGGCGAGGCCTGCCAGGACGGAGAAGCCGGCGTAGATGGCCTGGTCGCGGCGGGGTGGGATGTCCAGCGACTCCAGGAGGAAGGCGCCCACGCCGCCGTACATGCCGGCGACCAGGGCGGCGACCAGGGCGCTGGCCTGGCCGAAGACGACCGCTCGGGCCGCCACCAGGGGGTCGACGCCGGTCGCGCCGGGGCGGCGCTCGCGCTGAGCCTTGAGACGGGCGCGGAGCGAGAGCGCCGTGGCCAGGAGGACCACGGCGATCAGGGCCAGGACGATGGGGGCGGCGAAGGGGACCCGGGGCAGCGTGCCCACCGCGTTCCACAAGCGGGCGCCCGCCCAGGACAGCACGCCGGCGACGATGAATACGCCGGCCAGCGTCCTGATGCGCAGCTGTTTCACGATGCCCCTTCGTCGCTGCCGGAGATCACTCGGGAGATCGCTCGGGATCACCGAGAAGACCACCGGCTTCTGTGGTCCGTCCTAAATCATGGTCCGGTAGACCTTAACGACTACTCGGGCAGCCGTAGTTCCAGATCGGCTCGGGGTGCGACACCGTCTCGGGGGACGCCTGCCAGGAGGTGGACCACCGGGCCGAGGCCCGGAAGCTGGGCGTCCGGCTCCACGTCGTGCCAGGGCGCGAGGACGAAGGCCCGCTCGTGCGCACGCGGGTGGGGGAGTGTGAGTTCCGGGTCGTCGGAGACCTCATCGGCGTACGCGACGATGTCCACGTCGATCGTGCGGGGCCCCCAGCGCTCGTCCCGTACGCGGTGGAAGGCCTCCTCGACCGCGTGCGCCCGCTCCAGGAGGGAGGACGGGGGGAGGGTCGTGCGCAGGACGACGATCGCGTTGAAGTACGTCGGCTGGCTGCCCGGCTCCACGCCCCAGGGCTCCGTCTCGTACACCGGAGAGACCGCCTTGACGCGTACGCCGGGTGTGTCCTCCAGGGCGTCGACGGCGCCCTGGAGCGTCTCCAGGCGGTTGCCGAGGTTCGAGCCGAGGGAGAGCACGGCGCGTTTCGGATTGCTCAGGGTGGTGTCGGCGGCATCCACTCGTTCCACGACGGAGGCGGGCACCGGCTGTACGGTCGGGTCGCTGTGACCCTCGGTCAACGAGGCAGTCATACTCGGCTCCGGGTGATGGTGACGGTCACGTCGTCGAAGGGCACGGTGATCGGTGCGTCCGGTTTGTGGACGCAGACCTCGACCTCCAGGACCCCGTCGTGTTTCAGACACGTCTGGGCGATGCGTTCGGCGAGCGTTTCGATGAGATCGACGGGCTCGCCCTCGACGACGGCCACGACCTCCTCCGCCACGATGCCGTAGTGCACCGTCTTCGCCAGGTCGTCGTCGGCCGCGGCGGGCCGGGTGTCCAGGCCCAGCGCGAGGTCCACGATGAAGGTCTGGCCCTCTTCGCGTTCCTTGGGAAAGACACCGTGGTGCCCGCGGGCCTTCAGGCCGCGCAGCGCGACACGATCCACGCGAATCACTCCTGCAATCGTCGGTAACGGCGGTCCCTGCCACCTGTCGTCAGCACACCGGCCTCAGCCGAATCTACCTGCGAACACTGACAACGCCCGCCCACGAGGGCTCGGCTCGGGCGGGGGTCAGGAGGGTTCATCGACTGTTCTTCTGGCGGGACACGGCGGCTCACGGGCTGGTAGCCGCCCATACCCAGAGGCCCGCGATCCCAACCGTTACTTGGCCCCTACCCACTCAGGAGGGGGAATCGTCGGTCTCTTCCTCGCCGGATTCGGCCAATACCGGGGAGGCGTGGTGCGACCACAGCTTCCAGCCCTCCGAAGTGCGACGGAACACATTCGTGGCGACGACGAGCTGTCCTACGAGCGGCCCGAGTTCGTCGCTGTCCTCCGGGGCCGGGCCGCCGCTGAGGATGTTCTCGGTGCAGGTCACCAGGGCGGTGTCGGAGATGACGGATACGTGCACGTCCGTCAGGAAGAACTGGATGTAGTCGGTGTTCGCCATGATCAGCGCGTACGAGCGGAGAACCTCGCCGCGGCCGGTCAGGACGGGCCAGCCGGGGTGGACGCAGGAGACCTCGGCGCCCCGGTCGGCGGTTTCGTCGGGGTCCTCGGGGTCCGTGTCCGTGGTGTGTTCGGCTCCGTCGATGTCCATGGGGGCGAGCCAGAGCGTCGACAGCTCTTCGAAGTCGCCACGTTCCATCGCTTCGTAGAAGGCGGTGTTGGCGCGTGCGACCTCTTCGACGTCGGTGCGGGGTGCGCTCACTGGGCTCCCTCTGCCGCCCGGGCGCCTTCCACGGCCCGGGCGACCCGGACCGCGTCGGCGGTGGCCCGCACCTCGTGGACGCGGACCGCCCACGCGCCCTGGTGGGCGGCGAGCGCGGAGACGGCGGCGGTGGCCGCGTCGCGTTCCCTGGCGGGCGGCGGAGAGCCCTCCGGGCCGGCCAGTACGCGGCCGAGGAACCGCTTGCGGGACGCGGCGACCAGTACGGGGTGGCCGATGGCCAGGAGGCGGTCGAGGTGGGCGAGGAGGGTCAGGTCGTGCTCGGCCTGCTTGGAGAAGCCGAGGCCCGGGTCGACGACGATGCGGTCCGCGGCGATGCCCCCCGCCAGAACGGCCTCCACGCGCGCGTGGAGCTCGTCGACGACTTCGGAGACAACGTCCTCGTACGTCCCCCGGATGTTTCCGCCCTCCAGGAAGCCGCGCCAGTGCATGACCACGAAGGGGGCGCCCGCGGACGCGACGACCGGGATCATCGCGGGGTCGGCGAGTCCGCCGCTGACGTCGTTGACAAGTGCGGCGCCCGCCGCGAGGGCCCGTTCGGCGACGGAGGCGCGCATCGTGTCGACGGAGACGGTGACGCCTTCGGAGGCCAGACCGCGTACGACCGGGAGGACACGCCTGAGCTCCTCCGCCTCGTCGACACGGGTGGCACCGGGGCGGGTGGACTCACCGCCGACGTCGACCAGGTCCGCGCCCTCTGCGACCAGATCCAGACCGTGCTTGACGGCGGCCGTCGTGTCGAACCAGCGGCCGCCGTCCGAGAAGGAGTCGGGCGTCACGTTCACCACCCCCATGACCGCGCACCGATCCCATGCCGGTAGCCCTGCCACTTGGCCTCGCCCGCTCTTCGTGCTCATACGACCAGCGTAGGCCTCCAGCGTTGGGCTGGTTTCGCCTACGGGGGTCGGGGCGGGTCGTGTTGGGCCGTGGCGGGTTGCCTCCGGCGGGGGTTGTCCGGCCGCTTCGCGGCCTGAGCGAGGGCCCCGGGGCTTGGGGGAGTTGGAGCCCTCGCTCAGGCCTGCTCTATGCCGCTCGTACGCCGTTTTCCGTCACCCGGTGCGCGCACGGGGCCGACGGTGCCGGCCTGCGGCGCAGTACCCGCGGCAGCGCGAGGCTCACGAAGCCCTCCGCCTGCATGGCCGCCAGGCCGATGCGCGGCAGGTCGCGGGAGGAGCGGTACACGACGAAGCGGGGCTCCCAGTGGGGGCGGAACTTCGCGTTGAACTTGTAGAGCGACTCGATCTGGAACCAGCGGGAGAGGAAGACGAGCAGGCCGCGCCAGGCGCGCAGGACCGGTCCTGCGCCGATCTTCTCGCCGCGGGCCAGCGCCGAGCGGAACATCGCGAAGTTGAGCGAGACCCGCCGCACGCCCAGGCGGGGCGCCGCCTGGAGCGCGGCGACGATCAGGAGCTCGTTCATGCCGGGATCGGCCGCGCGGTCGCGGCGCATCAGGTCGAGCGAAACGCCGTCCGTGCCCCACGGGACGAAGTGGAGTACGGCCTTCAGGTCGCCGTACGGGCCGGGCTCGGCGTCGGCCCGCCCGTCTCCCACCACCGCCCTACCCGAGGCTCCCCCAGAGCTGAACGCCTGGGGGGACCCCCATCGCGCCGCCCCTTCAATTCTGTGCGCCGTGGCGATGACGCAGTCCCCGTCGGCCGTGTCGCCGATGCGGCCCAGCGCCATGGAGAAGCCGCGCTCGGTGTCCGTGCCACGCCAGTCCTCAGCGGCGCGCCGTATCCGCTCCAGCTCACTGTCGCCCAGGTCACGGACGCGCCGAACCCGGGTCTCGTAACCGGCCCGCTCGATGCGCTTCACCATCTGGCGCACGTTCCGCATCGCGCGCCCGGCCAGGGAGAAATCCGCGACATCCACCACCGCCTCGTCGCCCAGTTCGAGGGCGTCGAGGCCGGTTTCCCGCGTCCAGACCTCGCCGCCCGTCTCGGAGCAGCCCATGACGGCGGGCGTCCAGGAGTGGGCCTTCGCCTCGTCCATGAAGCGCTCGATCGCTCCGGGCCAGGCCTCGACGTCGCCGATCGGGTCGCCGCTGGCGAGCATCACTCCGGAGACGACGCGGTACGTCACCGCCGCCTTCCCGCTGGGCGAGAAGACGACCGCCTTGTCGCGGCGCAGCGCGAAGTGGCCGAGCGAGTCACGTCCGCCGTGCTTCTCCAGGAGCGCCCGCAGCCGCGCCTCGTCCTCCTCGGTGAGGCGCGCGGCGGGGTGTTCCGGGCGGAAGGCCAGGTAGATCGTGGTGAGGGCGGTGAGCAGGCCGAGCGCGCCGAGCGAGAAGGCCACCGTCGAGGACGTGTTGCCCTGGTAGTCGACCGGGCCCTCGAAGCCGAACATGCCGTACACCACATGGCTGATGCGGTCCGCGAGACTCGGGTCGCCGACCATGCGGTTCGGGTGGACGCTGACGATGACCAGGCCGAGAAGGAGCGAACCGGCGCCCATGAGCACGAAGTTGGCGAGCGCGCGCCAGCGGCTGCGGGGATCGGGCAGTGCCGAGAATTCATCGCGGTGGCGCAGCAGCGGCGCGAGCAGCGCCAGCGATATGAGGACGCCGATGAGCGAGTGCCGGTAGGTGAACTGCGCGATGGCACCGGCCGGCAGGAGGATCACGGCCGCCCGCCACGCCCTCCGTTTGCGGCGGCGCAGACCGTGGGCCAGGAGCAGCAGCAGGACGCCCGCGCTGAGCGCCAGGGCGGCGGCGAACGGGCCCAGCGCGCCCGGCAGCACCTCGGCGAGCGTGTGCATCCGGCTGTGCCGGAAGCGCGGGAAGACGCCCGCGGCGATGTCCAGAAGCCCCACAAGGGTGCAGGCCCTGGCGACCAGGGTGGGGACGGCCTCGGGGCGCGGACCGCGGAGTACGCGCCGCAGTCGGCCCGTCCGGTCCGGAACCCCGGCCGACTTTTCTCCATCAATCCTGACAGACATCGCATCCCGTACTTCTGAGAGAGACCTTGAAACCAGTGCCATTTCCGGCATCCGGCGACATTGCGCCCTCTAGGACGGTGCCTGGAGGAGCCAGGTTCACTCGGCTTCGGAAAACCATGTCAAAGGGCAAGGCAAGCCCTGGCAACGCGCTGTGACGGATGCGGCGGCGGATGCGGCGGCGGCCTTGGACGGAAAGCGCAGGCAGGACAGCCCATGGGTCTCACGAGCGACAAGATGCTGGCACTCACAGTGCTCTGCGCGGTGCTGCTGTTCGTCGGCACGGTGTGGTTCTGGCCGCGGCTCGCACGCCGCAACTGGCGTGCCGTTTCAGGGCGGATCAGCCTTCTGCTGGCCACCCAGGTCCTGATCTTCGCGTCGGTCGGCCTCGCCGCCAACCAGGCTTTCGGGTTCTACGCCAGTTGGGCCGACCTCTTCGGCCAGGAGTCGGGCCAGGGCGTGGTGGTCGATCACGACACCGGCGAAAACTCGGGCGGCCCGCTCCAGGTCGTCGACACCCAGCAGGTGAACGTGGCCGGAGGTGCGCGGCCGCAGGTCGGCGGCCAGATCCAGAAGGTCGACATCGTGGGCCGGCGGACGCACATCGCGACCCCCGCGTACGTCTATCTGCCGCCGGAGTACTTCCAGCCGCAGTACCGCACCCGCAGTTTCCCGGCCGCCACCGTGCTCACCGGCTACCCCGGCACCGCCGAGGCCCTCATCAAGGGCCTGCACTATCCGCAGACCGCCCACGGGCTGGCCAGGACCGGGACGGCCCAGCCGATGATCCTGGTCATGATGCGGCCGACGGTGGCGCCGCCGCGCGACACCGAGTGCGTGGACATCCCCGGCGGCCCGCAGACCGAGACGTTTTTCGCCAAGGACCTGCCCGAGGCCGTATCGGCCCACTACAGGGTGGGCAAAAAGCCCGGGAGCTGGGGAATCATCGGTGATTCCACGGGCGGTTACTGCGCGCTGAAGCTCGCGATCCACCACCCGGAGACGTACGCCGCCGGAGCGGGCCTTTCGCCCTACTACAGGGCACCGATCGACCCGACCACGGGCGATCTCTTCCAGGGCGACAAGGAACTGAGGAAGAGCGCCGACCTGATGTGGTACCTGAAGCACAGGCCCGCACCGGACACCTCGCTGCTGGTCAGCAGCAGCAAGCACGGGGAGAAGAACTACAAGGAGACGCTGAGGTTCATCGACCTGGTGAAGGCGAAGCAGCCGACGCGGATCTCGTCGATCATCCTCGACAGCGGCGGCCACAACTTCAACACCTGGCGACGCGAGATCCCGGCCGCGCTTCAGTGGATCAGCGGGCGGCTCGACGACCGGTGACCGGTGACGGGTGACGGGTGTTCGGGCGGGTGGGAATCTCCCGGCCTCAGCCGGGAGAGCCCTTCAAGAACCGCAGTTGGAGAAGGGCGCGATCGACGTCATCCCCGAATACGCGGCGACGCTCGGGGAATTCCTCGATCCGCAACCTGACGAATGCGAGACGCGGCCCTTCCGCCCGTCGCGGACAACGTGCTTCCGGTTGTGAATGCCAAGGATGCGGGCGGCAAGGAGATAGCCGACGCAGTCGAGGAGCGCCCGTCGACGTGATTGCCGAGTCGTGAGGCGGAACGAATCCTCCGTGATGGCTGGGTTTTTACGGGGCGGGGCTCCAAGATTCGCCTACGCGCGGTAAGTTTCTGGCCATGCCACGTGGACGTCACCGCCATTCCCCACCTCTGCACCGGCTGCTGCCCCCCTCGGCGATCGCAGGCGTCTCGCTCGTCTGTGCCGCGGGGCCCTGGTTGTTCTCGGAAGCGTGGGTGCTCCGCGGGCTGGCCGCGGGCGCCGCGGCGACGGCTGTCGTGGGCGCGATCGTCATGCGCCACTGGGACGTGTCCGCGGGCAAGCGCGTCGCGGACCTCACGCGCGCGCGTGCGAGCGACGAGTGGCGCCACGAGGAGCGGATCGCCGAGCTCGAGACCGACCTCGACGAGTCGCGCGAGCTGCGCACCAAGCTGGAGCACCGGCTCCGCGAGAAGCGGGCGGAGCTGCAAGGGCTGCGCAACGAACACGCCGCCCTGCTGCGGCGGTACGCCACGGCGGAGACGGAGCGGGCCAGCGCCCTGGAGGGCCGTCGGCTCCTCGCCATAGAGGCGACGACTCCGGCTCGTGCGTTGCCTGCGCCGGCTTCGGCGGAGGCGGTGACCGAGGACCCGGTTCCTGCCGTCGCGGAGGTGGCGGATTCGGCTCCGGCCGCCCGTGCCGCGGCTTCGGTTCTGTACGCCAAGGCCAACGCGGCGTTGGACCGGCTGGCGGCAGCGAACGCCGCTCGCCTGGCCGAGGGCGCGCCTTGGGCGGATGCCCCGACGGAGGACGGTTCGCAGGACGCGGACGGTCCTTCTGCGGTGGTGGACGGGGCCACGGCGGGCGATTCGGCGGTGGACGCGCCCCTGGAGAGGGAGTCCCCGAAGAGCGGCTCCACGAAGGGCGGTTCGGCGGCGGACCAGGCCGTGGAATCCACGTCCCCGAAGAGCGGCTCCACGAAGGGTGGTTCGGCAACGGACGAGCCCGGGCAGAGCAACTCGACGAAGGGCGACCCGGCTAAGGGGGACTTGGCTAAGGGCGACCTGGTGAAGGGTGGCCCGGTGAAGGGTGGTTCTGCCGGCAGTGCCCCCGTGAAGGGCGGTGCGCCGAAGGGTGCGCCTCCGGCGGGCGGTCCTGGGAAGGGCGGGCCCACGGGGGGCGGGCCGGGAAAGGCCGTTCCCGCGCCGGGCGGTTCACCGAACGGCGGCTCTCGCAAGAAGGCCCCCGCGACGGGCGAGGCCGGGCAGGAGGGTGAGGCGACGCAGGGGAAGTCCGAGGCGGTCGGCGGTCATGAGCGCACGGCCGCCGTGACCACACCGACGCCCACGCAGTCCGGGACGCCTGGGCAGGCCAGGACGCGCACGCGGGCCGACGAGACCGCGCAGCCGTCCGCGCCGGCCGACGGGCCCGCACCGGCTGACGCCCCCGCGCCGACCCCCTCCGCAGCCGCGCCCTCGATCGCAGCCGCTCTGAAGCCCGCCCCCAAGCCGGTGCCTCCCTCCGGGCACTTCACCGTGCCCACGGCCGTGGCGGTCGTACCGACCTCGCCCGCGCGGCGGCCCTCCGTGGAGGGCGGGTTCGACTTCTTCGGTACGCAACAGGAGGTATCCCAGGCCGCGCTGGAGGCCGTACAGAACGAGGACCTCGCCGACGTGGTGGGCCAGGAGGCGCTCGCTCTCCACAAGGCCGAGTCCGAGGCCCAGTTCAAGCCGGCGGACGAGGAGTCCCGTGGTGTCGGTCAGCAGGTCATCGACCTGACCGCGCACGACGAGACGGAACAGATCGACGTGGCGGAACTGCGGAGCGCGGTTTCCTGAACGTCAGCGGTCCGCAGGACGTCGGCGGTCCGCAGGACGTCGGCGGTTCGCAGAATTTCGGTGGTTCGCAATGAGGGCAGTGGCAACGCAACACGCCACTGCCCTCAAGCCATCCACCATCCGGGCCGAAGCCACCCACCACCCGGGCTCAGGCCATCCACCGATCCGGCCGAGCCTCCCGCCGCCCCGTCCGCGACCGGTCCGCCTGCCCGTACAACAACTCCGCCGCCTCCGAGGCGTCCCGCAGCCGAGCCGTCACCGTCTTGTTGGCGCCGGTGTCCACGTGCACGTGGGCCAGCCCCTTGAGGCGGGCCCAGGGCCCCTGCTCCATGCGTACGCTCTGGACCTTGGCGTGCGGGACGAGGGCGAGGCTGCGGCGCAGCAGCCCATGGCGTGACGCGAAGACCGTGTCGGTGACGGCGAGTCCGTAACCCCGCCACCAGAACGGCATGCACCAGCCCGCCCGGCGCGGCGGCCGCGACAGCGCACCCGGCACGACCACTCCCGGCAGCACCCGCGCGATCACCGACTCGGCGACCTCGCGCGGAGCGACCGGCACGAGCACGGAGTTGGCCGAGCCCGCCACGTCCAGCTCGACGCGGACCCAGCCGCGCCGCCGCCACAGCAGCGGTTCGACGATGCGGACGGTCTGCACGCGCCCGGGCGGCACCGTCTCGTGCGAACGGTCGAGCAGGCCGTGGTCGATACGGAGCCCGTCAGGGGAGTCGCCGACGGTCCAGTCGTACTCGCCGACGAACCGCCCCACACTGCTCGCACCCGCCGCGCCGAGCAGCGGAAGCGCGACCGCGAGGACGGTCCACACACTGTGCGTGGCCCACCACACCAGCGGCGGTACGACGAGCGCGCCGGCCAGCGAGCCCCAGGTGGCACCCGTCAGCACCAGGGACACGGCGAGGATCCGGGCCGGTACGTGCAGCAGCTGCCGGACCGGGGCCTCGCCCACCTCGTGCGCCGTCTCGGGCGCGAAACCGGCGGCGCGGGCGAGCAGTTCGGCTCGCAGCACCCGGGCCTCGTCCTGGCCCAGGAAGGCCAGTTCGTCTTTCTTGTCCGTCCCTATGACGTCGAGTTTGAGTTTGGAGACGCCCGCGACCCGGGCCAGCAGCGGCTGGGTGACGTCGACGGCCTGGAGCCGGTCGAGCCGGATGTGTGCGGAGCGCCGGAACAACAGGCCCGTACGGATGCGCAGTTCGGTGTCGGTCACCGCGAAGTGGGTGAACCACCAGGTCAGAAAGCCGTACAGGGCGGCGGCCGGAATGACGATGGCGATCGCGATCAGCAGGGTGCCGGTCGTCAGCCGGGTCAGCTGCCGCTGCGTCTGGTCGGGGTCGTGCACCGCCCAGCCGGCGATCACGGCGACCGGCGCCCAGGCGCGACGCAGCGGCGTCACGGGATGCAGCCGCCGCTCGCTCAGCGGCCGCTCCTCCCGTACGTCCTCGTCGGCGGTACCCGGCGGAGCCGACGGCGGCATCGTCACAGCCCCGCCGATCGGGCCTCGCCCAGCTCCGTGAGCCGGTCGCGCAGCCGTTCCGCCTCCGCCGGGTCGAGGCCCGGAATGCGCGCGTCCGTCGCCGCGGCGGCCGTGTGCAGCTGCACGCTCGCCAGCCCGAAGTGACGTTCGACGGGACCGGAGGTCACCTCGACCAGTTGCATACGCCCGTACGGCACGACCGTCTCCTCACGCCACAGCACACCCCGGCTGATCAGCAGGTCGTCCGCGCGCTCCGCGTACCGCCAGGACCGCCAGTTGCGGCCCAGCATCGCCCAGCCCCACAGCAGCAGCGCCAGCGGCAGCAGCGCGAACACCGCCCAGCCGGGCCCTACCAGCAGACCGAGCGGCAGCCCCGTACCGAGCGTCAGCGGCACCAGCCAGACGACGAGCAGCAGCCGGCGCATCCGCAGCAGCCCCGGCGGCAGGCCGGTCCACACCGGCTCGGACTCGGTGTTTCCGGTGGTACCCATGATCCCCGTGGTCCCCGTCTCCATGCCGCAAGCGTACGTACGAGACACTGTTCCCATGACTCCTACGACGGAGACCATGGTCGGAATCGGCGGCGCCGCGGAGAGCACCGACATGGTGCTCAACATCGGGCCCCAGCACCCGTCCACCCACGGTGTCCTGCGCTTGCGGCTGGTCCTTGACGGCGAGCGGATCCAGCACGCGGAGCCGGTCATCGGCTATATGCACCGTGGCGCGGAGAAGCTCTTCGAGGCGCGCGACTACCGCCAGATCATCATGCTCGCCAACCGCCACGACTGGCTCTCCGCCTTCTCGAACGAGCTGGGTGTCGTCCTCGCGGTGGAGCGCATGCTCGGCATGGAGGTCCCCTCTCGCGCTGTGTGGACGCGCACGCTCCTCGCGGAGCTGAACCGCGTCCTCAACCATCTGATGTTTCTGGGGTCGTACCCGCTCGAGCTGGGCGGAATCACCCCGGTGTTCTACGCCTTCCGGGAACGCGAGGAGCTCCAGGCCGTCATGGAGGAGGTCTCCGGCGGGCGTATGCACTACATGTTCAACCGGGTCGGCGGTCTCAAGGAGGACCTTCCGGCCGGATGGGCCGCACGCGCGCGTGCAGCCGTCGCGGACGTCCGCTCACGCATGGACGTGTACGACAACCTGGTGCTCGGCAACGAGATCTTCCGCGGGCGTACGCGGGACGTGGGACGGATGTCTCCGGAGACGGTGCACGCCTACGGAGTGAGCGGTCCCCTCGCCCGCGCCTCCGGAGTCGACTTCGATCTGCGCCGCGACGAGCCGTACCTGGCGTACGGGGAGCTGGGCGACGTCCTGAAGGTCGTCACCCGGCAGGAGGGCGACTGTCTGGCCCGCTTCGAGGTTCTCCTGAACCAGACCCACAACTCCCTGGACCTCGCCGACGCCTGCCTCGACCGGCTCGCGGAGCTGCCGCCCGGGCCGATCAACCAGCGGCTCCCGAAGGTGCTCAAGGCTCCGGAGGGCCACACGTACGCCTGGACCGAGAACCCGCTCGGCATCAACGGCTACTACCTCGTCAGCAAGGGCGACAAGACCCCGTACCGGCTGAAGCTGCGCTCGGCCTCGTACAACAACATCCAGGCGCTCACCGAACTGCTGCCGGGCACGCTCGTCGCGGACATGGTGGCGATTTTGGGATCACTGTTCTTCGTGGTCGGGGACATCGACAAGTAGGGCTCCGCGTGCTCTCCGTAGAGGGCTGTTTTCGCCGGGCAGCGGGTCTGGCAGTGGGTTCGGAATTCCAACCGGCTGCATGAGCCAGCCGAAGTCGCCGAGTCCGCCCGGAGCGGTGAGCTCGGCGGCCTCGCCCGCGCCGGCGAGGGCCCGTACGTACGCCGTGGGGTCCGCGGAGGCCAGGGACAGCGGCGGCCGTCCGCCGCTCACGCCCAGCGCGTGCAGGGCCTCCCGCTGGGTCAGCAGCCGCGCTCCGGGCAGCGCGCACGCGTCCAGGGCCACGTGGGCGGTGATGTCGCAGGACCCGTCCGGCACGGGCGCCGTCTCCCGGCCCCCGCGGAAGCCGGTGAGCGTGCCGAAGGGCGGCCGCGCGTCCACGAAGTGGGCGTAGTCGACGGCCACGGCGAGACCCCGGTCGAGGGACGCCACGGCGGAAGCCCAGGCCGCATCCCTGGAGAGACCGATTTCCGCACGCAGCCCTTCAGCATGTGGCACTTCAGCACGCAGCCCGTCAGCATGTGGCCCTTCGGGACGCTGATTTTCGGGGCGTACGGCGTCTTCGTCGTCCTCGTGCGGCCCCGGCCCGAGCGGCCACCACCGTGCCAGCCACTCCGCGTCCGCTCCGGCGACCGGTTCCCCGAGGGATTCGGTCCCGTCCTCCCGTACGAGAACCAGCCGCGGCACCCCCTCCGCGTCCACCTCGGCCACGTCCAGCGGCACGTTGTCCAGCCACTCGTTGGCGAACAGCACCCCGGTGACGCCCGCCGGAGGCTCCGCGCGCCACTCGATCCGGTGGTCGAGACCGGGGGGCCGGTCGGCGCGTTCGACGGCGTACCCACGCGCGCGGGAGGCCACTTCGGCGGGGAGGGCCTTCAGGACGCCGGTCACCAGCTCGCCGCGGCCCGCGCCCATGTCGACGAAGGCGAGTTCCGCGGGCTGGCCGAGCGCTTCGTCGACCCGGCACAGGAGCCGGGCCACGGCCCCCGCGAACAGCGGCGACGCGTGCACCGAGGTGCGGAAATGGCCCGCGGGCCCCTCGGGCCGGCGATAGAACCCGGAAGGCCCGTACAGCGCCTCCTCGGTGGCCTGCCGCCACCCGCGCCGCCCGCCCGTCGACTCGTGTGCCTCGTGTCTCACGGCGCCAGGCTAAGCGTCGGGATCCAGCAGGTCTCCACCTTGGGGAGTACGTAGGGTGGTCGCGGATCGACCCTCCGGTTGACCCCTGCACACTGCACCCTTCCCTACGCTGGGTTACGTGCAGCGCCTCTATGACTTCCTCCGCAGGCACCCGACGTGGGTCGACAGCTTCTGGGCCGTCGTCCTGCTCGGGATCACCGTCGTGGGCGGAGCCACCACGCAGGCGGCCACGGGGGACGAGCCTCCGGCCGCCGCGATCCCGATCATGCTGCTGCTGTGCCTCGTGGTCGCGTTGCGCCGCCGCCTGCCCGAGATCATGCTGCTGCTGGCCGCCGCGATGGGCGTGGCGCAGCTGGTCGTCGACGTGGAGGTCATGCCGGCCGACTTCGCGATGATGGTGATCATCTACACCGTGGCCGCGGAAGGCCCCCGCTGGGCGTCCCGGTTCGGACTGGCCGGTGGCCTGTGCGCCGGGATGATCTCCCAGACGCGCTGGCCGCAGGAGGACGTGGGGGCCACGGGCAACATCCTGATAGCCGTCTTCCTGACCGTCCCCTTCGCGCTCGCCTGGGTTCTCGGCGACTCCATCCGCACCCGCCGCGCCTATCTCGCCCAGCTGGAGGAGCGCGCCGCCCGCCTGGAGAAGGAGCGCGAGGCCCAGTCCAAGGTCGCGGTCGCCGCCGAGCGGGCCCGGATCGCCCGCGAGCTGCACGACGTGGTCGCGCACAACGTGTCGGTGATGGTGGTGCAGGCCGACGGCGCCGCGTACGTCCTGGACGCCGCCCCCGACCAGGCCAAGAAGGCCCTGGAGACCATCTCGGGAACGGGCCGTCAGGCCCTCGCCGAGATGCGCCGCCTGCTCGGCGTACTGCGCACCGGCGAGCACCAGGAGACCGGCGAGTACGTCCCCCAGCCCGACGTCGACCAGCTCGACGACCTCATCGAGCAGTGCCGCAGCGCGGGCCTCCCCGTCGACTACAAGATCGAGGGCACCCCACGGCCGCTGCCGAGCGGCGTCGAGCTGACCGCGTACCGCATCGTGCAGGAGGCGCTCACCAACACGCGCAAGCACGGGGGGCCGAACGCGGGCGCGAGCGTGCGCCTGGTCTACTTCGACGACGGCCTCGGGCTGCTCGTCGAGGACGACGGGAAGGGTGCCCCGCACGAGTTGTACGAGGAGGGTGGCGCCGACGGCCGGGGACACGGTCTGATCGGTATGCGTGAGCGGGTCGGTATGGTCGGCGGCACTCTGGACGCGGGGCCGCGTCCGGGCGGCGGCTTCCGGATCAGCGCCCTGCTTCCGCTCAAGCCCGCCAACTGACACGTGCACGCTCCACGAACCGACCGCCCGCGTACCCCATGCACTCGCTGTCCATGAACCGACCGGAGGACTCAGGAATGCCGATCCGCGTGATGCTCGTCGACGACCAGGTGCTGTTGCGCACCGGGTTCCGGATGGTGCTCGCCGCCCAGCCGGACATGGAGGTCGTGGCGGAGGCGGGCGACGGCGTCGAGGCCCTCCAGGTGCTGCGCTCGACCGCCGTCGACGTGGTCCTGATGGACGTCCGCATGCCGAAGCTGGACGGCGTCGAGACGACCCGCCGCATCTGCTCGGAGCCTGACCCCCCGAAGGTGCTGATCCTGACCACCTTCGACCTCGACGAGTACGCCTTCTCCGGGCTGAAGGCGGGCGCCTCCGGTTTCATGCTCAAGGACGTGCCGCCCGGCGAACTCCTCGCCGCCATCCGCTCGGTGCACAGCGGTGACGCCGTGGTCGCGCCGTCCACGACCCGC
The DNA here is from genome assembly GCF_011045015.1 of Streptomyces scabichelini. Lineage (GTDB taxonomy): Bacteria > Actinomycetota > Actinomycetes > Streptomycetales > Streptomycetaceae > Streptomyces > Streptomyces scabichelini. The sequence continues at coordinate 9,448 of NZ_JAAKZY010000069.1, read as the reverse complement.
CGTCTCCTCGACCGGTTCGCGCCGATGCTGCCTCACTCCGGCAAAGAGCCCCAGCACAAGGGGCTGGAGCGGCTCACCGAGCGCGAGCGCGAGGTGATGATCCTGGTCGCGCAGGGACTGTCGAACGGCGAGATCGCGGCGCGCCTCGTCCTTTCGGAGGCGACGGTCAAGACGCATGTGGGCCGCATCCTCACCAAGCTGGGCCTGCGCGACCGGGTGCAGGTCGTTGTCCTGGCGTACGAGACCGGGCTCGTACGGGCAGGCGGACAGGGCTGAGCGGCGTTCGGCAGGACCCACCGGGAACGTGACCGTGGCGTGACCGACAGCCACTAAGGTCTCTGCGCATGCTCCTGTGGATCAACGGGCCCTTCGGGGGCGGCAAGACACAGACTGCGTACGAGATCCAGCGGCGACTGCCCGGCAGCGTCATCTGCGATCCGGAACACATCGGCTTCGGCCTGCGCCGCACGCTGCCGCCCGAACTTCGCGGGGACTTCCAGGACTTGGCGTCCTGGCGGCAGGGCGTCGTCGAGGTGCTCGACCTCGCCCTCACCAAGCACGACGGTGTCGTGATCGTCCCCATGACGGTCACGGACTTCGGCTACTTCGACGAGACCGTCGGACGGCTGCGCGACCTCGGCCACGACGTACGGCACTTTGCGCTCCTCGCCGAGCGCGAGACCGTACTGAAGCGGCTGCGTGAGCGCGGCTTCGGGCACCTCCTGCAATACGTGACCGGTAAGAACGCCCCCTTGCGCAGGGAGAGTTTCGCCGTGCGCAAGCTCGACCACTGTCTGGAGCGGCTGCGCGAGCCCGAGTTCGCCGAGCACCTGTGGACGGATCACACGACCGTCCCCAAGACCGCCGACCGGATCGCCGTACTGGCCGGGCTGAAGCTCACGCCGAACAGGGAGGGGGCGCTGCGGACACGGCTGCGGCAGATACGGGTCGGGGTGAAGCACATCCGGTTCGACTGACCGGCGCCGCTGCAGCTGCCCTCCGAAGCCGGGGCAGCCACCGCAGCCCTCCGAAGGCCCGGCTCCCTTCCGACGGCTACCTGAGCAGCCCTTCCAGGAAGTCGCTGCCCAGCCGGGCCACCACCGTGACGTCCAGCTGGTGCAGGACGTACCGGCCGCGGCGGCGCGTGGTGACCAGACCCGCCTTCTTCAGGACGCTCAGGTGCCGGGATATCTCGGGTGCCGTCATCCCGAGCGCCTTCGCCAGCTCGCCCGTCGTGTACACGCTACGGGCCAGATGGCGGCAGAGCTGAATGCGCACGGGGTGCGAGAGGGCGGCCATCCGCAGAGTGAGCCGCTCGACCGAGGACGGGGCCGTGAGGGTCGGCGAAGTGACCGGGTAGTGGATCACAGGCTGCCACCCGTGCCGGGGCAGGACCATCAGATGCGGCCAGCCGAGGCTCGTCGGCACGAGGAGCAGGCCGCCGTCCCCGGTGACAGTGTGGCCCGTGGCCAGCTTGTCGACGACGATCCGGCCGGCGGTCTCGTCCAGCGTCACCATCGGGGAGGCCGCGGCGAGTGCCTCGGCGAGGCCCTTGCGTCTGAGCAGGTCCGTCTTGTGACGGGCGTCCGCCGCGAGTTGAGGGCGCAGCCGGGACCAGGTCTCGGCGAAGAAGGCCTCGTCGCAGTCCTCCACGAACTGCCGGAGCCACGCCCGGACGCTCGGCGGGTCCTCCAGCAGCCGCATCGTGAACCCCAGCTGCTGCGGCCCGCGTGAAGCGGCCAGCTCCAGGGAGCGCTGCCGCATCTCGGGGTCGGACAGCAGCTCCAGGCTGTTCGAGTCGTACGTCGACGCGCAGGTGAACTCCAAGGCGGCGTCCACGAATTGCTCGTCGGACAGCTTGTCGACCAGGTCCAGCTCCTCGGCGAGCGTCGCGCCCGGAGGCACTCCGCCCGCCACCCCGGCGCACGGCAGGAACAGGTCCGAGAACGTCGTACGCCACAGGAAGTCGGCCTCGCACATCCGGTTGGCCAGGTGCGGGTCGAGCCGGGCGGACACACCCGTCGCCCACCCCCGCAGCCCGGGATGGTGCCCCGGCTCGGACAGCGCGTGCAGCGCCATGCCGAGCTCGGCCAGGGGAGAAGGCACGACGGCGATCTGCTCCTGCCGCAGCCCGGAAATGTCGATGCTCACGCTCATGACCCCATGGTGCATGCCGCCACTGACAACGCCGCCCTCGATTGACGGCGGCCGTCAATCGAGGCGACGTGAGCCGCGAGGAGGGCGCAGCCTCGGATCAGAACCGGGGCACCGCGGGCCGACCGGATCCCATCCCTCGAACCGTTCCGAGAGGCGATCCGTCATGAGCATCACCGAGCAGTACTTCCTCGACATGGCCAGGGCTCAGCGGCGCGGCGAGCCGCTGCCACCCGCACCCGGCAGCCACGACTGGCAGGCGATGCGGGAGCTGCGCGGCGACCGGCCGTTCCGGGCTGTCCAGACCGTCCAGACCGTCCAGGCCGCTCGTGCCCGTCAGGATCACGGGCGGGTACAGGCTGCGCTGACCCGGCTGTTCAGGCAGTTCAGGCGGTTCAGGCAGCCCAAGCTGTTCAAGCCGCTCGGCCCGGGATCCGCGCCACAAAGTCGGCGACGGCTGTCCTGACGTCCTCGGCGGTCCACTCCAGGCCCGGCTCGGCCACCGTCACCTCCGTGACCGACAGCCCCGGCATCCTGTCCGGGAACCAGCGACGGAACAGTGCCGTCTTCGTCTCCTCGGCCTGTCGTACGGCCGCCTCGTTGAGCTCCTCGTGGTCATACGGCAGCCACACCCGGAACTCATGCGTGTGCGGCTCCCGGGGGTGGACGCGGCTCAAGGGGAGGCCCGCCGCCATGAAGCCCTCGTGCAGCGCCGCGGCGACCACGCGCGCGTGGGCCACGTATGCCGGCAGGCGGGGCAGCACCCGGTCGAGGCCGGTCAGCGCCGACAGGACCGTCGGGAACTGCTGGAAGACCTGGCCGCCGTACCGGTGCCGCCAGGCCTTCGCCTCGTCGACCAGGGTCTGCGGGCCCGCGAGCACCGCGCCGCCCAGCCCTCCCAGGGACTTGTAGAACGACACGTACACGCTGTCCGCGAGGCCCGCGATCTCCTCCAGGGGGCGCCCGAAGTGCGGGGTGCACTCCCACAGCCGCGCCCCGTCGAAGTGCACCACCGTGTCGCGCTCCCGCGCCGCGTCCACCACCTCGGAGAGCTCCTCCCAGGAGGGCAGCACGAAACCGGCGTCCCGGAGCGGCAGTTCGAGCATCAGGGTCCCGAAGGGCTCCTCGAAGTCCCGTACCTCCTCGGCGGTCGGCAGCCGGGGCTCGCGCGTCGGATGGACGGTCCGCAAACCGCTCACCACGGAGAGGGCGTCGCGCTCGTGCACTTCGGGGTGGGCAAGCGGATGCAGGGCCACTACGGGGTTGCCGGTGCGGCCCGCCCAGCAGCGCAGGGCGATCTGCTGGGCCATGGTGCCGGTGGGGAAGAACGCTGCCGCCTCCTTGCCGAGGAGGTCCGCGACCCGCTTCTCCAGGGTCTCGACGATCCGGTCGCCGTACATGTCCACCGGCTCGTCCAGGTCGTACACCTGGGCTGCCGCGTCGGTCAGCCGCTCCAGCCGTTCGCGGACCGTGAAGTGGAAACCGGGCCGCCACAGTGTTCGTTCGGCCCCGCGCGCGGCAGCCCACAGCCGCGCCCGCTTCTGCTCCGCCGACTGTTCCTCGCCCTGCTCCGCCGTATCGCTCATCCCCGGATCATGCCGGGGGCGGCGCCGGCCGGGCATGCGATTTCCCACAGCCTGTGGACAACGAAACGGCCCCGGAACGGATCGCGTTAACATGACGAGAAATCGTCCGGTACCCCGAGCGGACTGGAACGGAAGGCCGCCGTCGAGTGAGTACAGTCCCACAACCAGACCCCAAGGACCGCCCCGCGCGGCTCACCGTCGGCGTCGTCGGCGCCGGCCGCGTCGGGCCCGCTCTCGCCGCATCCCTCCAGCTCGCCGGGCATCGCCCAGTGGCCGTCTCCGGGGTCTCCGACGCCTCCGTACGGCGTGCGGCACAGCTGCTGCCCGACGTACCGCTGGTGACGCCCGCGCAGGTCATGGAGCGGGCCGAGCTCGTGCTTCTGACGGTCCCGGACGACGCCCTGCCGGGGCTTGTGGAGGGGCTCGCCGAGACGGGGGCCGTGCGGCCCGGGCAGCTGCTCGTGCACACGTCCGGGCGGTACGGCGCGAAGGTCCTGGATCCCGCGCTGCGGGCCGGTGCGCTGCCGCTGGCCCTGCACCCCGCGATGACGTTCACCGGCACTCCTGTGGACGTACAGCGGCTTGCCGGGTGCTCCTTCGGGGTCACCGCGCCCGAGGAACTGCGGCTGGCCGCCGAGGCGCTGGTCATCGAGATGGGCGGCGAGCCCGAGTGGATCGCCGAGGAGAACCGGCCGCTGTACCACGCGGCTCTCGCCCTCGGCGCCAACCACCTGGTGACCCTGGTCGCCGAGTCCATGGAGCTGCTGCGCGCGGCGGGCGTCGAGGCCCCCGACCGGATGCTGGGCCCGCTGCTGGGCGCCGCCCTGGACAACGCCCTCAGGTCCGGTGACGCGGCCCTCACAGGCCCCGTCGCGCGCGGCGACGCGGGCACGGTCGCCGCGCACGTCGCCGAGTTGCGCAGGCACGCGCCGGGGACCGTCCCCGGCTATCTGGCGATGGCCCGCGCGACCGCCGACCGGGCCCTCGCCCACGGGTTGCTCAGGCCGGAGCTCGCCGAGGACCTTCTCGGGGTACTGGCCGACGGGACCGACACCGCCGAGGGAGACGCCCGATGACCACCGCCCTGCTGCGCACCGCCGACGAGCTCCACGCGCGCGTGCGCACCGGCCGCCGCGCCGTCGTGATGACCATGGGCGCACTGCACGAGGGCCACGCGACGCTGATCCGCACCGCCCGCGAGATCGCCGACGGTGACGGAGAGGTCGTCGTCACGATCTTCGTGAACCCCCTCCAGTTCGGCGCGGGCGAGGACCTCGACCGCTACCCGCGCACGCTGGACGCCGACATCAAGATCGCCGAACAGGCGGGCGCGGACATCGTGTTCGCCCCCTTCGTGGACGAGGTCTACCCGGGCGGCCGGCCCCAGGTCCGCATCAGCGCGGGCCCCATGGGCGAGCGCCTGGAGGGCGCCTCGCGGCCCGGACACTTCGACGGCATGCTCACCGTCGTCGCCAAGCTGCTGCACCTCACCCGGCCCGACGTGGCGCTGTACGGGCAGAAGGACGCCCAACAGCTCGCTCTGATCCGGTGCATGGTGCACGACTTGAACTTCGGGGTGGAGATCGTCGGCGTACCGACGGTGCGCGAGGAGGACGGCCTTGCCCTGTCCAGCCGCAACCGCTATCTGTCGGCGGCCGAGCGCCGCACCGCGCTCGCCCTCTCCCAGGCCCTGTTCGCGGGCAGCGACCGGCACGCCGCACAGGAGGCCCTGCGCGCGCGTGCCCTCGAAGTGCCCACCACGCGCGCGCGTGCCGAGGCCCTGAGCGCACTCGGCGAATCCCGCGCCGCGGCGGACGCGCACGCCGTCGCCAAAGCGGTCCCGGGCGGCCCCGCGGCGGTACGCGCCGCCGCCCGGCTCGTCCTCGACGACGCGGCCCGCCTCCAACCCCCGCTCGCCCTGGACTACTTGGCGCTGGTCGATCCGTCCGACTTCACCGAGATCCCGGACGACTACACAGGCGAGGCGGTCCTCGCCGTCGCCGCCCGGGTCGGGACGACCCGGCTGATCGACAACATTCCCCTGACCTTCGGAGCCGCCTCGTGACCAGCACAGGCATACGTCTGCACGCCCCCGCCCCCGGCTGGTTCATCGCCGCCGACGTCGTGGTCGTCGGCTCAGGAGTCGCCGGACTCACCGCGGCCCTGCGCTGCGACGCCGCGGGCCTGCGGACCGTCGTCGTCACCAAGGCCATGCTCGACGACGGCTCCACGCGCTGGGCGCAGGGCGGCATCGCGGCGGCCCTCGGCGAGGGCGACACCCCCGAGCAGCACCTCGACGACACGCTGGTGGCGGGCGCGGGCCTGTGCGACGAGCAGGCCGTACGCATCCTCGTCACCGAGGGCCCGGACGCCGTACGCCGCCTCATCGCGACCGGTGCCCACTTCGACGAGTCCGAACAGGGCGACCTGGAACTCGCCCGCGAGGGCGGCCACCACCGGCGCCGCATCGCGCACGCGGGCGGCGACGCGACCGGTGCGGAGATCTCCCGGGCGCTCGTCGAGGCGGTACGCGCGCGTGGCTTGCGCACGATCGAGAACGCCCTGGTCCTGGACCTGCTGACGGACGACGACGGCCGTACCGCGGGCGTCACGCTGCACGTCATGGGAGAGGGCCAGCACGACGGCGTGGGGGCCGTCCACGCGCCCGCCGTGGTCCTCGCCACCGGCGGCATGGGCCAGGTCTTCTCGGCGACCACCAACCCGTCCGTGTCCACCGGGGACGGCGTCGCGCTCGCCCTGCGCGCCGGAGCCGAGGTCAGCGACCTGGAGTTCGTGCAGTTCCATCCGACCGTGCTCTTCCTCGGCCCGGACGCCGAGGGCCAGCAGCCGCTGGTCTCCGAGGCGGTACGCGGCGAGGGCGCCCACCTCGTCGACGCGGACGGCGTGCGCTTCATGGTCGGGCAGCACGAACTGGCCGAGCTCGCGCCCCGGGACATCGTCGCCAAGGGCATCATGCGCCGCATGCTGGAGCAGGGCGCCGAGCACGTGTACCTGGACGCCCGGCACTTCGGCGCCGACATGTGGGAGCACCGCTTCCCGACGATCCTCGCCGCCTGCCGCGCCCACGGCATCGACCCGGTGACCGAGCCCGTCCCGGTCGCGCCGGCCGCCCACTACGCCTCCGGAGGCGTCCGTACGGACTCCCACGGCCGTACGACCGTCCCCGGCCTGTACGCGTGCGGCGAGGTCGCCTGCACCGGTGTGCACGGCGCCAACCGGCTCGCCTCCAACTCCCTCCTGGAGGGACTGGTCTACGCCGAGCGCATCGCCGCCGACATCGCCACACGCCACGAGGAGAACCGCCTCCACGCGCGCGTGCCTGCTCCGGTCGCCTACCCCGAGCAGCCCGTCCACCCGCTGCTCGACCCCGAGGCGCGGTTCGCGATCCAGCGGGTCATGAGCGACGGCGCCGGTGTCCTGCGGTCCGCCGAGTCCCTGGAGACCGCGGCCGACCGCCTCCAGCAGCTGCACTCCGACGCACGCGACGCGCTCGCCGAGAACGGCAAGACGGCCGAGCCCGGCGTCGACACCTGGGAGGCCACCAACCTCCTGTGTGTGGCCCGCGTCCTGGTCGCCGCCGCCCGCCTGCGCGAGGAGACCCGCGGCTGCCACTGGCGCGAGGACCACGCCGACCGCGACGACACCGACTGGTCCCGCCACATCGTCGTACGGCTGAATCCGGACCGGACACTCGCCGTACGCACCACCGACACAGCAGACTTCCCCCCGACCCGGCAGCCCCGGCCGACCCCCAGTCTCCAGGAGCAGTGACAGAAGTGAGCACCCCCGACCTTCCCCTCCTCACCGGCGGTGGCTGCGGCGACGGCTGCGGCTGCGGCGCCGAAGGCGCCGAAGAGGAGTACGACATCGATCCCGAGGAGTGCGGCCTCGACCCGGCCCTCGCGCAGCTCCTCGCCGACGCCGGACTCGACCCCGTCGAGGTCGAGGACATCGCGCACCTTGCCATCGAGGAGGACCTCGACCACGGCGTGGACGTCACCACGGTCGCGACCATCCCCGAAGAGGCCGTTTCCACCGCCGACTTCACCGCCCGCGAGGCAGGCGTCGTGGCGGGCCTGAGGATCGCCGAGGCGGTCGTCTCCGTCGTCTGCACGGACGAGTTCGAGGTCGAGCGCCACGTCGACGACGGCGACCGCGTAGAAGCCGGCCAGAAGCTCCTGAGCATCACGAGCCGCACCCGCGATCTCCTGACGGCCGAACGCAGCGCGCTGAACCTCCTGTGCCGCCTCTCCGGCATCGCGACCGCCACGCGCGCGTGGGCGGACGTTCTGCAGGACACGAAGGCGCGGGTGCGCGACACCCGCAAGACGACGCCCGGACTGCGCTCCCTGGAGAAGTTCGCGGTGCGCTGCGGCGGCGGCGTCAACCACCGCATGTCCCTCTCCGACGCGGCCCTGGTCAAGGACAACCACGTGGTCGCCGCGGGCGGCGTGGCCCAGGCCTTCAAGGCCGTACGCGAGACCTTCCCGGACGTACCGATCGAGGTCGAGGTCGACACCCTCCACCAGCTCCGCGAGGTCCTCGACGCGGGCGCCGACCTGATACTCCTGGACAACTTCACGCCCATGGAGTGCGAGGAGGCCGTGGCCCTCGTCGACGGTCGCGCGCTCCTGGAGGCCTCGGGCCGCCTGACCCTGGAGAACGCGGCGGCGTACGCGCGAACCGGCGTCGACTACCTCGCCGTGGGTGCCCTGACCCACTCCTCGCCGATCCTGGACATCGGTCTCGACCTGCGAGCGGCGGAGTAGGTACGGGTCATGCTCCTGACGATCGACGTAGGCAACACCCACACAGTCCTCGGCCTCTTCGACGGCGACGACATCGTCGAGCACTGGCGCATCTCGACGGACGCGCGCCGCACGGCCGACGAGCTGGCCGTGCTCCTCCAGGGCCTGATGGGCATGCACCCACTCCTCGGCGACGAGCTGGGCGACGGCATCGACGGCATCGCCATCTGCGCCACCGTCCCCTCGGTCCTGCACGAGCTGCGCGAGGTGACCCGCCGCTACTACGGCGACGTCCCCGCCATCCTCGTCGAGCCCGGCGTCAAGACGGGCGTGCCGATCCTGATGGACAACCCCAAGGAGGTCGGCGCCGACCGCATCATCAACGCCGTCGCCGCCGTCGAGCTCTACGGCGGCCCGGCGATCGTCGTCGACTTCGGTACGGCGACGACCTTCGACGCCGTCAGCGCGCGCGGCGAGTACGTGGGCGGTGTCATCGCGCCCGGCATCGAGATCTCGGTCGAGGCACTCGGCGTCAGGGGTGCCCAGCTCCGCAAGATCGAGGTGGCCCGCCCGCGCAGCGTGATCGGCAAGAACACCGTCGAGGCCATGCAGTCGGGCATCATCTACGGTTTCGCCGGCCAGGTCGACGGCGTCGTGAACCGCGTGGCCCGCGAACTCGCCGACGACCCCGACGACGTCACGGTCATCGCAACGGGCGGCCTGGCCCCGATGGTCCTCGGCGAATCCTCGGTAATCGACGAACACGAGCCGTGGCTGACACTGATCGGCCTCCGCTTGGTGTACGAGAGAAACGTGTCGCGCACCGCTTAGGGGCGCGCCCGAAGGGGCGCCCCTAAGGGGCGCGGGGAACTGCGCGACCAGCCACAACGAACCCGCAGCAAACATACGAACCCCCGGGGGCCTGGGGGCGCAGCCCCC
>NZ_JAAKZY010000068.1 GCF_011045015.1 Streptomyces scabichelini | reverse complement strand
CGCCTCCCCCACCGTGGCCGACCGTTACGGCACCCGTCCCTTCCCCGTACGCCTGGAGGACGGCAGCGATATCACCGTCCGCATCACCCTCGTACGTGAGCTGACACCCGCCGTGCCCGGCACCGAGTTCCTGGTCGTGGACCGTTCCGGCCTCGGCACCGAGCCCGCGCGCCCGACCGCCCTGCTGGTGACCGGCGACCACATGGACGCGGGGGCGCTGCGCAAGGCCGCGGGCGCCGGCATGGACGTACGACTGCGCTCCGAAGAGCGGGCGCGGTACGTGAACTCGCCCCTCCAGTCCGGCGCCGAGCGCGTCTACACGGCGGCGGTCGCGGCGGGCGCCGGATACGCCGTACTCGCGCTGCTGCTCGCCCTGGTGCGCGCGGCGCCGGAACGCGCCGCCCTGCTGGCCCGCCTGCGCACCATGGGTCTCACCCGCGGCCAGGGCCGCCGCCTGCTCATACTGGAATCCCTGCCGCAGGCCTTCCTCGCCGCGGCGGGCGGCACCCTGACGGGCTGGGCCGCCGTCCGCCTCCTGGCCCCTGGCATCGACCTGACCACCATCGCCCTCGCCACCCCCGGCGGCGCGCCCTCACCGGGCACCGCCCGGCTGCACAGCGACCCGGTGTCCCTGCTGGTCCCCGCCCTGGCCGTAATCCTCCTCGCGACGGGCATCGCGGCGGCTCAGGCCTGGTGGACGGGGAGGAAGGGCTCGGTCACGGAACTACGGGCGGGGGACGCCGGATGACACGGAGTCCGGGGTCCGGCGTCCGGAGTCCGTCCCGGACGGGAACGCCAGATGACGCCACCGCAGGAGTCGACCAGTGACAGCCACAGCAGGAGTCGTCCAGTGACAGCCACGGCAGGAGTTGCACAGTGACAGCCACCAACCCCACCTTCGCCGACCTGGCCCACCGCGCCGCGGCCAGCCGCGACCGTCCCGCCTACGGCCACGACGCCCTGATCACCTGCGACCGCCTGGTCCGTGTCTTCTCCACGGACGGCGTGGAGGTGCAGGCACTCCAGGGTCTCGATCTGCTGGTCCGCGAGGGCGAGTTGATGGCCCTGGTGGGCGCGTCGGGCAGCGGCAAGTCGACCCTGATGAACATCCTGGCCGGCCTGGACACCCCCACGGCTGGCGCGGCAAGGGTCGCGGGCCGCGACCTGTTGACCATGAACGCGAAGGACCGCCTGCGCTATCGCCGCGAGACCGTCGGCTTCGTCTGGCAGCAAACCGCCCGCAACCTCCTCCCCTACCTGACCGCCGCCCAGAACGTCGCGCTCCCCATGCAGCTGCGCGGCGCCCGCGGCCGCCGGGCGAAGGGCGAACGCGCCCTGGAACTCCTGGAACTGCTGGGCGTCGCCGACTGCCAGAGCCGCCACCCGCACCAGATGTCCGGCGGCCAGCAACAGCGCGTCGCCATCGCCGTGGCCCTCGCCAACTCCCCCGCCGTCCTCCTCGCCGACGAACCCACCGGCGAACTCGACTCCCACACCGCCGAGCAGATCTTCGCCGCCTTCCGCACCGCGAACGAACACCTCGGCACGACCATCGTCATCGTCACGCATGACCAGGCGGTCGCCGGCGAGGTCCGCCGTACGGTCGCCATCCGCGACGGCCGCACCTCCACGGAGGTCCTGCGCCGCACCGAGGTCGACGCCACGACCGGCCACGAGACGGTGGTGGCCCGCGAGTACGCCATGCTCGACCGCGCGGGACGGCTCCAGCTCCCCGCCGAGTACACCGAGGCCCTCGGCATGCGCGACCGCGTCGCCCTGGAACTCGAGCCCGACCACATCGGCATCTGGCCCGACGACGACGCGGCCGAGCGCGAGTAGGCGCTTCGGCCTCGCGGCCGTCGTCTGCCTCGCCTGGTCACCCGCTTGGTCGCTTGGCCACTTGCTTGGTCACTGCTTGGCCGCTCGGTCACTCGGTCGTTCGTGGAGCGGGTCAGCGCACGCTGACGTCCAGTGCCCCAAGTCCCGCCCTGCGTACGGCAATCGAGCCGTACGGAGTCCGCAGCCTGAGCCACGCGCCCGACGAGAGCAGCGCCAACGCGGGCTCCTCGGGCACGGGAGCGCGTGCGGGCCTGAGGAACCCCAGCGACTGTGCCGCGTGCGCAGCGCGCACCGGCAGGTCGGTGTCCCCGATCGGCCGGGACCAGATCTCCCGCCCGATCCCGTCCAGCTCGGCACGGGTACGCCGCTCGGGTGTCAACTCCCCGATGCGGGACCGGAATTCGGCGACCGCCGAAGCCACCATCGCCCGCACCGTGTCCAGCGCGGGCAGCCCCGGCTCCTGCCGCCAGCCGCCGCGCGGGGGCAGGACTCCCGCCCACGGCGGGCCGGTGACGGCGGCGGGCACGATCGCCGTGACCGCCGACTCGTCGATGGACTCCAGGAGTTCACCGGCCGAGACGGTCACATCCAGCGACACGTCGAGCCCGTTCTCGTACGGCTTCGCCAGCCGCGCCGTACGGATCGCGAGCACCTCGAACGACGGCGGCCGGCCGAACACCGCGAGCGCCGTCCCCGATCCCTGCAACCGCACCGCCGCCGCACGGTCGTAGTGGATCAGCCGGGCGAGGAAGGCGGCGAGATCCGCCGCCTCCCCGCCGTCGGCGAGGTGCAGGGCCGTCATGCCGCGACTGCCTCCGAAGGATCGGCACCGTCCTCGGTGGACTCGGTGTACTCCTCGAGGAAGGCCCGCTCCTCCGCGGTGATGCGGCGCGGTCGCTGCGCCTCGAAGTCGAACGGCACGATCACCGTCGAGGCCCGGACATACACCTGGTCCGGGTCCTTGACCTCGTACGCGATGGTGAACGACGCAGCCCTGATCTGTGTGACCCACAGCTCGATGTCCACCGGAGTGTGCCGGTGCACCAGCTGCTGCTTGTAGTCGATCTCATGGCGTGCCACCACGGACCCCTGCTGGAAATCCTTGTCCGGGCGGAACAGGAAGTCGATGCGCGCCTCCTCCAGATAACGGAGGAAGACCACGTTGTTGATGTGGCCGTACGCGTCCATGTCCGCCCAGCGCAGCGGGCAGCGGTAGATATGCCGCAAGATCAGTCCCGGGTCAGCTTCTTGTAGGTGGCTCGGTGCGGACGCGCGGCGTCCGGGCCCAGCCTCTCGATCTTGTTCTTCTCGTACGACTCGAAGTTGCCCTCGAACCAGAACCACTTGGAGTCGCCCTCGTACGCGAGGATGTGCGTCGCCACCCGGTCGAGGAACCACCGGTCGTGGGAGACGACCACGGCGCAGCCCGGGAACTCCAGCAGCGCGTTCTCCAGCGACGACAGCGTCTCGACGTCCAGGTCGTTGGTCGGCTCGTCGAGGAGCAGCAGGTTGCCGCCCTGCTTGAGGGTGAGCGCGAGGTTCAGCCGGTTACGCTCACCGCCGGAGAGGACACCGGCGGGCTTCTGCTGGTCCGGGCCCTTGAAGCCGAAGGCGGAGACGTACGCGCGGGACGGCATCTCGACCTGCCCGACGTTGATGTAGTCCATCTCGTCCGAGACGACGGCCCACAGCGTCTTCTTGGGTTCGATGTGCTCGCGGGTCTGGTCGACGTAACTGATCTTGACGGTGTCGCCGACCTTGATCGAACCGGAGTCCGGGTCCTCCAAGCCCTGGATCATCTTGAACAGCGTGGTCTTGCCCGCGCCGTTCGGACCGATGACACCGACGATGCCGTTGCGCGGCAGCGTGAAGGACAGGTCGTCGATGAGGAGCTTCTCGCCGAAGCCCTTGGTCAGGTTCTGGACCTCGACGACGACATTGCCCAGACGGGGGCCCGGCGGGATCTGGATCTCCTCGAAGTCCAGTTTCCGCATCTTGTCGGCCTCGGCGGCCATCTCCTCGTACCGGGCGAGACGTGCCTTGGACTTGGCCTGCCGCCCCTTGGCATTGGAGCGGACCCACTCGAGCTCGTCCTTCAGACGCTTCTGCCGCTTGGCGTCCTTCTGGCCCTCGACCTTGAGGCGGGTGGCCTTGGTCTCCAGGTAACTCGAGTAGTTGCCCTCGTAGCCGTGGAGACGGCCACGGTCGACCTCGCAGATCCACCCGGCGACGTTGTCCAGGAAGTACCGGTCGTGGGTGACGGCGACGACGGTGCCGGCGTACTTCGCGAGGTGCTGCTCCAGCCAGTTCACGGACTCGGCGTCGAGGTGGTTGGTGGGCTCGTCGAGAAGCAGCAGGTCGGGCTGCTCGAGCAGCAGCTTGCAGAGCGCGACGCGGCGCTTCTCACCACCGGAGAGGTTGGTGACGGGCCAGTCACCGGGCGGGCAGCCCAGGGCGTCCATGGCCTGCTCGAGCTGGGAGTCCAGGTCCCACGCGTTGGCGTGGTCGAGGTCCTCCTGGAGCTTGCCCATCTCCTCCATCAGCGCGTCGGTGTACTCGGTCGCCATCTGCTCGGCGATCTCGTTGAACCGGTCGAGCTTGCCCTTGATCGAGGCGACACCCTCCTGGACGTTCTCCAGGACGGTCTTCTCCTCGTTCAGCGGGGGCTCCTGCAGGAGGATGCCGACGCTGTAACCGGGCGACAGGAAGGCGTCACCGTTCGACGGCTGCTCAAGACCAGCCATGATCTTGAGGACGGTCGACTTGCCGGCACCGTTCGGGCCGAGGACGCCGATCTTCGCTCCCGGCAGGAAGCTCAGGGTGACGTCGTCAAGAATCACCTTGTCGCCGTGCGCCTTGCGCGCCTTGCGCATGGTGTAAATGTACTCAGCCAAGAGAAACCGTCCGGACGCTTGAAATCGGCAGTGGGCAGATACACCCCATCTTGCCTGACGTCCACCCTCGGGTGGTAACCCATATGGTCGGGGGGCTGTGACCTGGGGCTTCACGGTCGGAGGTTGTAGCTTGCCTGTCACTGTCGGTCGTCGTTGGTCGGCCTCGGGGGGCCTCGGACGGCCCAGAGACGGCCCAGCATCCGCCTCTGTTCTGAGCCTGCCTGTGTGCTCATCGCCTACGAGCGGATCACCCGGCCCTGCCGAGCCTGTGCCTCAATCGGAAGCATGCGGTTCCGCCGTCCAGCCACCGTCTGGAGGTGTGTGATCCCCCAGAGGGTCTAACAGAGGGCTGGAGTGGTACATAGGTCGCATGAAAACAAGGTTGAAGCGGACCATCTTAACCATTCTTCTCGCACTAGCGGTAGTCGGTTATTTCTTGCTGCTTTGGCGCGGCCCCTGGTGGCTAGACGGCGGCCATCTTCGCGACAAGGATCTCCAGCCAGCAGACGGCGTCGTAATTACCGGTTTTCGCACAACGCTTGTAGCAATCGGCGCTGGAGTGGTGGCAGCCCTGGGACTTTCCTATACCCATAGGAGCCACAAACAGACTGAGCGCATGTTTGAGCACACGCGAGAGAAGGACCGGGAACAAGCGGAACTTACGCGCGAAAGCCAAGTTACAGACCGCTATATTGACGCGATCAAACTACTCGGATCAGAGAAGATAGCCGAGCGCCTCGGCGGCATCTATTCACTTGAGCGAATCATGAAAGATTCCGAGCGCGACCATTCCACGATTGTTGAGGTTCTAGCTTCATTCATCCGACAGCGCGCCTCTATTACCGAGGGCCTAAAAGAGACGCCTGCCGGATACCGCGCACCCGAAGATATCCATGCCGCCTTTACTGTGTTGAGTAGACGGCCCGAGCGGGATGACGAAGCTACCATCACCCTAGTCAACACAGACTTGCGAGGGCTTTACTTGCAAGGCGGTCGGCTTGACGGAATGGTCCTGGGAAGTGCCTGCCTAGACAGAGGGACGTTCTGGAATGTATCGATCCGCAGGGTCAACCTCACCATGACCTCGCTCGGCAACACCATGTTCGATGGCGGGACGATGGAGGAATCAATGTTCTATCAAGCACGTTTTGACGATGCAAAACTATTTGGTGTAAAAATGACGGGCGCTAATTTGCAATCAGCACGACTCACCCGGACCCTATTGAGTGACGTCGACATGGATCAAGTAGACCTCAGAAATGCACGCTTGAACGAAGCGATGATCACGGATGGCACCACCTTGGCCAGCGATGATCTAATCAAGGCAGAAATAAATGAAGATTGCCATCTTCCGACCCGTCTCATGCAAGACGAAAAGGTTATTGCTCGTATCGCTGAATGCTTGAGGAAGCGAGAAGAAGGGAACGGAAATTCGACACACTCCGCTCCCCCGCCATCTTCGGACTAGGTTGCATCGAGGTCGGTGGAACGGCTTTGGGCTGGAGCTGCTTTGGGGCGAGTGATCATGGCCCCTTAAGCTTCCGGCGAGTCGGGCAGTCTGTGGACCTGCCCGTTAAAGCACGACGTTGGGGCCATGATCTTAGAGGCTCGCCCCAAAGTGGCTGCCTAAAGCCGTGGAGCCGACCGCCCCAGCCACAGAGGGTGTCTCCCACTTCATGCCCGCAGCTCGCCAGCGCGCCGCCGGGCGCGGCCAGCCGGGGCGGAGACAGGAGGCAGGCCGCGCCGCAGAGGCGGCGCGCGCCCGCGCCGTGCGCGGGCCTTGATGGAGTAGGGAAAGTTCTATCCCGCTGGGATGAGGCGCTTGCCGTCGTGGCTCCGCACATGTGGGCCGTTGCCGTCCAGGGCGTCCAGGAGACGGATCGCGTAGACCTCGGCCATGCGCTCCGCGACTTCCTCGGGCGTGAGCCAGGCAACCGCGGTCGACTCGCTCGACGTGCGCTCCATGCCGCCGGACGGCTTGCAGCGGAAGACCAGGGCGACGATGCCCCGGGTGGTGTTCTTGTAGACCCCGGTCAGCTCGTCCACCTCGACGTGGATGCCCGTCTCCTCGAAGACTTCGCGGGCTACGCCGGTCTCCGGGGCCTCGCTGAGTTCGAGTACGCCGCCGGGGAGCTCCCAAGTTCCGTTGTCGGCGCGGCGGATCGCCAGGAGGCGGCCATCTTCGCGCACCACTACTCCGGCGACAGATACGGAGTGCAGCGGCGGCGACGTTGCTTCCTGTGATTGACTCATGTACAGGAGCATAGGAGGCAGAGAAGGACTATGGGAACTGCAGTAGGAGGCCAGAGGTCAGTACCTCGGTACGCGCAGATCGCCGAGGAGATCATCCAGCAGATCCGGGCAGGCGTCCTGAAGCCTGGCGAGATGGTGCCTAGCGAGTCCGAACTTGTCGACCGTTACAACGTCTCGGGCGGCACGATCCGTAAGGCCATGGTCGAGGTGCGCGCGAGCGGGCTCGTCGAGACCCGGCACGGCAAGGGCTCCATCGTGAAGGACCGGCCTCCCGTACGGCATCGCTCCTCCGACCGCTTCCGGCGCTCGCTCCGGCAGGGCGGCCAGGCTGCGTATCTCGCTGAGTCCGCGCAGTCCGGCGCCACGGCCAAGGTGAGCGTCCTCTACATCGGCCCGATGGAGGCTCCCGAGGATGCCGCCCGGCGGTTGGGCGTCCCCGCCGGCACTCAGGTGCTCGCCCGGCGGCGGCTCTACTTCCGCAACGGCACCCCGGTCGAGACCGCGTCCTCGTACCTCCCGTGGGACGTTGTGAAGGAGATCCCCGAGCTGTTCGCCGAGAACCCCGGCGGTGGTGGCATCTACGCCCGACTCGAAGACCACGGGCACGAGTTCGCGGAGTTCGTTGAGACGCTGCAAGCGCGCCCGGCCTCCAAGGCGGAGTCGTCCGAGCTGGCGCTCAGCCCCGGTGCTCCGGTGGTCCACCTGGTCCGGGAGGCGCGTACGACCGAGGGCCGTGTGGTCGAGGTCTGCGACACGCTGATGGCTGCTGACCAGTTCGTTTTCGAGTACCGGATCCCGGCCGCCGACTGACGCGCGCTCAACTCCCCGCAGCCCGTCGCGAGTTCTTCTTCGCGGCGGGTTGACTCATGTACAGGAGTCAGGCACTCTTCTTCATGTCACTCATATACATGAGTGACGGAGTCCAGCCCCTGTGTAGGAGTGATCTGCTGTGCGTCAGATTCCCGTCGACACCGCCAACGCCACCGTGATGGTCGCCAAGGCCCCGCAGCCCAAGGTCAAGGACCGTCGTACCGGTGAGATCGCCCTCGACAAGGACGGCGTCACCCTGATGACCGTGGAGGTCATGTTCTCCACGCCCGAGGAGGTCGAGATCCTCAAGCTCACCGTTCCGCAGCCCGGCGTCTCCGAGGACCTGACCATGGGCACCCCGGTCGCCCTGACGGGTCTGGTTGCCTCGGCGTGGGAGAACGAGTTCAACGGGCAGAAGCGCCACGGCATCGCGTTCCGCGCGGTCGCCGTCACATCGCTCGCCGCCGCTGCCTCGAAGCCCAAGGCGGCCTGATCATGACCTGGTTCACGGTCGCCCTGGTGCTGGTCGTCGCTGCCGCAGGTGTTCTGCGGTGGCGGCGCCCCGCCTGGTACTGGCTGACCTTCGGCGTCACCCTCGCCGCCCTGCGGGTCGCCTTCCGCTACGCCTCCGTCATGGACGCCTGCGGCCTGACCGTCCCGCCCTCGCGCTGGCGCCTCACCCTCGCCCGGGTGGCCAACCGGCCGGTCCCCGAGTCCCGCGCCCCGCGCATCCTGCGACTGCGACCCACCCGGACCGGCCTGGTCCTACGGCTCAAGCTCCGCCCCGGACAGGACGCCTTCGACGTCTCGGCCGCCACCGACCGGCTGCGCCACTCCTTCGGGATGTATGGCGTCACCTCCCGCGAACTGCGGTCCGGTGTCGTTGAGTTGAGGATGACCGGCTATGACGTCCTCAAGCGGGTACAGATGCCCGCCAAGACCGGATCAGCTCCGATGCGCATACCCGTCGCACTTCGCGAAGACGGGTCGATCCACTACCGCGACTACCGCACCGTCCCGCATGGGCTCACGCTCGGCGCCACCGAGTCGGGCAAGTCCGTCTATCAGCGCAACCTCGTCGCCGGACTCGCCGCGCAGGACGTCGCCCTCGTCGGCATCGACTGCAAGCAGGGCGTCGAACTCTTCCCGCTCGCCCGCCGCTTCTCCGCCCTCGCCGACAACCCGGACACCGCCCTCGACCTGCTCGAAGCACTCGTGACGCACATGCAGGACGTCTACCAACTCATCCGCGCCCAGCAGCGCATCAGCGTCAACGTCCCGGACGCGGAGATCGCCGCCGACATCTGGGACCTGCCCGCCGACATGCGCCCGGTCCCCGTCGTGGTCCTGGTCGACGAGGTCGCCGAACTCGCCCTGTTCGCTTCGAAGGACGAGGAAAAGCGGCGGGACCGGATCATCACCGCCCTGGTCCGCCTCGCCCAGCTCGGCCGTGCCTCCGGGATCTACCTGGAGATCTGCGGGCAGCGCTTCGGCTCCGAACTCGGCAAGGGCATCACCATGCTCCGCGCCCAGCTCACCGGCCGTACCGCGCACCGCGTCAACGATGAGTCCTCCGCGAACATGGCCTTCGGCGACATCGCCCCGGACGCCGTCCTTGCCGCCATCCAGATCCCCACCGAGACCCCCGGCATCGCCGTCACCGGCGACTCCTCCGGCGGCTGGGCCCGTATCCGCGCCCCGCACACCTCGCTGCGCCAGGCCGTGAACGTCTGCAACCGGCACGCCGACCGCACCCCGGACCTGCCCGCACTCGCAGCCTTCCGGCCCGCCGTCGCTCCGCTGCCCTCGGCCCGTGTCCCGCTGTCCAAGACCGCGCCCGCCACGGCCTGACAACTCCCGCTCCACGGTCGGCGTGACCGTCTCGCGTCAGGTCCCTACCCCCTCCATGCCTGAAACGGAGTCATCCCTGTGTCTGTCATCCCGTTCCCGAAGCGCACTCCGGCTCCCGGCCCGGTCGATCCGCTGGAATCCGCCCTGCTGTCCGCCTGGAACAACTCGCCGGACGTCATGGACGACTACCGCGACTTCGAGCCCGAAGACGTCTCCGATCCCGACCAGGACCAGGACCAGGACCAGTGACGTGATGGCCTCGCGACTGCGTATCGATGCCGTCCTGGTCCAGGCCGTCATCGCCGGGGCGCTGTCCTTCGCCCACCTGCACGACCTCGCCGCCGCTGCCGGACAGGACGGCTGGAAGGCCTGGGCCTATCCCATCTCGGTTGACCTGCTGCTGGTTGCCGCCTGGCGACGGCTGCGTACCGATGGCCCGTCCCGGCTGGCCTGGTGCTGGTTCCTGATCGCCCTGGTGGCCTCGCTCGACGCCAACGTCGCCACCGCCGGACTCCTCGACCTCGGCGACGTCCCGGCCTGGCTGCGCATCCTGGTCGCCGCCTGGCCTGCCCTGGCCTTCATGGGCGGCACCCTCCTCGCCCACTCGGCTGGGGACCAGGTGCCGGATCCGCCGGCACCCGCAGCCCCCGAATCCGCACCCGAGATCCCGGGACCTGCGGCCTCCGTCCAGGCCCCGGAGCCCGCCGAGATCCCCGCGGCTGAACAGGCCCCGGCTCTGCCCGCTGCCGATCCGAGCCCGGCGACTCCGGCTGTCCCGGCCGCTCTGGTCGACCACGCCCGCAAGGTCGCCGACGACCACCAGGCCCGCACCGGCACCCGGATCGACACCGACACCCTGCGCGCCCGCCTCGGCGTCCCGCCCCAGCTCGCCGACGCCATCGCCGCCCAACTCGCCTGATCAGAAAGGAGAACCACCGACATGCCTGCCCGCGACCACTTCCACTCCCTGATGCAGATCGGCCCCGTGCAGATCGGCACCCACCGCGACCCTCACGGCCAGACCAAACACGCCGCCGTGTGCACCGCCGACCGGTGCGGCTGGTCGTCCGACTTCTCCAGCCAGACCGCCGCCCAGCTCGCCGCCCGCACCCACCGCTGCAAGGTCCGCTAGGAGGCCACCGCCCATGGACGTCCCGCTCTGGCTCGCCCTCGCCGTCGTCGGCTACCTCGGCATCAAGCTCATCCGCCCGCCCTGGTGGCTCGTGGCCGTGCTCCTCCTCGGCGGCTACCTCCTCGCCGACAGCCTGCTTGCCCCCGTGATCGACACCACCATCAAGTAGCCCGCCACAGAAGGGAGTTCGGCAATGTTCCGTCCCAAGGTCCCGGTCAACCCGATGCCCACCGGCATCGTCACCCCACCCGCCGCCGTCGAGCCGACCACCGTCATCCCGTCCGCGCTCGCGCAGACCCCGGCTCCCGCACCGGTGGCCCCGACCCGGCCCACGGTCCAGCTCACGCTCGGCGCCCTGGTCGCCGTCGTCGGCGGCGGAACCGCCGTGGTCCTGGTCGTCGGCGCCGTCCTCGTCTCGATGCTCCTCGCGGTCGCCATCACCGCCACCTCCGTGGCCGTGTGCGCGGTCGTGCTCCGTTCCCTCCTCAACAACCAGAAGGGCCACTGAAATGGGCATCTTCAGCAAGCGTCCCGCCGCCGACCCGGTCGAGCAGGACCGGCAGCTCCAGCAGGCCAAGCGTGAGGCCACTGAGCGCAACCGCGAGATCTACGGCCGGATCCAGAACGGCACGGCCAGTCGCGAAGACAAGCGCATCTTCAATGCCGGGCGCAAGCGTTCCGGCCGCGTCTGACCGGCCCCCGGGCGGCCTCAACCGCCAAGTCTCCGCCGCCCGGGAGCCGTGCCCCACTCCGATCTCGCAACCGGAAGGAACCCCCAGCATGACTGACCGCACTCGCCCGCCGTCCCGTATCTGCCCCAACTGCGACGGCTTCGCTTCCGCCGCCGTCACCCTCGGCGACCGCGACCGGCACGGCCACCTGCGCATCATCACCGCCGACTGCCCGGCCTGCCACGGCACCGGTACCGCTCGCCGTTCGCCCGTCCGGGAGGGCGCCCGTGCCTGACACGCTGCTCGACCCGACCACCCTCGGCGACCTGCTGAGGGTGGCCTCGGCCGACGACTTCGACCGCTGGAAAGACCAGATACGCCGCACCGGGGGCTGCGCCGACCCCATCCACCTCACCGGCTGGACCCGCGCCAAGGACAAGACGACCGGCGAGACCCTGCACCACTACTCCACCGAAAACGAGCCCGGCGGACGCCTCCGCCTCGCCTGCGGCAACCGCCGCGCCTCCCGCTGCCCCTCCTGCGCCTTCACCTACGCCGGAGACACCTACCACCTCATCCGCGCAGGCCTGGCCGGAGACGACCGCCGCGACATCCCCGCCACCGTCCGCGACCACCCCCGCGTCTTCGCCACCCTCACCGCCCCCTCCTTCGGCCCGGTCCACAACCGCCCCGACCGGGGCACCTGCCGCTGCGGCACCCGCCACCCGTCCGACGACCCCGCGCTCGGCACGGCACTCGATCCGACCACGTACGACTACGCCGCCGCCGTCCTCTTCAACAACCACGCGGGCAACCTGTGGATGAGGTTCACGACTCGCCTCCGCCGTGAGATCGCCGCTCGCGCGGGCCTCACCCGCCGGGAACTGGCCGATCACGCACGCATCTCGTACGGCAAGGTCGCCGAGTTCCAAAAGCGCGGCGCCCTGCACTTCCACGCCGTGATCCGCCTCGACGGTCCCGAGGGCCCCGACACCCCGCCCCCGTCCTGGGCAACGGTCGACCTGCTCGCCGACGCAATCCACGCCGCCGCCGCGCACTCGTACACCTCGGTCTCGGTCCCGGCCGCTGAGGACCAGCCCGCCCGGACCTTCCGCTGGGGCACCCAGCTCGACGTCCGCCCGGTCAAGGCCTTCGGTGACGGCTCCGACATCACCGAACAGGCCGTGGCCTCCTACGTCGCCAAGTACGCCACCAAGGCCGCCGAGAACACCGGCACCCTCGACCGGCGCATCGGCGAACTCTCCGAACTCGACCGCCACCAGGTCCCCGACCACACCCGCCGACTCATCAAGGCCTGCAAGGACCTCGACCGCCTGTACCCCGACCGGCGCCTCTGGGCCTGGGCGCACATGCTCGGCTTCCGCGGCCACTTCTCCTCCAAGTCCCGCCGCTACTCGACCACCCTCGGCGAGCTCCGCCAGGCCCGCGCCGACTTCCGCGCCGCCCAGGAACGCGAAGCCCTCGGCCTGGAGGACCGCGAGCCGGACACCGTCCTCGTCCTCACCGACTGGCAGTACGCCGGACACGGCCACACCCCCGGCGAATCCGCCCTCGCCGCGACGATCGCCCGAGACCTCCAGCTCAACCGCGAAACCGCCCGCGAAGCCCTCCGCGACCAGTCCGCCGACGAGAGGGAGTGGTGACATGGCCTCCGAGTTGCCGCGCCGCTTCCTGACGCCTGACGACCTGGTGGAGATGTTCGAGCTGCCCAGCATCGAGACGGTCTACCAGTGGCGCCGCAAACGCACCGGTCCCCGTGGCTTCCGCGTCGGCCGGCACCTGCGCTTCGACCCGAACGACGTGCGGGCCTGGGTGGACTCCCAGATGGGGGAGGCTGCCTGATGGCGGGACACGTCCAAGACCGCTGGTTCCGGACCGAGGTGGACTCGGACGGCAAGACCCGAAAGGTCAAGACCGATCGTCATGGCCAGGGCCTGCGCTATCGGGCGCGATACGTCGCCCCTGACGGCACCGAGAAGTCGAAGAGCTTCCCCGACAAGCAGAAGCGCTTGGCCGACACGTGGTTGACCAACATCGAAGCCGACATGGCGCGCGGGCAGTACATGGACCCGAAGGCTGGTCGCGTCACCTTCCGCGAGTACACGGAACGCTGGATCGGTGCCCTCACGACCGACCTCACGAGCCGCGCCGCCGTGGAAGGCAGGTTGCGCCTTCACGCTCTGCCGTACCTCGGCGCTCGCCCCATCGGCTCCTTCCAGCCTGAGCACGTCCGCGACTGGAACCGGCAACTCGAAGACGCCGTAGCGTCCGCCCAGTACCGGCGCCTCATCTTCGACGCGGTCTCCTCCGTGCTGAACGCGGCCGTAGATGACCGTCTGCTGGCCTCGAATCCCTGCCGAGCCCGATCGGTCAAGGCACCTCGACCCGCGCCGACTCGTGTGCATCCGTGGGCTGCTGAGCAGGTGTTCGGCGTACGGGCCGGTCTGCCCGACCGCTACAAGGGCACGGTCGACGTGGGGGCGGGATGTGGTCTACGGCAGGGAGAAATCTTCGGACTCGCCGTCGACAACATCGGTGATCTCGGCTGGCTGTACGTGCGCCAGCAGGTCAAGAAGGTTCACGGCACTCTCGTCTTCGCCCCTCCCAAGCGAGGCAAGCTCCGTGACGTGCCCCTCGACCTTGAGGTATCGGCCGCACTGACCGAGCACATGAAGCAGTTCCCGCCGGTCGACGTCACCTTGCCGTGGCTGACCCCGACCGGCCCGAAGGTCACTCGTCGGCTCGTCTTCACGAGCGGCATCGGCGCCGCCATCTGGAGCCAGGGGTTCAACGACCAGTCGTGGAAGCCCGCGTTGGCGTCCGCCGGGATCATTCCGGTCCCCAAGAAGGGCCAGCGGTACGCGGCGGCCCGCGAGCACGGCATGCACGCCCTACGGCACTTCTACGCCTCGGTCCTCCTGGACGCCGGGGAGAACATCAAAGCCCTGAGTCTCTACCTCGGTCACAGTGACCCGGGGTTCACCCTGCGCGTCTACACGCACCTTATGCCGTCCAGTGAGACCCGGACCCGGAAAGCCATCTCCGCGATGTACCGGGCCGCCGGTCACGCTCATGACGGCCCAGAGGCGGCCCAAGCTGCCTGACACGGCCCCTCATCGGTGGAAAACCCGCTGGTGAGGGGCCTTTTCATGCCCTCTGACGGCAAGTAACACCCCATCTTGCCGTACGGCCAGCCCTCGGCGGAAACCGGATAGTGGAGCGCCCGCTGCCCCCGGCGGGTGGCGACGGTGGCGGCCCCGGGCCGCTGGAGGGGCGGGCCGGGGCCGCGGGATCAGGGAGTCAGCGAGCGGTCACTCACTGTGCAGTTGTCAAGGTGCGGTCATTCGGCTTCATTCCTGCGTCGGGGTGTTCCTCGAGCGGACGAGGAACACGGCGGCGCCGCCGACCACGAGCAGGGCGATCGCGATTCCGGCTATCACCGGGGTGGCGCTGGAGCTGCCGGTCTCGGCGAGGTCGGTGCCCCCGCTGGAGTTGCCGTCGGCCGTGGCGGGGCTCGGCTCGCTCAGCGTCTGTGTGGTCTCACCTCCCGCGCTGCTCTGCGTCCGGCAGTCGAGGACGCCGTTGAACCGCTTCTCGTAGCCGTTCGGTCCCCTGATCGTGAAGTCGTACGGCTGGTCCTCCTGGAGCGGGACCGTCACGGTCTGTGATGTGCCCGCCTCGATGGTGTGCGCGGATCCCATCAGCTCGAAGGTGAACGGCTCGTCCCCCTCGTTGGTCGCCGTGATGTCCACGCCGCCCTTGGCGCAGTTCTTCTCGGCCGACAGGGCGGGTATCGCGCCCTTCTTGGCCCAGTTCGCGGTCGCCGTCGCGGAGACCGTCGACTCGCTGGAGCCCGCGAGGATCTGGGTCTGGCTTCTGGTCTCGGAGGCGAAGGCCCGGCCGACCGGCACGGTGGTCGAGGCCTGTACCGTCAGCGCGGCCGAGCCGTCCGCGGCACCCTCGGGCACGTCGAAGAACAGCCGGCTGCCGTCGGCCGCGGACGTGATGGCCCTGCCGTCCTCGTCGACGACCCGCACCCCGCTCGTCGCGTCGGCTGGCGGCGTCACCCCCACACTGTCCGCGTTGGTGTGGACCGTGACCGGGCCGAGCATTTCACCGGCGCGCCCGGAGACCGCCGGGGGATCCAGGGTCAGGGAAGCCTCGGGCTCCGCCACGTTCCGCGCGCTCTTCTGCAGGTGGTCGGCGAGCTTCTCCGCGCGTGGGTTCACCGCTTCCACATCGGCGCCGTCCGAGTACCGCCAGATCGCCACCTGCGTGCCGGCCGCCGCGTCCTCCTCGGTGAGGCCGCTCGCGCCCGCCCTCTCGGCCAGCGCCGCGAGGTCGTTCACCTGCGGGTAGGAGTTCTGCAGGATCCAACGGATCTTGCCCGCGTCCGGATTGCCGTTCAGCGACGTACCGCTCCAGGGCGTCTCCTGGTACTTGGCGGCCATCTGTGTCGGGGTTTGGATGTCGATGCAGTAGGTCTGCAGAGTGCCGCCGTTGTCGACGGACATCTCGAAGAGTCCCGCGGACACCTGCCTGTCCTCGCCGTTGTCGTGGATGACAGCGGGCCCGGACATCTTCAGGCCGCCTATGGTGGCGGTCGCGCCGCCCTGGCCCTGGGGGATCTCGTCGGCGGCGGCCGTACCCGCGGTGGTCACCGCGCTCACCACGACGAGTCCGGACACCAGCGTCGCCGCGGCGAGACGGGCAGGGCCCCGCCCGCGTGCGAACAGCGCAGAGAACGAAGACAGCACAGAATTCCCCTTCGAGCAGGACCCGTTGACGTGGGGGGTTACGGTCCCACCAGCAGAATCAGAAGCCCCGAGAGCTATGCCCGGCATCCTAGGGACGGCGCGCACCACGCCCCCCAGTCATGCCATCGGATAACCGATCCGACTCGGAATTGTTATCGCCAAGATCGCGTGGCGGGCCGGGCTTGTCGACAAATCCACTGGGATCGTTCGGAACGCATTCGCCGATAAGCCGCACTTCGACCGCCGAGGTCAGCGCCGATGTCACCCAAGGTCGGCTGACGAGGCGAGTGCGTTTGACGTCACGTCACCAGTGCTGGCGCTGCCTGCTGTTGAGCAGGCGCGTCCGGCTGCATTCCCGGCTCCGTTTCCCAGCTGGGCTCCGGCCGGGGCGGCGCGGCCGGAGCCGTCTCACCCTTGTTCGCCCGCCGGAACGCCGCGGTGCCGCGCGCCAGGTCGTGGCCGACCGCGGTGGCCTCGATGTCGGCGTACGTCCATGCCTTACCGTCGCGTTGGTCGGTGCGGACCTTCAGCCTGCCCTGGACGACCACCGGATCGCCCAGCGTCACGGACGCCTGCACATTGGTCGCGAGCGACCGCTTGGCCCACACCGTGAAGAAGTTGGTGTGTCCGTCCGTCCACGCGTTCTTCTCGCGGTCCCAGTACCGCTGTGTCACCGCCAGCCGGAACCGCGCCGACGCCCCCGACGCCGTCTCCCGGTACACCGGCCGCGTCGCGACGTTCCCCACCGCGCACACCGTCATCTCGTTCATGGCCGAACCCCTCCCATGTCCACACGCGTACGGGCCGGTCCCGTACGGCTGCGTCTGTCGCGACGACCGCGCTGTGATCGCCGCGATCTCAGACTGCCTCCGCCGGGCCCGAGCCCGCTGAGCGCTGTGGGCTACCGCCCGGTTGTGGACAACGCCGTCACCCGATCGGGGCCCCAATGCCCGTGACACGCACGTACTGCTCCCGTACCTCCCGATATCGCAGCAACTCCGCCGCCACCGGATCCAGCACCCGAGCCCGGCCGCACCCCGCGGCGGCCTCCCGCAATCGCCGTTCCGCCTCGTGCCCGTATCGCCGCGCAGGACCGCGTGCCGCCAGCTTGCAGGCCCACTCGACGCCCGGTCCGCCGACGATGCCGATCACCATCAGCAGCACCGGCACCCCGAGATTCGGTGACATGAAGCCGATGATCTGGCCCAGCAGCCAGAGTCCGCCGATGACTTGGAGGATGGTCATGGACGCCTGCACCAGTACGGCCGCCGGCCACCAGCCGGGCCGCGGCGGTCGCCCGGCCGGATTCCCGGCCCGTACCGCCAGTTCGTCCAGCGCCTCGGACAGCCCCTGCGATCCGCGTACGGCCGCCTCGCGCACCGACTGCGCCCAGGGTGTGGGCAGTCCGCCCGACGCCTGCTCGGCCACCGTGCGCACCGCCTGCTCGACGCGCTGGCGTGCCGTGGCCTCCTCGTCGGCGTACGTCCGCAAGGAGAGGAGCCCGGTCGGCGGTTCCCGCAGGTCCTCGTACCAGCGCCACAGCCGCAGCCAGGGGGTACCGCACGCGCGGTTGGCGTTGCGGCGCCAGGCGCGCTCGGCGGCCTCGCCCGCGGCCGTGGCGCCCACCGCGTCCGCGAGCCGGTCGGCGAACTCGTCGCGCGCCTCCTCGCTGAGCCCGGCCCACCGCCCGTTCGCGTAGACGGGCCACAGGCGCGCCGCCGCCGCGTCCAGGTCGGCGGAGATCCGGCGTGCCGCGGCTCCCCGCTCGGCCACGAAGTGGCCGAGCGTCTCGCGCAGTTCACCGACGCCGTTCCCGGTGAGTGCGGACACCGCGAGTACGGTCGCGCCCGGTTCGCCGTACTCGCCGAGCGCGATCCCGTCCTCGTCGAGCAGTCGCCTGAGGTCGTCGAGGACCTGGTCGGCGGCTTCTCCGGGGAGTCGGTCGATCTGGTTGAGGACTACGAAGGTGACTTCCGCGTGTCCCGCCATGGGCCGCAGATAGCGCTCGTGCAGTACGGCGTCGGCGTACTTCTCCGGGTCGACGACCCAGATGACGGCGTCGACGAGCCCCAGGATGCGGTCCACTTGTTCGCGGTGCTGGACAGCGGCGGAGTCGTGGTCGGGCAGGTCGATCAGGACGAGCCCGCGCAACTGCGCCTCGGCCTCGGGGCTCTGCAACGGACGCCGCCGCAGCCGCCCCGGGATGCCGAGCCGGTCGATGAGAGTCGCCGCGCCGTCACTCCAGCTGCACGCGATGGGCGCGGCGGTGGTCGGCCTGCGTACTCCGGTCTCCGAAATGGCCACTCCGGCGAGCGCGTTGAAGAGCTGCGACTTTCCGCTGCCGGTGGCCCCGGCGATGGCGACGACGGTGTGCTGCCCGGAGAGCCTGCGCCGCGCCGCCGCCGCGTCGAGGACGCGTCCCGCCTCGGCGAGCGTTCCGCTGTCGAGTCGGGTCCGCGACAGGCCCACCAGTTCGCGCAGCGCGTCGAGACGCGACCGTAGCGTCCTGTCGTACGCGAGAGGAGTCACCGCCGGTTGCCAGGGGTCGACGACCGCCTCCGGTACGGGCTGTCCCTGCCCATGCCCCTGCCTCTCGGCCGTAGCGGACACGCGCCGTGCGATCAGTCCGTCGTCCCAGAAGCCTTCGGATTCCGTGGAACCCACTGGATCCGCCGAACCCACAGAATCCGCGGAATCCATGAAATCCGCAGAATCCGTGGAACCCGTGGAACCCGTGGAACCCGCGGAAGTGGACTCCTCGGTCGAAGCGGACTCCTCGGTGTCCGTGACGTCCTCCACGCGCGCGTGCCCGTCGCCGTCGCCCTCCACCCGAGCGTCCTCCTGTACGAAATCGTTCTCCACGCGCGCGTGCTCACCGTCCCCGCGTCCCTCGTCGTCTCCGGTGTGGTCGGAGTGATCCCTGTGATCCGTGACGGCGGTCACCGCGGTCACCTCTCCTTCTGCAGTACGGACAGCGCGGCGATGAGTTCGGCCTGTGGTTCCGGGCGTACGTCGAGGGCGTCGAGCGGGGCGAGCCGCCGCTCTCGTTCGGCGTGCAGCGTCTTGTCGAGGTAGTCCGTGAGCAGTCGCCCGCCCCGGTCGCGCAGCCGCAGAGCACCGTGTGCGCCGATCCGCTCGGCGAGACTCTCGCCCGCGGACCGCGCCCGGCGGCCGCCCAGGAGCGCGGTGGCGACCAGCGCGGCCACCACCTCGGCGTCCGGTGCGATGCTCCTGTCGAGGTGGCGTACCTCCTCCTCGGCGTACTCCTCGATGACCCGCCGCCAGCGCCGTACGGCCAGCCCGATCCGGTGCTCGGCGCCCTCCGGGCTCGGGTCACGGTCCGCCAGGCCCGGTGCGCCCGCGGCCGGTTCACGCCGCCAGGCCTCGTCGACGCGCTCGTCGGCGGCGGCGACAGCACACAGCAGCAGCGCGGCCAGGCTCTCGACGAGCGCGTCGAGCAGCTCGCCGGCTGTGCAGTCCAGCGGGTAGCTGCGCCACCGCTTCAACGCGTCCCCGGCGAGCACCGCCCCGGCCTGCAAACGACCCCGCACGCGCGCGTGCTCGCTGTCGTACGCCCCGTCGACGGCCGCGGTGAGCCGCAGCGCGGCGGCGTACTGCGCGGCCGCCGCACTGGCCAGTTCGGGCATCCGCGCCTTCAGCGAGTCGAGCACCCCGTACGCCGTACGTGCCATCACCTGATGCCGGGCCCCGGGTTCCTGCGCCTGATGCATGAGCCAGGCCCGCAGCGGCGCCACGGCGGTGGCCGGCAGCAGACCCCCGCCCCACGCGGACTCGGGCAGCTCGGGCACGGTGAAGCGGGGCACGTCGCCGAGTCCCGCCTTGGTGAGCAGGGCGCCGTACTGCCGAGACACCTCGGACACCACCTGGTGCGGCACACGGTCGAGGACCGTGACGAGGGTGGCGTCGTGCTCCTTGGCCGTACGCAGCAGATGCCACGGCACGGCGTCGGCGTACCGCGCGGCCGTGGTGACCATGATCCATACATCGGCGGCACAGATGAGTTCGGCGGCGAGGACGCGGTTGTCGGCCATCAGGGAGTCGACGTCGGGCGCGTCGAGGAGAGCGAGCCCGCGCGGGAGGGTGTCGACGGTCTCGATACGCAGCACGCGCGCGCCGTCCTCGCCGGGCAGCAGCAGGTCGTCGCCGCCGTCCCTTCGGGGTCGCCACACGCGTGTGAGTTCGGGCAGTACACGCATTCCGCTGAACCAGTGCTGGTCCTCCGGATGGCACACCAGCACCGGAGTACGCGTCGTGGGCCGCAGCACCCCCGCCTCGCTGACGCGCCGTCCTACGAGAGAGTTGACGAGTGTCGACTTTCCGGCGCCGGTGGATCCCCCCACGACGGCGAGCAGCGGTGCTTCGGGCTCCCTCAACCGGGGCACGAGATAATCGTCGAGTTGTGCGAGCAGTTCGTCGCGGTTGGCACGCGCGCGTGGTGCCCCAGGCAAGGGCAGCGGAAAGCGTGCGGCGGCGACACGGTCGCGCAGGGCGGAGAGTGCGTCGAGCAGCTGAGGCCGTACGTCCAAGGTCACCACATGCGAAGAATGCCCAATTTTGGAGGCTTTCTGAAGCATATGACTATGTCTGCGCGCCGATCGGACACATGGGGCGGAAGGGATGACTGGGGCGCAGGCATAACGAGTGCACAACACCAGGGGCGCGAGGCGCCAAAAGCAATGCACGATTCGCACCTGCCTGCGATTATCAGGACCGCTTCACCGAACCTCCACATTGAGCCACGGAGGCGAAGCACCAGGGACAAGGTCCGGCGAGCCCTATCCTTGTCCCCGGCAAGGTCACGGTCCCGCCCTCACCCGGGCACGAGTACCAAAGGCCACCACACCCGGCCCCCGTAGCTCAGTGGATAGAGCAGGCGCCTTCTAAGCGCTTGGCCGCAGGTTCGAGTCCTGCCGGGGGCGCCACACTGCTCTGAGTTATCGCAGGTCAGGGCGCATTTCCCGGCTCCCCCGCAAAGTCGCGCCCTATCGCGACACTCGCCTGCAGGGGCGGGGCGTTCGCAGGTGGTAGCCCGTCCATCAGGCCTTGTCCGACTCGTCCTGCAGCCGCAGGTTCGCGCCCCCGTATATGTCGCGAATCGCGGAGACTTCACTATCCGTTACCGCTGCGCGGGTTTTTCGGGCTTCCCTGCCCGGCAGCCCGCTCGTGCTTGAAGTAGTCCCACATAATCTGCTCCGCCTTCTGCCCTGCCTTCGGCTGCACAGCCTCAGAAGACCGAAACCCAGTGGTCTCTCTCGTGCGCTCGCCACGAAAGTCTCGCTCCGGTGCACCGAAACTTTCTCGCTCAGCATCGGTTCCGCCCTGCTGTGGTTGAGCCACGAGGTTGGGAGCCTGGTCTCGCCATCCGTCCTCTGGCCGCTCGCGTCGGCTGGACCGATGCACGAGAAGTTCCACCGAGAACAGCAAGGCCACCGGCGGCCATCCAGCGACGAGTACCGGCTTCCACGCGAGAGCGGGGGCCGCCGCGATGTTGGCCGCAAGGGACACCGCGATGCCGAGCAGAAATGCCATCCACACCACGGCGCGCGCTCGCCCACCAGCATGTTGGGCAGGCTTCAGCAGCCCCACCGTCGCCAAGAGCAGCAACCCGTCGACAGACAGAGGCCACAGCGCCGCGCTCACCGCATCCGCACCGCCCTGGAGAGCAAACGCCCTCTGGTGAACGTAGGAGGCGTACGCAGCCACCGACGCCACGACCAACGCGCAGCCAGGCCGCACCCACACCTCACACCCGCCACCGCCACCGGTGGCCGGGAACTTCGACGCAACGTCACGGCCCGCGGAACGGCGCGGCGTTCGGCCTCCCGGAGGTCCCTCGACACCTGCTGTGTGTGCTCCCGGATGACATCGTGCGGTCGGAAACGGCGTGGTCCGTCGGGGGACTGGACTACGACGGCCAGATGAGCGGTGAGCAGTTCACCCACCGCATCCTGCACGGCCGGCACCCTGGCCGCCGCCGCGAGACCTCCGGTGGCCCGTCGTACCCGGCAGGCAGCCGAACAGCCGGACAACTGCCTGGCGGGGTCGGAAAGGCCCTGGTAGGCCAGGTCGAGAACCGTGCTCACCGATGGGGTCCCGTCCTCCGAGTGTGGTTAGCCGCCGGTGCCGAATGCCAGTACCGCGTCGTTGAGGCTCAACTGAGGGCGCTTCTTCACCAGCCATTCGCCGGCCGCGCGCAGCGCCAGCGGCAGGCCGCTGCAGATCCGGACCAGCGCCCGGGCCGCGCCGTCCGCGTCCGTGACGCGCCACCTGCGTACGAACTCGACCCCCGCTCGCTCGTCGAGCGGTTCGAGGGGGACGGCCACCACGCCGTCCATGGCCGGCTCCGGCAGGCCGGTGCGGCTGGTGACCACGAGCAGACCGGTGGCCGGGGCGGACTTCGGCTGCCTGACGGGCGTTGTCGACGACGAGGGTGTCGCCTCCGGCGGTGACAGTGCGGAAGAGCGCGGTTCGCTCGCGCGGGTCCGTCTGCCCTCTTCCAGGTCGGCGCAGAGGTGACCGCCGGGATAGGACGGCTCAAGCGCCCTGGCGACCCTGTCCGTGCTGAAAACCCTGTCCGTGCAGGTCAGGGTTTCGGCACGGACACACCAGCGCAGGGCGACAGGCCAGGATCTCGGCACGGGCCAGGACGCGCTCACCACCTCACGACCGCTCAGGTACCCCGGCGGGCTCGCTCGACGATCTCGTCCTCCGTGAGCGGCACATCGTGGTGACTGAGGCAGATCGGCACCTCGATCTTGCTGAATCCGGTCCCCTCGGTCGCGGCGTTGAACGTGCCGCGCTGGAGACCGGCGAGGTTGTCGAGGACCGCGTTCCGCGCCTCCGCCATGGTCTCGACGGCGTTGATCTGAGCGGGAACAGTAAGGCGGCCGATGAACTGGTTCACCGTGTTGCCCAGCGCCTGGTTGTGGATCCCCCTGGGCGTCTGCGAGGCGAGGACCATCCCGAGTCCGTATTTGCGTATCTGGCGGATGAGTTCGACCGTGCTCTCCGTACTCGGATTCGCCGCACCGGACGGTACGAAGTTCTGCGCCTCGTCCATCACCAGCAGCCCGCCCAGGGCACGGTCGCCGACCGGGTGCGCCCGGAACCATGAGAACAAGGTCGCCTGGAGGCGGCTGACGAACTGGGCCGGTCCGTCGCCGGACAGGCCGATGAAGCTGATTACCGAGATACGGGCGGCCTTCCCCGGCGACGGGATCAGGAGCATGCCGGGATCGGCGGGTGCGCCGGACTCCCCGAACAGCGGGTCGGTCTCCATCGCGGCTTCCAGCGTGTCCGCCATCTGAACCGCGAAGCGCCTGGTCCTGCTGTTGACGATGTCGGGCGGGGGCTCGGCGAGCAGCTCGACGAAGCCGGCCAAGGTCTTGCCGCCGTCGCGCGCGTACTGTTCGAGGGCACGTTTGAGGACCCCCAGCTGCTGGGTCGCGCGAGCGCTGCTGCCCCGTATGCCGGCATGCGGCGCGAGTGATGTCACGGTCGACCTGACCAGACGCGGGAAGTCGTCCTCGTCGTCAAGGACCGGACCGAAGTCGGGGAGCGGGTAGAACGAGATCGGGCGTCCCCGGTTCAGGCCCGGCGTCCACACCGTCACTTCGACATCCGCGAAATAGCGTTGAGCCTCGCGCTCATGTGCGTCCGCCCAGCGATCCGGCGTGCGCGGCCAGGGGTCGCCTAGCCGTGCGAGGTCGTCGTTCGGATCCAGCACGATCGCCGAGACACCGCGTAGAGCACATTGCTCCACGAGTCGCTTGATCAGGACCGTCTTGCCCGATCCCGCGGCCCCCACCACAGCGGTGTGCATCCGGAGCCGTTCCATGGGAACCGCGAACGGACGGCGGCCCCGGACCGTGGTGCCGATGACGATCTCGGTACGAGCCGGCTCGGCGTCCTCCGGCATGTCCGCCGCGTCCGCCCCGGAGCCGGTGTCCGTGGCCGTGATGCCGAGTTGCTGCCGCAGATCGGCCAGCACCGGCGCGAAGACCTCTGTGCGGGAGGCGGGGCGTTCCTGCCGCAGCCATTCGGCCAGGCCTGACGCACGGTCGTCGAGCATGGCCCGGAGAGCGGCCAGGGTCCGGAGATCGGCGGCACCGATCGGTAACGACATCCCGCCCCGCGCCTCGAAGTCGTCCTTGATTTCCTTGGTCTTGGCGCCGCTCGGATACGGGGTGTTCCGCAGCAGGATCAGCCGGCGGCTCGTCAGTTGGGCCGCCAGGCCGGCCTCCACAGCCGCGTTGCGGATCCGGGTCTGGGCGGCGCGAGGGTTGTCCGTGGCGATCGCCCGCAAGGACCAGTGGACTTCGTTTTCGCTGGCCTCGTCGACGACATGACGCAGCCGGGCGTGCAGCGCCGCCTTGCGGCCGAAGTCCGTCTCGATGAGGAACCGTGTCTCGTCCACACCGAGTTCCTTGACCAGGCTCCGCAGTCCCGCGCCCAGCAGAGCGGGCATCAGGTCATCCTCGGAGGCGGCGTTGAGCGGCCCGAGATCATCGGCCTCGGCACGGAGCTTTTCGAAGGACTCGGTCAAGGCGTTCAGGTTGCCGGCCTTCGCGGGCGTGGGCTGTGCGGCTCCCCTGGGCTCTTCGCTTGTCAAGGAGGTCAGTTCGGAGACCGTGCCGGTCTGCTCACACTCGTCGAGGTGCTTCTCGACGCGCTTGAGCAGCCGCCGTGCGGTGAAACGGTGGGAGGCTTCGGCCAGCGCGGCCGGGCTGATCGGCCAGGTCGGGTAGGGCGGGGTGAACCCCTCGGCCTCGTAGCCTTGGCGAAATCGGTTACTGATGATGGCGGCGGCGGTGGCCTCGTCGGGAATCGCTCCGAGCGTCGGCAGGACCTCGAACCGGTCCAGGGCGGACCGGACCGCCGACCGAGAAATCAGCCCCCAGGTGTCCTGGAGACAGGCCACGACCATCAGGGTCCGGCGGGTTTCCTCCCGCAGTTCCATCAAGCCGGCGGCGATGTCGCTGCTCAGCCGCTGCGCGGCCCGGCTTCCGCCGGACGCGGACGACGTCAGCGCAGACGTCTCCGACGCGGACACCAGGTTGTCCAGCTGGTCGAAGGCGAAGACCAGCGGTCCGACGAGGGCGAACAGGCGCGTGAGATCGCGGAGCAGGAGTTGAGCCGGTCGCCCGCGGGGTGACATCCCCCAGGCGGCACGCCGGCCCGGATCGTCGTCGTCAAGTGCGAGGTAGGCCTGGCCGATCCCCGCGGAATCGCCTGTGGAGGCGACGAGCGCCAGCGCGCGGGCCGTATCGGCGGCCTCGTTGCCCACCTGCCGGTCGATTCTCCGGATGCCCTGAACGAACGCGTCGACATGGGCACGCGTCAACTCCCGCTCACCGATGATGGCGTTGTGGGTCTCCGTGTCGAGGCCGACCTGGCGCGAAAGCCCGCCGAGGAGGCGAACCAGCTGCAACTGGTCGCCCTCGTCCTTCCGGTACAGACTGTCGACGAGACTGTTGGTGGCGCCCTCCCAGAAGTCCCGGCCGGTCACGAGCTTGATGTAGAAGAAGAAGCCGCCGCGCTCCTGGATCTCGTGGCGGGTCCAGCCGAGCAGATGCGTCTTGCCTGATCCGCGCTCGCCGCATACCACCGCCGCGACCGGCGAGTGGGCGCGCTCGACAGCGCTCATCGCCCTTTCCAGCCGCCGGTACACCTCCCGATGAAGGCCGTCGACGTGGTAGGGGGTCACCGGCGTCCAGACCTCGTCCGACGTCGGCGCGGTGCTGATGTGGATGGCCTTCAGGGCCGCGATCTCCCGGTTCACGCCGGCCCGATCCGCAGCAGGTGCCGGGGTTCGCCGCCGATGTCGACGGCGGCGTCGCGGTCCTGGTCGCTGAGTGCGCGCTGGTTGAGTTCGGCCATCAGCTGTACGTCGGGCTGCTCGATCATCCGGTCGAGTTCGGCGTCGACGACCCCCCGTGGCATGTCTTCGAGCCATGGGCGCAGCGCCGACAGCTTGACCCAGCTGCCTGGTTCGCGGCGAACGGTGAGTTCCGTGTAGACCGCGCGGATCCAGCTCTCGACGTCGGGTTTGAAGAACTCGCCGAATTTGGTGCCCGAACTCGCCAGATACTGTCCGACGCTGTCCAGCACCGCGTAGAGCACACCGGCCGGAAACTTCGCTCCGTCCGGACGTCCGGCCACCAGGGCGGACTCACACCAGGTCCTGCCCGCGGGCGTGAGCTGGTGCGTGTTGACCGCACCGCGTTTCCTGGTCGCGATCCGCTCGACATCCTGATTCGCTCGTCGGCGTATCTCCGCGCTGACCTCAAGTCCGGCGAGATCGCGCAGTTCACGGTTGGTCACCGGTCGTGCGACCACCATCAGGGCAAACAGCGATGCATGATCGCGTACGGTCAACTCCGTCGGCACAGTACCCCTCCTCGATGAGCCGAAAGCCGTTCAGATGTCGAGCCCTGGCCCGGGCACCAGTTCCACCCGGCCGGTCGCGCTGGACAACTCGCCCGTCACGGTGACCTCCTGCTGCTCCCGATGCACGGTGATCGCCCGGTCGTACGAGGCCTGGTCCGGAAGCCGCACCCAGACGGCCCGCCGGACCAGTTCGGCTTGCTCGGTGCGCAACTCGCCGCGGATCTTGATCCGCCACCGGTCGTTGCCGGCCGCGTCGTCGTGCAGTCCCTCGACCACGCCGGAGAGCGTCGCGGCACCGGTGGCGTTGAGGTCACGAAGCCGGTTGGCCGCCGCCGACAGAAGCGATCCCGAGGTCTCGGGGAATGCGACGACGTGGGACGGCGCGTCGAGTGGCTGCGAGCGCGCCCACCGGAAGGTGATCTCGAACGGCTCGCTCCGGTCGGAGCCGGAAAGCTCGCTGAGCGCCTTGCAGAGATCCGCCGAGACGCCGGCCGTGACGGTTTCGTCGAATGCCGCGGGCTCGTCCGCCGCTACGGCCGCCTGGGCGGCGCTCACCGCTTCATGCATCTGAACCAGCACGGTCCGGCCGGCGATCTGCTCTCCACTCGGGGCCTGAGCCGTCGTATCCGCCGGCACCCGGGTCTCCACGACGTAGCTTCCGGCTTTGGAGGGGCCGAGCTCGGCCGCACGCAGGAGGTCACCCACCACGCCCGGTGCCCGGCCGACGAAGGAGAAGTGCGGACCCTGCACGACGGTGCGTGTCGCCGCACTCAGGAGGTTGCGGACACCCACCACGGCCTGCGCACCTAAGAGGAGCGACGTGTAACCCGGGTCGTGCCCCGTGGGAAACGTCCGGAAATACTGCTTGTCCAGCTGCGGTCGGGCGATCTCCAGGGCGATGTCGCCCGCCGGTCGGTCCTCCACCGCGGACAGACAGCGAAGGATCTCCCGGACCCGGCGCTCGTTGTCCCCCATGCCGTCGCGAGCAGGCACCAACACCTCGTAGTCGCCCGCGTGTTGCCACACACTCGCCCCGCGCCAGCCTTGCGGGTCCCGCTCCCAGCCCGTCTCGGCCAGATAGCCGGCGATGTCATCGACCTTCAGCGGAATCGTCATCCCGGTTCCCCTACCAGTCCGACTGGGTCTCGGTGAGCCGGCGCAGCGAAGAGGCGGTGAGCACGTTCGCTGTCGGAACCCTGACCGGACGTATTCGCTCACGATCAGGATCCTTGATCGGCTCCTCAGAACGAAGCGAGACGAAGTAGCCCAAGTGACGGAGCATGACGCCCTCGGTCGTCATGGCCGCGTACTCCTCCTTGTCCGCGGGGACGCAGATGACGAACAAGAACCGGGGAACGGTGAAGTCGGGGCCGGCGAGCCTGTTGAACTGCCACTCATTGAGCCCGCGGTAGTTCAGATGACCGGACGATCCGGACGGCTTCGACCATGTCTTGATCTGAGCTTCGATGGTGGGTGACTGCCTCCGTCCGTACCGACCGGTGGCACGGAATCCGAGATCGATCCCATCCGCGTCGAGATCGTCCTGCGAAACGATCAACCCTGCCGCGGAGGCAAGCACACGGACATAGTCCTCGCCGAACTTGCCCTGATGCTGCTTCGCGTCGAGCACGAAAGCCCCCAATGTCCCCCTACTGCGGCACACAGCAGGAGGAATCGTACGGGGCGCGCCAACGACTGTCAGGGTCCCATATCGGCCCTTCCGACAGACCTGCGAAACGATGGTCGGCAGGCAGCTGTTCATCTCTGATGCGATGTAGGGGCGGGCCTCCCGCCCCGACCGGGTACGGACGACGCTGCGGTTGCCGCATCTGGCTCGTTCTCCCGTTCTGGGAAGTCAGGGGGCCTTGATGTGCCACCTGTCCGTGCCCGTGGTCACCGCCCACGGCGCATTCGGAACCACCACCCTCGTCCTGATGCTCCTCGCGGCCGTCCGACCCTCGCGCCCGCTCGCTGCGCTCCGGGAGACTTGGTCGTCATCGCGCCGGATG
Organism: Streptomyces scabichelini; assembly: GCF_011045015.1. Taxonomy (GTDB): domain Bacteria; phylum Actinomycetota; class Actinomycetes; order Streptomycetales; family Streptomycetaceae; genus Streptomyces; species Streptomyces scabichelini. The sequence continues at coordinate 18,050 of NZ_JAAKZY010000068.1, read as the reverse complement.
CGGTGCACTGGGTGGAGAACGGCGTCGGCACCGAGCCGGTGCGGAGATGTTCGTCGCGCACGGCACGCCAGCCGCTCCCGAAGCGGCGCCTACAACGCCCCCGCCCTGTGGGTGTGGTCACCCCAACCGGTACACGAACCACTGATCCCCAAATGGATGTACGACACGCTCACCCAGAGACCGCCGACCAACCAGGGGTCCCGGGCCGGGAACACCATCAACACCCATCCGCAGACGAACCGCACCTACGTGCTCCGCGGGATGGTGCTGCACGCCTGCAGCCGGCGCATGTACGGCAAGCACCGCAAGGGCATCACCTCCTACTGCTGCCAACCTGAGGCCAACAACCGCGGCCGCCCCGACGCCTACGCCGGCCACCCCAAAACCGCCTACATCCGCGAGGACCTCCTGCTGGACGCCCTGGCCGCCTTCTACACCGACCATGTGCTCCGCCCGGACCGGCCCGATCTGCTGGCCGCCGCCCTCAAACGCGCCCAGCACCGCAACGCGAGCCAACTCCAAAACGAACGAGACCGGCTGAACCTCCTGCTCAACGACGTAGCCCGCCGCCAGCACAATCTCCTGCAACAGGCCCAGAACTGCCCCGCCGACGACTCCTACACCACCGCCCTCCGCCACACCTACAACGACCTGGAAGACCAGCGGGTCAACACTCTCAACGCACTCCGAACTCTCGATACGGCCGACCGTACAGAAGCATCCGACATCCTCGCCGAGCTCCTCGACGCCCTCCCCTACCTGGCCCGTCATCTCGCCGATGCCCCCGAACAGCTGCAACGACGCCTGTTCGAAACCACTCAGCTCACCGTCCGCCTGCACGCCGACAGCGACGACGTCTCCTTCCACATCACCCTGTCAGAGCAGCACCACCCGACCAGTGCCTCGGCCGCCCTCACGGATGCCGTCCCGTGCTCATGAGTGGCTGCGCCGTCCGCTCACGCGCGCCCCATCCACCGTTTCCGAAATCCGGCCGGTCCGGCGCCAACGGGCCAGCACGGCCCGCCCGTAGTTGTTCGTACCCGCCACCCGATCCAGCTCCGCGCCACTGGCCACCCGCCCCGCAGCCAACTGCCGCCGGAAGTGCTCCCACATCACCTCCTCTGCCGTCGCCCCAGCTGCAGACCGCGACGGACCATCACTCACGGACCGAACCTCTGGATGCCCTGGCTCGTCACCGCCTGTCGGCTCTCGGCTGCCGCGACCCGTCTCTCGCCGCACAGTCTCGGTCTCGTCTCGCTCCGCCAGGTCTCCCCCACGACCATCCGCTCCCCTCATCTCTCGGTCTCGCCGCGAGGCGCCCTCTCGCCGAGTCTCGTCGCACAGCTCCGAGGGGCCTTCCGGACTCTCGCCGTGGTCACGAACGGCGGGACGGTGCACCAGCAACTCCACCGACAGCAGCAGGGCGACCGGCGGCCAGCCCGCCACCAGCATCGGAGTCCACGCCAATGCAGGCGCAGCCGCCACATTCGCCGCCAGAGAGACTGCAATACCGAGGAGAAAGGCCAGCCACACCACGGCCCGCGTTCGACGCCCCACATCACGGGACGGGTTCAACAGCCCCACCGTCGCAAGCAGCAACAAGCCGTCCACCGACAACGGCCATAACGTCGCACTCACCACATCCGCCCCACCCTGCAGGGCGAACTCCCGCTGATGCACGTACGAGGCGTACCCGGCCACCGACGCCACCACCAGCGCGCAGCACCGCCGTACCCACCCCTCAAGGCCGACGCCCGGATCAGTGCCGCTCGGAGGAGCGTCACGGACGCCCGCAGCCTCACCGCGCGGCGTTTCGCTCGGAGCGGTCACCGGGAACCACCCCTACGCCGGCGCCGACGCACCCGCGGCACCGCCACCGTGCCGGAAAGCACCAGCTCACGGCGGCTCCGGGCCCGTACAGATGCTGTCGGTGCCCCGCCGGGGGCGCAAAGATGCCTCTCACCTGCGGATACGCGTGAGGGGCTCTTCCGTTTACGGCGCGCACATCTCTCTGTGAGCAAGCGCCTCACCCGGCACACGATCGCGGACAGAGACAGACCCGGCGTCGTGGCAGCAGCAACCCTCGTCGACGAATCCACACCCGGGGCACGATGTAGCACCTGGTAGCACACCTTCGCTATCGTGGGCTCCATGACAGCGAAGCCCGAGATCACGCAGCGCGATCTACGCACTCGTTCCAAAGAGATCATGGACGCCGTCCAGGGAGGACAGGCGTTCACCGTCACCCGCGACGGGCACCGGGTCGGCGAGCTGGTCCCGCTCCGCCGCCGTCGCCGCTTCGTTCCCCGTGCCGAGTTCGCGGCCATGTCACGCACCGCCCCTGACATCTCGCTGGACGCCTTCCGCGACGACCAGAATGCCGTCCTCGAGCAAGAGTTGGACGACCCGTATGCCCGTTGAGCACGAGCAAGGTCTGCTTGATACCAACATCATGATCTTGCGCAAGTGGATCGACGCCGACGAGTTGCCCGCCGAGATGGCCATCAGCACCATCACCCTCGCGGAACTCTCCGCAGGCCCGCACCAGGTACGCGGCAGCGATGAGCAGAGCGACTACGACGAACACGCCGAGCGGGCCCGCCGCGTGGACGTCCTGCAGCGCGCTGAGAACGAATTCGACCCCATTCCCTTCGACGTGGAGGCGGCCCGCATCTACGGCAGAATCTGCGCCGCCGTCGTCTCCGCAGGCCGCCAGCCCCGTCGCCGTGTGGCCGACCTGATGATCGCCGCCATCGCGGCCGCCGAGGAACTCCCCCTCTTCACCACCAACCCCGATGACTTCAAGGGCCTCGGCGACTTGATCACCATCGTGCCCGTAACGCGGCCCGAGGTTCTGCACGACCGGTAGCACCGCGCCTGAGCGACCGCCACGGCGGGACCGCCCGACGCCGGCGAGCGATGCGCTCCCGCATACAGGGTCCCGCGGAGCCCTGCCTACTGCTCCAGCACCCATGGCGAGCAGGAGCAGCAGGGCAGCCGATGAGTGCAGAAAGTGACAGCAAGCGACTTGGCGACTTTCGTTCGCGCGCGACCTGCTTTTACGCAGGTGAGCACATCGCTTAACCCCTGACACCTTCTAAGCGCTTGGCCGCAGGTTCGAGTCGGGGTTGTCGACCATTTCCAGGCCGCTTCCAGGCCGCGTAGGAGTCGCTTGCTCGTGGTCTCAGCCTCGGCGATGGCCTGGCGCAGTGACGCCGCGCGCAGCTCCCGTTCGTGCTGGGCGTCGGTGTCCATCTGGTCCAGGGATTCGGTGAGCAGGTCTCGCCGGTACTCGCCGAGCACCTGGTCGGACAGGAAGACGCCGAGGCCTTCGACCATGCCCGTCTCCGGCACCCAGATGCCAGCGGGTGGTCCGCAGCACGGTACGGCTTCTTCGGCGCGCAGACGTAGTGATTGATCCCCTTGCTCGGCTTGCCGTGGAAGCGACGCTCGCACTGCGTGCAGAAGATGATCACCGGCCCGGCCTTCTCCCCCGACGGCAGGCGGCTGTACTTCTCCAGCCAGCGCGGCACCACCGGCAGCTCCTCCGGCGGCATCACCTACGAGGTCACCGGCCCCTTCCGCACCACCGCCTGACAGCGATCCGGTGGTAGTCGGGCGGCACAGCGCACACCGTCCAACCATCACCGGCCTGTCGGCGACGACATCCACCCTCAACGAAGGCCGGTTGCCGTCGAACAAGGCGGCAACCGGCTGTCCCCAGCGCCCGCATCCACACGACGCTCAGCGGCGAACCCGCCGACAGCCACTGACCGGCGTACGAACCGCCTGGTCCGCTGGGACCTGGAAGAGGTTCTCCCAACGATCACCTTCCGTTGGGAATCGGACCATGGGCTCGGTCCTAGGGTGACGGTCGCCGCCCCCCGGTCCGTTGCATCGAGAGGACTCCCATGACAGGCAAGTCCAACGGAAGACCGACCGGTTCCGGTTTTGAACGACGCACCCTTCTGCGCGGGGCTGCGGTGGCCGCGGCCGCGTCTGTCCCGTTCCAGGCCCTCGCGGCACGGACTGCGGCAGCCGCGCCGGCCAAGCTGGAATTCGACGCGGGGTACGGCCCGCTGCGCCCGGTCAAGGACCAGGCAACCGGTCTGGAACTGCTGCAACTGCCGCGCGGTTTCGAGTACATCTCCTACGGCTGGACGAACGACCTCATGGACGACGGGGTGCGCACCCCGGGCGCGCACGACGGCATGGCGGCCTTCCGCTACGGGGACCGGGTCCACCTCGTCCGCAACCACGAGCGCGGCGTCGGCCCCGCCTTCACCGCCCCGGCCTACAACCCCGAGGCCGGCGGCGGCACCACCACCCTGGTCTTCGACCCGGACGCCGGGCAATGGCTGGAGTCCTACGGCAGCCTCGGCGGCACCATCCGCAACTGCGCCGGCGGCGCCACCCCGTGGAACACCTGGCTCACCTGCGAGGAAACCTTCTCCACCACTGCGGGCAAGCGCCACGGCTACATCTTCGAAGTGGCCTCGGAAGGCAAGGGCAACCCCGAGCCCTACAAGGCCATGGGCCGGTTCAACCACGAGGCCATCGCCATCGACCCGGCGACCGGCTACGTCTACGAGACCGAGGACCGCGGCGACGCCTCGCTCTACCGCTTCGTACCGGCGGTGCCCGGCGACCTGTCCAAGGGCGGCCGGCTGGAGGCCATGCGCATCGGCACGACGACGTACGACACCCGCCTCGACGGCGAGAAGGCGTACGGCACCGTCTCCTGGGTGCCCGTGGACGACGTCGACCCGGCCACGGACACGGTGCGGGTCCAGGCGCAGGCGAACGGCGCCGCGGTGTTCAGCCGTCTCGAGGGCGCCTGGTACGGCAACGACCGCATCTACGTGATCACGACCGACGGCGGACCGGCCCGCCAGGGCCAGGTCTTCGAACTCGACCCCGCCACCGACGAGTTCCGGGTGCTCTTCGCCTCCCCCGGCGCCGACGTGCTCAACGCACCGGACAACATGTGCGTCAGCCCCCGCGGCGGCCTGCTGCTCTGCGAGGACGGCGGCGGCACCGAGTACGTCCACGGACTGACTGCGCAGGGCGAGATCTTCCGCTTCGCCACCAACAACGTCGACCTGCGCGGCGGCACCGCCGGCAAGAACGTCCCGGCCGGCGACCACAGGGGCTCGGAGTGGGCCGGCTCGGTGTTCGAACCGAAGCACGGCAACTGGCTGTTCGTGAACATCCAGACCCCCGGCATCACCTTCGCGATCACCGGCCCCTGGACCCAGGGCGCCCTCTGAGCCGTCAGCCGGACACTGCGGCCGCACGGTGCTGCCGCGGCTCAACGTGACCTGAGCCGGCCATCCGTGCACCAGGCAAGAAAGGATGGTGCCGGAGACCATCTCGACCAGGGACGCGTCGTGGACACCGCACGCCCCGCCGAGCATCACCATGGTGGGGGGGGTGGCCTCGACGCGCTCCCGTACACCCGGACCCGGCCCAGAGCATCCTCACTATCGACGGCGTGCCGTTCTTGCTCGGCGCTGAGCGGCATGAAACGCGGGGCGGCCACTGTGACAAGGGGTGTACGCGAGCCTTGCCGCGTGGGGACGTCGGCGGCTTTCCACTCCCGGATAGCCTGCCGCCCATGACGCGTACACAACGCACCGGAGCACAGCAGGCCCCACAACGGGCCACGGACGAGGAGGGCGTACGTCTGCCACGGTTGCGCTTCAAGGGGGTCGTGGTGCGAGGAGCGGTGCAGGGTATCGCCGCTGTCGCCCTGCTCTGCGTGGGCGCACTCTTCGTCGCCGACCATCATGACCGCGAGACCTTCCTTGCCGTGGTGGCAGGGTTCTCCATGGTCTTCGCCGGGGTGGGGATCGTCGTCGGAGGCGGCTTTTGGGCGGCTTGCTCGGGCGACATCAGACGCTTGCGCGACTGGCGCACGATCACCGGCCAGTCCGAAAGCGTCACCATCGTGGCGCCGGTTTTCCTACGAGCTGGAGTCCTCGCCCTTGTGCTCTTCCCCGGCGCGCTCGGGCTCTACCACCTGGTCGACAACGCCGCGTACGACAGCTGGCTGTACGGCAGCTGAACACCTTCGACGTGGCTCGGCCCCCCTTGCGCTCCGCACAGGGAGAAGACCGGTCCGAACCACCCGGCACGGTCTTCTCCCTGTGCGGCTCACTTCAGCCAGGAGTCGACCAGCTGCTTGTTCTCACCGATCCACTCCTTCGCGGCTTCCTGCTCATGGCCCGAGCCCTTCTCCTGAAGCAGCAGTTCGAGGCTGCCCAGCTGGGCCGAGGTGAGCTTGAAGTTCTTGAGCCAGCCGGCCAGTTCGGGGTGGTCGGCGGCGAAGCCCTTGGGGGCGATGGCCTGGACCTTGTCGGGGGCGCCGTATGCGCCCTCGGGGTCTTTGAGGACCTTCAGCGGCAGCTTGGCGTACGCCCAGTGCGGTCGCCACAGGGTGGCCACGATCGGCTTCTTCTTCGCGATGGCGTTCTGCAGCGCGGAGAGCATGGCGGAGCTGCTGCTCTCGGTGAGCTGGTAGTCGTCCTTGAGACCGTAGGCGGGCATGACGCTCTCACGCGTGAGCCGCATCAGGCCGGAGCCCGCCTCGATGCCGACGATCTGGCCGCCGAACTCGGAGGCGTGCGCCTTGAGGTCGGCGATCGAGTTGACGTCCTTGACGTATGTGGGGACGGTCAGATTGAGGTCGGCCGGTGCGTACCAGGTGGAGGTGACCTCCAGCTTGGAGCCGAGTTTCTTCCAGTACGACTCGTGGGTGCTGGGCAGCCAGGCGTCGAGGTAGAGGTCGACCTGCTTGTTCGCGACGCCGGTGAAGGTGCTGGCCACGTCCAGTGACTGGACGTCAACCTTGTAGCCCTTCTCTTCGAGGATCTCCTTCCAGAGGTACGTGGCGGAGGTGCCCTCGTCCCAGCCCTCGACGACGGCGATCTTCACCGTTTTCGAGTCGTCGCTCCCCCCGCCGGAGCCGGAGCCGGAGTCCACGCTTGCGGTCTCTCCGCTGCACGCGGTGGTGACCAGAGTGAGTACGGCGGCGATACAGCCGAGGAGGAGCGAGCCGCGGGAGCGGCGTGAGGTGCGGTTCATGAGCGGTTTTCCTGTTCTCAGGCAGTCTCAGAGAGTCTTCACGCCGAAGCGGCGACGGCGGATTCGGGGGCGGGGACGGAGACGGAGACGGGAGCGGATGTGGCGTCGGCGGCCGAGGTGGGCCGAGTGCGGCCCCGGCGTCGCCTCGGCGTGGCCAGCGCGCCCGTGACGCGGTCGAGGAAGATGGCGAGGAAGACGACGGCGAGTCCGCCCTGGAAGCCGACGCCCACGTCGAGTTGGCTGATGCCGCGGACGACCACGGTGCCGAGGCCGGCGGCGCCGACCATGCCGGCGATGACCACCATGGACAGGGCGAGCATGATCACCTGGTTGACGCCGGCCATGATCGAGGGCAGGGCGAGCGGGAGTTGGACCTCGCGCAGGATCTGGCGGGGCTTGGCGCCGAAGGCGTGCGCGGCCTCGACGACCTCCTTGTCGACCTGCCGGATGCCCAGTTCGGTCAGGCGGACGGCGGGCGGGACGGCGAAGACGGTGGTCGCGACGACTCCGGGGACGAGGCCGATGCCGAAGAAGAACACGGCCGGGATGAGGTAGACGAACACCGGCAGTGTCTGCATGAAGTCGAGCACCGGCCGGACGACGGCGCTGGCCACCCGGCCCCGGGCGGCCCACACGCCGATCGGCACTCCGATGGCCACGGCGAGGACGGAGGCGACGAGTACGACTGCCAGTGACTGCATCGCCTCGGTCCACAGGCCCATGCCCTGGATGAGGAGGAAGGCGACGACGGTGAAGGCGGCGAAGCCCCACTTGCGGGCGAGGAACGCGAGCACCGTGAACACCGCTGTCATGACGAGCGGATGCGGTGCGGTGAGGACGAAGAGCACGGCGTTGACCAGCTCGGTCATCACCGAGGAGATGGCGTCGAAGACGCCGCCCAGGTGCTGCGTGAGCCAGTCGACGGCGGAACTGACCGGCGTACCGAGGTCGATGGTGAACAAGGGGCTAGACATGCGCCGCCTCCCTCCGGGGATCGGTCGCGTCCGACTTCCGGGGGTCGGACAGTGCCGTGAGGAGTGCCGCCCGGGGGACGACACCGAGGAGATGGCCGTCGTCGTCGGTGACGGCAAGGGGCACGGCGTGCCGTCCGACCCGCGGGCACAGGTCGACGAGCAGGGTGTCGGGGCCGGTCCGCTCGTACTCGTCGACCAGGCATTCGCGCAGGGAGGTACGGCCCTCCCGGACCGCCTGGGCGAGCAGGTCGTCGCGCGCCACTCCGGCGATGCGTCCGGAGTCCCGTACGTAGACCCCTGCGGCCTCGATGTTCGACAGTCTCCTCAGGACGTCCTGGGGATCGTCGTCCGCGCTCGCCGTCATCAGCGGCTCGCGCATGATGGCGCTCGCGGTCAGCACGCGTGAACGGTCGACGTCGGAGACGAAGTCGCGGACGTAGTCGTCGGCGGGCGTGTGGAGGATGTCGGTCGCGGTTCCGAGCTGTACGACGCGTCCGTCCCGCATGACCATGATCCGGTCGCCGAGGCGCATCGCCTCGTTGAGGTCGTGGGTGACGAAGACGATCGTGCGGCGCAGGTCCCGCTGCAGCGTCAGCAGCAGGTCCTGCATGTCGCGGCGGATCAGGGGGTCGAGCGCGCTGAACGGCTCGTCCATGAGGAGGATCTCGGCGTCCGTGGCCAGCGCGCGGGCCAGACCCACACGCTGCCGCTGACCACCGGACAGTTCAGCTGGAAAGGCATCGCCCCGGTCACCGAGGCCGACCGTCCGCAGCGCCCAGTCGGCGCGGTCGAGTCGCTCGGACTCGGCGACTCCTCGTAGACGCATGCCGTAAGCGGCGTTCTCGCGGACCGTGCGGTGCGGGAACAGCGCGAAGTGCTGGAAGACCATGCTGACCTTGCGGTTGCGCAGCTCCCGGAGGTCCGCGTCACCCATCGTCAGCACATCGCGGCCGTCGACGCGCAGTTCACCGGAGGTCGGCTCCACCAGCCGGTTCAGCATGCGGAGCAGGGTCGACTTGCCGGAACCCGACAGCCCCATGACCACGAAGAGCTCTCCTGGCGCCACGTCGAACGTCACGCCGTCGACCGCGTGCACTCCGTCGGACTCGGATTCGGATTTGGATGCCGAGCCGTACACCTTTTTCAGCCGAGATGCCTCAATCACCGTGCCCCACCTCCGGGGTCCGCGCGGGGCGGAAGGTCGAGGTTGTTTCGCATAGCAAAACTTATGTGCAATGCGGTACGAATGCGGTACGAACGATGTCCCCGCGTCGGGCAACCCGTCAAGGCCCCCGGAGGAAGGAAACGGCGAATTAACCCCGGAACGACCGTCGCGGGAAGGCGCGCGTCCAACGGGAAGGCGCGCGTCCAGTGGTCGCATGCGGCCGCGGCACCGGGTGAAACCAGGCGGCCAGGGGCTCGCCGACAGCGACTGCCGCTCGACTACTCTTCCGCCATGACCAGCAACGGCAGCCGCCCACGTGATCACTCGGTGCAGTCCGTCGACCGGGCGGTATCGATCCTTCAGGTGCTGGCCAAGCGGGGCCCCAGCGGCGTGACCGAGATCGCCGATGAACTGGCCATCCACAAGTCGACCGTGTTCCGGCTGCTGGCGACCCTGGAGTCACGGGGCATGGTCGAGCAGGACACCGAGCGCGGGCGGTACCGCATCGGGTACACGATGGTCGAACTCGCGGGCGGCGCGAGCAAGGTGAACGATCTGGCCGTACTGAGCCACCCCGTCTGCCAGGAGTTGGCCGCGACCGTAGGCGACACCGTGAACGTCGCGATCCGGGACGGCGACGACGTGATCAGCATCGACCAGGCGATCGGTTCGTCGATCATGAGCATCGACTGGGTCGGCCGGCGCTCCCCGATGCACGCCACTTCGGCGGGCAAGCTCTTCATGGCGCACATGACCCCCGAGGAGATCGAGGAGATCTTCGCGGAGCGGCCGAAGCAGTACACCCCGCACACCATCGTCGACCCGACGCGTCTCGCGGCGGAGCTCGAAGCGGTCCGCGAGCGCGGTTACGCCACCACGAGCGAGGAGCACGAGATAGGCCTTGCTGCCATCGCTGCCCCGATCCACTCCCTGAACGGCCAGGTCATCGCGGCCGTGACACTGTCCGGGCCGACCTTCCGGATCAACGAGGACACCATTCCCGGTCTCGCGGAACAGGTGATGAAGGCCGGCGCGAAGATCTCCTGGCGCCGGGGGTACGTGAAGCGCGGCTGAGCCGGGCGTCGCCGGTCCGGCCACGCAGCGAGACAGACAACCGGGACAGACACCGAGACAGACAGGGGGCTCTTGCAGGGGGCTCTTGACGGCCGGGGATTCCCAGCTTCACTATCTGTCTCGTATCACGGTGTCGTTTCGCATAGCGAAACCAGCAGGCGAAGACACCGTCCGGCGCGTCCCCGAGGAGCGGCTGTGCCCTCAACCACCCTGGATCCCCTGCTCCAGCCCTTCCAGCTCAAGCACCTCACCCTGCGCAACCGCGTGGTCAGCACCTCCCACGAACCCGCGTTCGGCGAAGAGGGCATGCCCAAGGACCGCTACCGGGCCTACCACCTGGAGAAGGCGCGGGGCGGGGTCGGCCTGACGATGATCGGCGGCTCGGCGGTGGTCTCGCCCGACAGTCCGCCCGCGTTCGGCAATCTGCTCCTGTACCGCGACGAGATCGTGCCGTGGCTGCGCCGGCTCGCCGACGACCTGCACGAAGCCGGGGCGGCGGTGATGTGCCAGGTCACCCATCTCGGGCGCCGCACCAGCAACTTCACCGGTGACTGGCTGCCGGTGGTCTCCGCCTCACCGCTGCGCGAACCCGCGCACCGCTCCTTCCCGAAAGCCGCCGAGGCCTGGGACCTGGACCGGATCGCCGCCGACTACGCCGCCGCGGCGCTTCGTTGCCAGGAGGGCGGCCTCGACGGCATCGAGCTGGAGGCATACGGCCACTTCCTGGACAGCTTCCTTTCCCCCGCGACCAACCACCGCGACGACGAGTGGGGCGGCAGCCTGGAGAACCGCATGGCGTTCCCGCGCCGGGTGATCCTCGCCGTCCGCGAAGCCGTCGGCCCCGACTTCGTCGTCGGCATCCGGATGTCGCTCGACGAGGCGCACCCCGGCGGTCTCCCCGGTCTCGCCTTCGACGAGGCACTCACCGCCGCCGAGCAGTACGCCGCCGACGGCATCGACTTCATCAGCGCCATCCACGGCTCTCTCGAGAGCGACGCCTCCCTGGCGAAGACCATCCCGTCCATCGGCACCCCGCTCGGGCCGTACCTGGGCTTCACCGGCGAGATCAAGCGACGGCTCTCCATCCCCGTGATGCACGCGGCGCGTATCGCCGACGTCGCCACCGCGAGGCATGCGTTGCGCGAGGGACTCCTTGACCTGGTGGGCATGACCCGCGCGCAGATCGCCGATCCGCACCTGGTCGCCAAGGTGAAGGCCGGCCAGGAGGACCGCATCCGGCCCTGCGTCGGGGCGAGTTACTGCCTCGACGCGATCTACGACTCCGGCGACACCAAGTGCGTTCACAACCCGGCAGCCGGCCGCGAACTCCACGTACCGCATCTCATCTCCCCCACCATCGGCCGCCGCAGGAAGGCAGTGGTCGCCGGGGGCGGTCCGGCCGGCCTGGAAGCGGCGCGTGTGCTGGGCGAACGCGGCCACGACGTCGTCCTGTTCGAGGCGAGCGACCAGCCCGGCGGACAGATCAGACTCGCCGCGTCGAACCCGCGCCGGGGTGACCTGATCCAGATCGTCGACTGGCGTCTCGCGGAGTGCAAGCATCTCGGCGTCGACCTGCGCCTGGGAACGTATGCCGAAGCCGACGACGTCCTCGCCGAACACCCCGACCTCGTGATCGTCGCCACCGGAGGTACACCCAACCGCAGCTTCCTCACCGAGGGCGAGGGGCTGGTCTTCGACACCTGGGACGTGATGACGGGCTCACTGCGGCGCCCGCGGGGCGAGATCCTCGTCTACGACGACCACGGCGGCTACCCGGCCATGGACGCCGTGGAGGTCCTCACGACATCCGGCGCCTGGATCGAGTACGTCACTCCGGAGCGCACCCTCGCCCCCGACGTCGGCAGCATGAACTCCCCCGCCTACCTGCGGGCCTTCACCGCACACGAGGTCGTCACCACGCTCGCCCAGCGGCTGCGCTCCGTACGCCGCACCGAGGACGGACGGCTCGCCGCGACCCTCTACAGCGAGTACACCGAGGCCGAGACCGAGCGGATCGTGGACCAGGTGGTCGTGGAGCACGGGACGCTGCCGAACGACGAGCTGTACGTCGAACTCCTCCCCGGCTCGACCAACCTCGGCGAGGTCGACCACCGCGCCCTGCTTGCGCACGAGGAACAAGCGGTGGTCCGCAACGAGGCGGGCCGCTACCAGCTGTTCCGCATCGGAGACGCCGTCGCCGCCCGCAACATCCACGCCGCGATCTACGACGCGCTACGGCTGTGTCTGCCGGTCTGAACGCCTCTGACCACATCAACCCGTCAACTCCTGAGTCCTGCTGGAGAGATGAGATGAACGCAGTGACACCAGCCGCCGAGGTGCGCGCCCCAGCCGACCTCATTGCCCGACGTCCCCTCGGGCAGAGCCTCGAAGCCCCTTTCTACGTCGGCGAGGAGTTCTTCGGCCTCGACATCGAGGCCGTCTTCGCCCGGCACTGGCTGTTCGTCGCCGCCGAGGCGGAGCTTCCCGAGCCCGGCGACTACGTCACGGTCACCATCGGGCCGTACTCGGTCATCGTCGTCCGCGACGACGACGAGGACGTACGGGCCTTCCACAACGTCTGCCGCCACCGCGGCGCGCGCATCCTGAACGAGGAGCGCGGCTCGGTGGGCAACATCGTCTGCGGGTACCACCGGTGGACGTACGGCGTGGACGGCAGACTGCTGCACGCCGAGTCCCAGGCGCCCGGCTTCGACCCGAAATGCTTCTCGCTGCGGTCCGTGCACGTGCGCACGGTGGCCGGGCTGGTCTTCCTCTGCCTGGCCGAGACGCCGCCCGACGACTTCGACGAGGTCGCCGCCCGCGTCGAGCCGTACCTCGCACCGCACAACCTGGGCAAAGCGAAGGTCGCCACGCAGATCGACCTGGTCGAGAACGGCAACTGGAAGCTGACCATGGAGAACAACCGGGAGTGCTACCACTGCGCGGGCGGTCACCCCGAACTCCAGGCCTGCTACTTCCCCACCTACGGCTACGAGGAGCACAACCTCCCTCCGACGCTGCGGCCGGCCTACGAGCGCTACCTACAGGCCGACGCGGACGCCCGCACGACCTACGAGTCGCTCGGCCTGCCGTATGCCGCGATCGAGGAACTGGACACCCGTACCACGGGTTTCCGTGTCCAGCGCGAGCCCCTCGACGGGGCCGGGGAGTCCTACACCCAGGACGGTACGGCCGCCTGCAAGCGCCCGCTGGCGGACTTCCCCACCGCTCGCCTGGGCCGGCTGTCCCTGCATCTGCAGCCCAACTCCTGGTTCCATCTCATGGCCGACCACGCGGTCACCTTCACCGCGATCCCGCTCGCCCCGGACCGCACCCTCGTCCGCACCACCTGGCTCGTGCACGCCGATGCCGTCGAGGGGAGCGACTACGACCTCGACACGCTGACGAAGGTGTGGAAGGCCACGAACGACCAGGACGCGGTGTTCGTCGCCCGCGCCCATCAGGGCATCAGCAGCCCGGCCTACCTGCCCGGCCCGTACGGCCCGACGGAGGAACAGGTCGAGGCGTTCGTCAACTGGTACGTGACCCGGCTCAAGGAACACCTGGCACACCTGTCACACCTGGAGCGGCAGCGATGACCGAGACCGAAGAACTGCTGGTGTGCCGTCAGGTCCACCCGCTCACCCACGACGTCACCACCTTCGTGTTCGAGTACGCCGAACCCCGGCTGTTCCGGCACGAGCCGGGCCAGTTCCTGACACTGGCCCTCGACATCGACGGCCGGCCGGTCCAGCGCTGCTACACCATCTCCTCACCGCCCACCCGCCCCTTCCTGCTCTCGATCACGGTGAAGCGCGTGCCCGGCGGCCTCGTGTCGAACTGGCTGCACGACCACCTGAAGCCCGGCGACACCGTGCGGGCGCGCGGACCGCTCGGCGAGTTCTCCACGGCCCGGCATCCCGCGCCCAAGTACCTCTTCCTGTCCGGGGGCGTCGGGGTGACGCCGTCGATGGCGATGACCAGGACGCTGTACGACCTGGCCGACCCCGCCGACGTGGTGTTCGTGCACAGCGCCCGCACCCCGGCGGACATCGTCTTCCGCCACGAACTCGACCTCATCGCCGCGACCGCGCCGAACATCCGGGTGGTCCACATCTGCGAGGAGGACCGCCCGTACGCCCCCTGGGGCGGATACCGCGGCCGACTGACGATCGAGACGCTCCGGCAGGTCGCACCGGACCTCCGCGAACGGGAGGTCTTCACCTGCGGACCCGCCCCCTACATGGCCGCCGTACGGCACATGCTGTCGGACGCGGGCCTCGACATGGAGCGTTACCACGAGGAGAGCTTCACCTTCGAGGCGCCGACCGCGTCGACAGACGCCTCCGCCGCCGGCACGAGTGCGGGTTTCAAGGTCGAGTTCACCCGCAGTGGACGCACCATCGAGTGCGACGCCGACACCTCGCTCCTCGCCGCCGCGTCCCGAGCCGGCCTCAGCCTGCCGGCCTCGTGCGCGCAGGGCATGTGCGGCACCTGCAAGACGACCCTGCTCTCCGGCTCCGTCGACATGCAGCACAACGGAGGCATCCGGCCACGCGAGATCACCCAGAACAAGATCCTGCTCTGCTGCTCAAAACCGCTGGAAGACCTCGCGATCGACGCGTGAGGACACGACAACACGACGCGACCCGGCCCGGGTTGTGAACGACCCAGGTTGTGAACGACGGACATCCGCCGCGCCCGCGCGGCCGTCGAGCACTACGGCGCCGTCGACGCCGGAGCGGGCCACCCCCGGGCATGGGCGGCTGCGGTAGGGCGTGACAGGGAGGCTAGCGAGGTGCCGCGAGTACGTCCCGGAGTACGTTCTCGAGCGTGACGCGGGCCAGCTCGTGTCTCACGGTCTCCTCGATGCCCTCGTAGATGCTCTGCATTGCCGGCTGGATGCCGTGACCCACCACGCATCCCTGGTCCGGGGTGGTGCGGTGCATTGCGAACAGCGGGCCGGGTTCCACTGCCTCGTACACGTCGAGCAGGGTCATCGACTCCAGCTCGCGTGCCAGCGACCAGCCCGCACCCACGCCCCGCCGGGACTCCACGAGCCCGGCCCTGCGCAGCTCGCCGAGCAGCCGTCTGATCACCACGGGGTTGGTGTTCGCGCTGGTCGCGATCTGCTCGGAGGTGGCGACCTCATGGCCCTGGCGCTGGTAGAGGCCGATCCAGGCCAGCGCGTGGGCGGCGATGGTCAGCCTGCTGTTGGCGCTCATGGACTCCTCCTCCCGGCCGCAACGCTTCATGTTACGACAGCGCAGTCGTAACAGTGAAGGTTGCGACAGCCTGTCGTAACAATTAGTGTTGCGACTGCCAGGAAGGGTCAATCAACGAGGTGAGAAGAATGAGCAAGCCACTCACGGGCAAGGTCGCCCTGGTCACCGGAGGGTCGCGCGGACTGGGAGCCGCGACCGTACGGCTGCTGGCCGAGCAGGGCGCCGACGTCGCCTTCACCTACGTCAGCTCCGAGAAGCAGGCGCAGGCCGTCGTCGACGAGGTGCACGGCAAGGGAGCCAAGGCCGTCGCCTTCCAGTCCGACCAGGCGGACACGAGCCGGGCGCCGGCGCTGATCGACGACGTGGTCGCGCACTTCGGCGGCCTGGACATCCTCGTCAACAACGCGGCGATCCCCGCGGCCGGCACGGTGGACGACCCGGACGCCGACACCGCCGCACTGGACCGGATGCACGCCACCAACTACCTCGGCGTGATCTCCGTCATCCGGGCCGCCTCCCGAGTGCTGCGCACGGGCGGCCGCATCATCACGGTGAGTTCCGGACTGGGCTCCCGGGTCGGCGCCCCCGGCCTTGCCGACTACTCGGCGACCAAGTCAGGCATCGAGAGGTACACCATGGGCGTCGCACGCGACCTCGGACCCCGGAACATCACGGCCAACGTCGTGGAGGCCGGACTGATGGAGGGCGGCATGGAACCGCCGGACCCCGAGACCCTCAAGGTCCTGCTCGGCTCGCTGTCCCTGCAACGCATGGGGCACCCCGACGAAATCGCCGCGGCGATCGCCTTCCTGGCGAGCCCCGCCGCGTCGTACGTCACGGGCGCGGTGCTGGACGCCCACGGCGGCTACAACGCCTGAACCCGAACCGTTCCTAATCAGTGAGCAGGAGTGAGTCTTGGACCCATACCTGGTCACTGCGGACATCCCGAACGGTGTTGGATGTCCTGGTCGCCCGCTTTCGCTCCGCGTCCGGTGACACGGATCTTGTCCGTGGTCCAGGGATACGGGGACGGGGTCCCTCACGCCGCCGGGTGCCCGGTCCGGCCTGGACGGTCCGATGCCCACGACGATCACTCCGGTCGTCGTGGGGCGGTGCCGTCCGTCGCCTGATCGGATGCCCGAGGGCGCGTCGCCCGACCGCGATGCTCGCCGCATCGTGCCGGGACGGTGTACATCGTGGGGTGGTCAGCGGTTTCTGCCAGTGCTGGGCACCCCACCGGCTGGTGTACGCCGGGTCCACCGCGACGACGGCCACGTTCTGCTCGGCAGCCATCGACACCAGCCGGGCCCTGAGTTTCGCGGTGGGGAAGCGGGAGAGCAGCCGCCGGAAGCGTTTGTTGCGGCCATGCCGCTCCCGGCTTTTCTCCGCCGCGAAGTCAAGGTCCTCGAGGGCGATCGCGGCGGCCCCGCAACGGCGGCTGTAGACCAGCAGCCGGCTCAGCGCATGCCGGATCTGCGCATCCCGGTGTTCCGCGCTGCCCGAGAGGTCGTAGAAGAAACGCTGCGGCTCGCCGACCGGGTTGCCGTGCACATCCAGACGCCAGGCAGCGAGATGGTCGTCATTCATGTCCACCCCCACCAACCCCGGGCCAACGCCGCCTCCAGCGGCAGGACCGGGGCGGCAGCACGCTGCCAGGACGCGGTGACATACCAGCGGCCGCGCGCGATGTCGTGGTGGATGCGGTAGGCCACTGCCCGGTTCGCGGTAACCCGATCCCGCCATTCCTGACCCCGATGTTGGAACCGTACGGTCGCGTCGAGGACGTACCGGCCGTGCGGTGCGTTGGCCAGGTGGGCCAGCGCAGCCGGGAGCTTGAGGGAGAGCTGTCCGGTGTCGGTGACGCGGAGGGTCTCGTTGCCGAACCGTTTGCCGGACTCCCCGTCCGCGGCCAGGAACATCCGCTCCGCCCGCCACCGCTGTCGCCACGCCGCTTCGTCCAGCCCGGCCGCCGCCAAGTGGTGACGGGCGTGCGCAAGGCGCTTGCCGCCGCGCACCACGCGCACCCGGCCCGCCGCCCAGTCCGCCTCCACCCCCGCCAGCCGGTCCTTCAGGGCGTGCAGACGGCGGGACTTGGCACGCCACTCACTACGCGAGCCGT
Organism: Streptomyces scabichelini; assembly: GCF_011045015.1. Classification (GTDB taxonomy): domain Bacteria; phylum Actinomycetota; class Actinomycetes; order Streptomycetales; family Streptomycetaceae; genus Streptomyces; species Streptomyces scabichelini. Next base: position 407 of record NZ_JAAKZY010000068.1, on the reverse strand, counting down.
AGCCGCGCACCAGGTCCTCCCGCTTGTCCGCCTTGGCACCCAGCGGCCTAGCCAGCCGCGCCTCGATGGCGACGATCTGCCCCCGCAGCCAGCCCATATGGGCGGCCTGCCCGCGCCTCGCCAGCGCCCACTGGTCGTGGGTGGCCTTGGTGATACTGCCCGCCCAGCGCGCCGACGACCTGCCCGTCAGCGCCCGCTTACGCACCGCCCACCCGGCCGCATCGTGCGCCAGCCCCTGCCGAGAGCGTTCCGCGAGATCACCGCAGGCCAGCGAACCGAGGAACGCTCCGACCTCGGCCAGCACCGCCGCATCCGACTCGCTCACCCGCAGCCGATCCCGGATCGCCACCCCGGCCGGGCCGGGCACCACGAACGGTGCCGCCAACTCCCGCAGCCCGCCCATATGT
>NZ_JAAKZY010000067.1 GCF_011045015.1 Streptomyces scabichelini | reverse complement strand
TGTATTGGGGGGGTGGGGGTGGGGCGGTGGCGGCAGAGTGGTCGTATGGCGATACCACCTGCCGCGCCCGGTACTGCCTTCCTTCCGGGGCTCGAGCTCTCCCGGATTCTGTACGAGGAGGCGGTGCGGCCGATCCTCGCCGAGGTGTATCCGGGGCTGCGGTACACGGCCGCGCGGATCGGTTCCGGTTCTGAGGTGTTGGGCTTCGACACGGCGCGGTCGGCGGATCACGAGTGGGGGCCGCAGCTGAACCTCTTCCTGTCCGTGGAGGACGTCTCCGCGCGCGGTGAGCGGATTCACCGGCTGCTGGCCGAGCGTCTGCCCAAGGAGGTGCGCGGCTGGCCCACGCACTTCCGTCGCAGGGAGGAAGACGTGCTGGACCCGGTGTCGGGTCACATGGAGCTGGTCGACGGGCCCGTCGATCACCGGGTGTCCGTGGACGGGCTCGGGCCGTGGCTCGTGGCGCGGCTCGGCGTGGACGCTCTCGGCGTAGATGCGCTCGGCGTGGATGCGCTCGACACCACCGAACTGGCCGTGCACGACTGGCTGTCCATCCCCCAGCAGCGGCTCGCGGAGGTGACGGCGGGCGCGGTCTTCCACGACGGACTCGGCACGCTGGGCGTCGTACGGCGGCGCCTCGCCTGGTATCCCGACCAGGTGTGGCGCCACCTGCTGGCCTGCCAGTGGCAGCGGCTCTCCCAGGAGGAGGCGTTCGTCGGCCGCTGCGCGGAGGTCGGGGACGAGCTGGGCTCCGCGGTGGTCGCCGGGCGGCTGGTCCGCGACCTGATGCGGCTGTGCCTGCTGCTGTCGCGGACGTACGCCCCGTACAGCAAGTGGCTCGGCAGCGCCTTCGCCCGGCTGCCGGTGGCCGCCGACCTCACCCCGTCACTGCGCGGAGCGCTCGCCGCGACGGAGTACGCGGACCGGGAACGGCACCTGTGCGACGCGTACGAGAAGGTCGGCACCCTCCAGAACGAGTCCGGCCTCGCCGAACCGGTCGACCCCACCCGTCGCCGCTACCACAGCCGCCCGTTCCTGGTCCTGCACGCCGAACGCTTCGCGCAGGCACTGAGCGAGACCGTCACCGATCCGGAGCTGCGTTCCCGGCCGCTGATCGGTGGCGTGGATCAGTGGGCGGACAGCACGGACTTCCTCGGCTCGCTGTCGGCCGTACGGGGTCCCGTGCGATGACGGCGCACGTGGCCGCAGGCCCTGCGTCAGAGGCTGCGCAGTCTGCGGCGGAGTTCGGCGCTTTCGACCTCGTTGGTGGTCAGGGCGATGGCCCGTCGGTAGGCCTCGGCGGCACCCGCCGCGTCGCCTGTCCGTCTGAGCAGGTCGGCGTGCGTCGCGTGCAGCGGCTGGTATCGGGCCAGTGCGGGATGGCCGAGCAGAGGGGCGAGCATCTCCAGACCCCGTTCGGGGCCGACGGCGAAGCCAACGGCGGCGACGTGGTTGAGTGCGACCACGGGCGAGGGGTCCAGGCCGGCCAGCACACCGTACAGATGCGCGATCTGCTGCCAGTCGGTCACACCAAGTTCGGCCCCCTGGAGGTGCAGCGCGGTGATCGCGGCCTGGAGCTGGTACGGGCCCGGTCGCCGCAGTCGCAAGGCGTGCTTGAGCGTCAGCAGTCCCTCGGCGATCTCGTCACGGTCCCAGGCGGAGCGCTCCTGGTCGTCCAGTCCCACCCATTCCCCCGCACCGCTCACGCGAGAGGCGTGCCGGGCGTCGTGCAGGAGCATCAACGCCAGCAGCCCCCGCACCTCGGGTTCATCGGGCAGCAGTTCGCACAGCAACCGTCCCAGGCGGATCGCCTCCGCGCACAGCGTGCCGCGCACCAGAACCTCGCCGGCACTCGCGGCGTACCCCTCGTTGAAGATCAGGTACGTGACCCGCAGGACGCTGCCGAGCCGTTCGGGAAGCTCGGCCTCGGTGGGCACGCGGTACTCGATGCGGGCATGCGCGATCTTGCGTTTGGCCCGTACGATCCGTTTGCCCATCGTCGGCTCCGCCACGAGGAACGCCCGCGCGATCTCGCCCGTGGTCAGTCCTCCGACGACGCGCAGTGTCAGCGCCACCCGCGCCTGCAGGCCGAGTGCGGGATGACAGGCGGTGAAGATCAGGCGCAGCCGGTCGTCCGGGATCACGCTGTCATCGCGCGTCATCGGTGCCTCTTCCGCCTGGTCCAGGCGGATCAACTCCGCCAGGCGCCGGGTGCGTTCGGACTGGGAGCTCTCCCGTCGCAGTCGGTCGATCGCGCGTCTGCGGGCCGCGACCGTGATCCATGCTCCGGGGGTGTGCGGGACGCCGTCCTGCCGCCAGGCGCCGAGCGCGGCCGCGAACGCGTCCTGCACGGCGTCCTCGGCGAGTTGGATGTCGCCGACGTGCCTGATCAACGTCGCGAGGACGGCGACCCGCTCGTCCCGGAAGACGCGCGCGACCGCGGCGGCAGCGGGATCGTCCGCCTCCGCCGGTCGACCGGACGTGCCGGGCGTGCCGGGCGTGGGCGCGTGTCCACCGGCCACGGGCCGGTTTCCGTCGGCCACGGGCCGGTTTCCACCGGCCACGGAGCGGTATCCGTCCGCCACGGGCCGGTTTCCACCGGTCACGGGTCCGTATCCGCCGGTCACGGCTCCGACGACCCCGTGACCGGACCGGTGGCGGGCAGCTCGCCGACACCCATGACCGGCCGCACTTCGACCGATCCGTAGCGTGCGGTGGGCAGCCGCGCGGCGTGTGTGAGGGCCTCGTCGAGACCTGTGCACTCCAGGATGTAGAAGCCGGCCAGGATCTCCTTCGTGACCGTGAACGGGCCGTCGGTGAGTTCGGTCTCGTCCCCTCGCACCCGTACGGTCGTCGCCGTCTCGACTCCGTGCAGGGGCGCGTTCGCGACGAGCAGCCCCGCCTCGCGCAGACTGTCCGTCACCTCCGTCCACAACGGCATCTCGGCCCAGCGTTCCGCGCGCCCGGCCTCGTCCACGTCGGGGGCGTACAGCAGCAGCATGTACTGCGGCATCAGTGGTCTCCTCCGGTGAGCCCCAGCCGGGGACGGACCCAGTCCGCGAACCGGGCGATGGCATCGTCGGCCTCCGGCGCACGGCCCGCGGCCATCTGGAAGGTGTGCTGCTGCTCGGCGAAGACATCCAGCCGCACCTCGACCCCCGCGTCCCGTGCGCGTTTCTCCAGGCTACGGCTGTCGTCCAGCAGCGTCTCGTCGCCGCCTGCCTGAATGAACATCGGCGGCAGCCCCGCGAGGTCCGCGTGCAGGGGGCTGGCCAGCGGCTCCCTGGGACCGGCCCCGCCCAGGAACATGCCCGCCAGCTGCCGCACGACCTCCCGCTGGAAGTAGGCGTCGGTCTCCCTGTTGGTCTCGTACGACTCTCCGCTCACCTCCATGTCCACCCAGGGGGACAGGAGCAGCAGCGCGGCCGCGGTCGGCGTCCCCGTGGTGCGGGCGTGCAGCATCGTGCTGACGGCCAGCCCGCCCCCGGAGGAGTCGCCGACCACCGCGATCCGGTGCGCGGCGACACCCTGGTCGAGGAGCCACCGGTACGCGGCGGCCGCGTCCTCCAGCTGCGCCGGATACGTGTGCTCCGGTGTGTGCCGATAGGTCGCGATCAGTGCGCGCGCCCCGGTCGCCTTGGCGAGGTGGCCGAACAGCTTACGGTGCGTGTAGAGCGATCCGCCCACGAAGCCGCCGCCGTGCAGGCAGAGGAGTACTCGGTCCGGGTCGCTGTCCTTCGGGGCCGCCCACATCGCGGGGACCCCGCCCGCGTCGGTCTCGATGTAGTCGACTCCGCGGGGTTCGGCCGTCAGGTCACCCCAGTGGTCGTTGGTCTCGCGAGGCTCCCGCCGTGTCGTGTCCGGATCATGCAGCTCGGCCGTCCAGGCCCGGTAGGCCTCCCTGACCGCTTCCGACTGCCAGCTCGCCATGGCTCTCGCTCCCTCTGGTCTGCGTCGGCCACCCCGTTGGTGCCGTTCATCAAGCCGACGCGGCAGCGAGGTGCTTTTGGACAGGCCGGCGGGGGCGGATTTGACGGGGACGGATTTCAGGATGTGGCGTAGCGGAGCGATACGACTCCGGTCGAGTACGGCTGCGCCGACACCAGCCGCAGGCGCCTGAGCTGCCCCGGCCGGAACAGCGGGACCCCGTCGCCGAGGACCACGGGGTGGACCCAGAAGTCGACCTCGTCGACGAGATCGTGTTCGAGGAGAGTCCGGGCGAGCTGCCCGTAGCCGTAGATGACCAGGTCGCCGTCGCCCTGCTGCTTCATCTCCTTGACCGCTCGCACGGGGTCGCCGGAGACGATCGTCGCGTTGTTCCACTCCGCCGTGGTCAGCGTCGAGGAGAACACGTACTTCGGCATGGCGTTGATGCGGTCGGGGTACGGCCCGGTCAGCGCGGACCAGGACGGCGCGAAGTACTCGTAGGTGTGACGTCCCATGAGCATGGCGTCGGCGGCCATCAGCTTCCGCAGAGACCGTTCCGCCGCCTCGTCGTCGAAGTACTCCGAAGCCCATGAGCGGGGATCGCCGAAGATCCCGTCGAGGGACACCAGAGTGCCGACGGTCAGCTTGCGCATGGCTGCCTCCTGTTGTTGCCCGTCCTTCTGGGAGAGGGACGGCTCGGGTTCCGGTGACCGCGGAACCGGTCGGATCCGCAGTCATTCAGACCGACGCGCCACGCAAGGCGATTTGGACACTGCGACGACGCCGCGTTGTCAGGCCCGGCACCTGCCGCACACGCCGAGCGACTCGTCCGAGTGATCTTTGGGTCCCTGACGTCCTATGCGTTCCGTTTTACGGCAATGACGAGTAAGGCCCCGGTCTCGCACGGGGCCTCACCCATCCCTGACTCACCACGGGAGCGCGCGATGCCCAACCCCGCCACCATCGACCACCGGACGAAGACGTACAGCCTGGAGCACGCCTACTGGATGTGCCGGGCCTCCGACCTGGCGTACAAGGACGAGGCCACCATCGAGGCCCAGGCCGGGAAGTGGGGCTTCGACCGTGTCCGTCACCACCACACGACGTTCAAGCCGCCGTTCCCGCTCGAGGACACGCAGGCGTACACCATGGCGAACGACCACATGATCGTCATCGCCTTCCGTGGGACCGAGCCGCTGCAGATCAAGGACTGGCTCTCCGACATCAACACGCCGCCGTGGCCGGGCCCGGGGCAGAAGGGACTCGTCCACTACGGCTTCGGTCAAGCCCTGGACTCGGTGTTTCCCCAAGTCAAGGAGGCGCTGGAGGAATCGCGGACCAACGGGCAGACGGTGTGGATCACCGGTCACAGCCTCGGGGGCGCCCTTGCCATGCTCGCCGGGGCGCGGCTGCACTTCGAGGAGCCGAAGCTGCTGGCCGACGGCATCATCACCTTCGGCCAGCCCCGCGTGTGCGACCGGGTGCTCGCCGCGGCCTGTGACAAGGCGTTCGCCAAGCGCACCCACCGCTTCGTGAACAACAACGACATCGTGCCGCACCTGCCGCCCGAGCCGCTTTACACCCACACCGAACTGCTGCGCTACATCGACGCCAACGGCAAGCTGCGCGAATCCATGCCCCTGTTGGGCGCGCTCACGGACCGGGCCCGAGGCCTGACGGCCGATCTCCTCGCCCCGGGCAGCGACGGCATCAGGGATCACTTCATCTTCAACTACATCGACGTCCTGGAGAAGAACCTGGCCCAGAGCTGAGCCGGCCGATGATTCTCACTACGGCTCGGTCTTCGGCGTCTCCAGCGTCTCCAGCCCGGCCTCCCGGACCCCGTTCGCCAGCACGGCCGCGCCCACGGCCGCGACGACCAGTGTGACCAGGGCCAGACGGAGGGTGGTCACGCCGGACAGGACGCCGACGGCCGGGCCCGCCAGCAGGAAGCCCGGCCACTGGCCGATGGTGATGACCGACACCCCCTCGCCGGCCGGTACGCCGCGCTGCCGGCCGGCCAGGGCGATCACCGCCGGGAGCACACAGGCGATGCCCAGGCCGACGACGGTGAAGCCGGCCACGGCGAGCGGCAGGGTGGGCCGGACGAGGACCAGTGTCACGCCCAGGGCGGCGGTCAGCAGTGAGAGGCGCACGAAGGAGCGGCGGCCCAGGCGGGCCACGGCACGGTCGCCCAGCAGGCGGCCGACGAGGATCGCCACCGAGAAGCATGTGTACGTCGCCGCGCCGAGCGCCGGCCCCTCGTCCAGGAAGTCGGCCGTGTAGACCGAACTCCACTGGGATGCCGCCCCTTCGACGAAGGAGGCCAGGAACGCGACGGAGCCGAGCAGCACCAGCTGGGGAGTGAAGCGGTGCCTGATGGACTGCCGCCGCGCCTTGCGCCTCTCCTCGCGGGTCTCCTCCTCCGGCAGCCAGCCGGCCGACGCCAGCAGCAACGCTCCGAGGACTGCGCTGCTGGCCGCCATCTGGACGCCGGGGGAGACCCCCGTGGCCGCGGCGAGCGTGCCCAGGGCGCCGCCCGCCAGCACCCCGCAGCTGTAGGCGGCGTGGAAGCCCGACATCAACGGTCTGCCCTGTTCGCGTTCCACCGAGACGGCGAGCGCGTTGACGGGCGTGGCCAGGAAGGTCGCTCCCACTCCCCACACCGTGAGGCCCACCACCAGCGCGGGAACCGCCGACGCCCCCGCCAGCACGGGCGCGTTGAGCAGCACCAGGGCCGCGGCCGCGAGGCCGAGCAGCCGGGTGCTCACCCGGCCGATCAGGACGGTGATCAGGACGATCGCGACCAGGTCACCCGCCGCGGATGTGCTGCTCAGCAGGCCCCACTGCGCGGTGTCCACGCCGACCGCGCCGCGGATCGCGGGGATACGGGCCATCCAGCCGCCCTGCGTGGCCCCGAGAACGACGAAGACCAGGCCGACGGCGAGGCGGGGGCGTAAGCCGGCGGAGGCCGCTGTCGTCGTCATCCGTTGACGCCCGTGTAGTGCCGCAGACTCCACCGCCACAGCAGTCGCGCCCCGAGATACGCCAGCGCGCCCAGCAGCGGCGAGATCGCCGCCAGCCAGTACGGGACGCCGGTGTCGTGGCCGTGGCCGGTGAGGACGGCGGCGGGGAAGTACGCCACGAACGCGAGGGGCAGTCCGAACGTCAGGAAACCGCTCACCGCTTTCGGCAGCACGTTGAGCGGATAGCTGCCGAAGGTGCCCAGCAGTTCCTCCAGCCAGCGGCTCCAGTAGTCGGCGGCCGGGAAGCGCAGCGAGGCGGAGGCCACCACCGTGAACATGGCTGCCTCGAGGAGCATGCCGCCGAGGACGCAGACGATCAGGTACGTGATCCGGGGCGCCGTCCAGTCCAGGTCGCTGCGGGCCAACGCGCCCGCCATCAGGCCCGCCGCCACCGTCAGGTCACCGATCGCGTTGGTGGGGAAGACCTGCAACTGGACCTGGCGGTGCACCGGCATGGGCCGCACCAGGTAGACGTCGACCATCCCTTCCTGGATGAAGCGGCCGATGCCGTGCATCCGCCCCAGGAACAGCACGAACAGGCCGTGCGCCAGCATCCGCGTCGCCGGGATCAGCAGCACGTCCGAGCTGTCCCAGCCGCCCATCCCGGTGAACCGGGACAGCAGCACCGTGGCGAACACGATCACCGACACCTGCCAGATCGCACCGATCGCGACCATCATCAGGAACTCGGAGCGGTACTCCAGCTGCGCGCGGAAGTTCAGGGCGGTGATGCGCCACACAAGGCGAAGGGCCTTCAGCGACATGACGGCTCAGCCTCCCTGTGAGATCACGCGCAGGGCGGCCCGCCGCCACAGCAGCCGGGTGAACAGGGCCAGGGCCACGATCCAGGCCGCCTGTACGGCGAGTTGGAAGCCCGCGTCCGACAGCGGGATCCGGCCCACGTACAGCGACAGCGGCACGCTCAGCGTCGCCTGGAAGGGCAGGAAGGCGCTCATCGTGATGAACCAGTCCGGGAAGAACCACAGCGGCGCGTACACCCCGGACAGCAGGTTCTGCGCGAAGATCAGGATCATGATCGCGGCGCCGTTGCGCAGCGCCCAGAAGCAGATCTGGTCGGTGACCAGCATGATGTAGTACTGGACCAGCTGGCCGAGCAGCAGGCTGAGTGCGAACACCCCTGCCACGGCGGCCGAATCGGGCGGCTGCACGACCCCGACGGCCAGGCAGACCCCATATCCGGCGAGCGCCCAGGCGAACCCGTAGAGCTGCTCGCCGAGCGCCCGCATCGCGTAGTAGCGCTGGGGCGGCAGCGGGCGGAGGTACCAGTAGACGATCGTCCCGAAGTGCATGTGCTGGATCACGGTGTCCCGGCCCGCGTACTGGTCCAGATCCCGGATGCGGCTCGCCAGGACGGCCAGCACGGCGTACGAGACCGCCTGATCACGGTCGAGTCCGGCGGTGGTGCCGGTGTGCGCGTACAGGCCTTGCCACAGGGACGCCACCAGCACCACCTGCACGGTCAGCCGGAGCAGGACCGCGGTCATACGGGGCGGGGTGTGCAGTTCGCCGAGCGGGGTGACCCGGGCGACGCGCCAGGCGTACGAGGCGGCCATTTCAGACCCCTTCTGGCGCGGGCGCAGGCGCGGGCTCGTGCGCCGGCTCCGGCTCCGTATGCACGTACGCGGCCCTCATCACATCCTCGAGGTCGGCCTCGTCGATCGCGATGCCGGTCACCTCGTACCGCTCGATGACCTGCTTGAGAGCCTGGTGGACCGTGGGCGCGGCGGCCCCGTCCGGGCCGAACACGACCTCCGGGCCCTCGCGCCGCAGCACGGCGATGCCCGGCAGCGGTACGACATCGCAGTGCGCGTCGGCGAGCGTGACCCGCACCTGCCAGATCGAGCCGAACCGGCGGCGGATCTCGTCGAGCGTCCCGTCGAGGACCAGGCGCCCGTGGTTGACGAGGACGACCCGCTCGGCGAGCCGCTCGACCTCCGTCATGTCGTGCGTGGTGAGCAGAACCGTGCGCCCGCGCTCCTCCACCTGGTACCGCAGGAACTCCCGCACCTGCTCCTTGACGACCACGTCCATGCCGATGGTCGGCTCGTCGAGGAACACCACGGGCGGGTCGTGCAGCAGCGCCGCGGCCAGGTCGGAGCGCACCCGCTGGCCCAGCGAGAGGTGCCGGACCCGCGTGTCCCAGAAGGACGACAGGTCGAGTAGCTCGTCGAACTCCTTGAGGCGCGCCGCGTGTTCGGCCTTCGGCACCTCGTAGATGTCCCGCAGGATCGCGAAGGACTCCCGCACCGGCAGGTCCCACCACAACTGGGTGCGCTGCCCGAACACGGCCCCGATGTTGCGGGCGTTGCGCTCGCGCTCCTCGTACGGGACGACGCCCGCGACGCGTGCCTCGCCGGCCGTGGGCGTGAGGATGCCGGTGAGCATCTTGATGGTGGTGGACTTGCCCGCACCGTTCGGGCCGAGCAGGGCGACGAGTTCGCCGGGCGCCACCTCGAAGCTGATGTCGGAGACGGCGTCCTTGGCGACCCGCTCCGGGTTGACCAGGGATCTGACGGCGCCCATGAAACCGGGGCGGCGCACGGTCGTGTGGAAGGTCCGGGACAGGCCCCGGACCTCGATGCTGCCGCTCATGCAGCGGACCTCCTGGTCAGCCTGATCAGCCATACGGTCGCGACGAGACTGGAGGCCGACAGCACTGTCAGCAGCCAGGGCACCGCGCGGATCCCGGAGGCCTCGATGCCCATCCCGAGAAGCGGAGGAGCCGCCACCCCACCGATCATCGATGCTGCAATCACCCAGGCGCCAGCCCTTTTCGCCTGGGGAAGGGCCCGGTTGAGCCAGGGCAGCCCGGTCGGGAAGACCGGCGCGATGAACAGGCCCACACCCGCGTACGCCCATGGGGCCGCTCCCGGAATCAGCGCGAGCAGCAGGCACGCCGTCATCCCGGCCGCGCACACGGTGAGGATGCGCTCGGGCGAGTACCGCAGCGTGATCGGCACGACGAGGAAGCGGCCGGCGGTCATCATCAGCCAGTACACGGAGGTGGCGAAGGCCGCGACGGTGGCGCTGTAGCCGACGGTCTCCAGATGCGTGGGCTCCCAGCCGCCGACGCCCGTCTCGACGGCGACGTTGAGGACATAGAGGGCGAGGAAGCCGATCAGTACGCGGGAGAGAAGGCCGCCGGTGGCAGGTCTCTCCGCAGACAGCTTTTCCACGGACAGCGGGGGCGCCTGCCTGCCCACGCCGCCCGTGCACAGGACCAGCGCGCCCGCCAGTACCGCACACGCCCCGAAGGCGTACGCGTACCCGTCCGGGCCCGTCCAGGCGATCAGCGCCGGTCCGAGTACGGCGCCGATGCCGAAGTGGGCGTTGAGAATGTTGAGCATCGCGGTCGAACGGTTGCCGAAGCCGACCGCGAAGAGCTGGTTGAGGCCGTAGTCGATACCGCCGAAGCCGAGGCCGCCGAGGAAGGCCGCGGCGAGTGCGAGAGGCCAGTTCGGGGCGAGCGCGAAGCCCGCGCCGCCGGCCGCCATCAGGGCGTAACTCGTCGCGAGCAGCGCCCTGTTGCTGATCCTGGAGTGGATGGCGTTGAAGGCCAGGACACCCGCGACGCCGCCCGTGAAGTGCAGGCTGAGACCGAGTCCGGCCGAGGAGGGGGAGAGGCCGAACTCCTCGCGCAGACCCGGAACCGACGGGCCGTAGAGCGCCTGGAGCATGCCGATGAGGACGAAACCCACACATGAGGCGACCGCGGCCGCCCGGCTGAAGAGCCGGTCGACCGCGGTCGGTATGACCGTGTCAGCCACGGTTTTCAGAGAAGACGAACGAGAACTCGGCGGGTGCCGCACGCAGTTGGTACTGCGGCAGCGCGCCAGGACCGCAGGACTGCGAGCCGATGCCCTGCTGGTCGTGGTCGAGGTTGACCCAGACTGTGTCGTCGGGAGTCAGGTCCGTCAGATGCTGTGCGGCGTCCAGCTGCTCGTTGGTCCAGCGCCTGGCCGTGAGCCAGAACTCCGGGTCGCCCTCGATCCGCAGCCCGCCGAGCTCCGCCCAGCGGACGTCGGCCCGGGCACCGTTCTCCTGCGGGCGCACGTACGGAGTCTGCAGCTCGTCCACCGAGGAGTGCCAAAGGCCCAGCATGGAAGCCGACTTGGTGTCCGGGTACGCCTCGCCGGGCCCGCCGCCGAACCACTTCACCTGGTCGGCCTGCGCGAGCCCGAAGCGAATGCCCAGCCGCGGCAACGGCACCGTCCAGTCACCCTCGGGCGCCACGGACACGGTCAGCATCAGCCGCGAGCCGTCGGACGTCCACCGGTAGACCGTGCGCAGGCCCACCTCCCAGGCGGCGGGCGCCACCCGGGTCCGTACGGTCAACGCGTCGTCGCTCAACTCGACGCCGTCCAGGCGGTGTTGCATGCGGTGCAGTCCGTACTTGCGCCACAGTGAAGCCCAGCGGATGTCGTCCTGCCAGGAGGCGCCCTCGTCGTTGTCGGTCGGCGCACGCCACACGTCGAGGCGCAGGCCGGTCACATCGATGCCGCCGACGGTCTTGAGCGCGCCGGTGCGTACGTCGAAGGAAGCCGGGCCGAGGTAGATCAGCCGCTCGCTCGCCGAGGGACCGCCACTCGGCACGACAGTCGGCAACGACCGCTGAGTGACCGGCAGTTGGGCCCACGCCACCTCGTGGTCCTTCTTCCCCCACGCGGTGTCGGCCGCCAGCAGCGCCCGTACCGTCCACTGCGTCTCTCCCCCGCGTCCGTCCGAAGGCGGCGGCGTCGGCAGCTTCACGTCCGCCGACTCGCCCGGCGCGAGCGCGGGCACGGACAGGGTGCCCGCCTCGACCGTCTTGCCGTCGACCTGGTACGACCACTCGAAGGCCAGCTCCGAGAGATCGGCGAAGTCGTACGCGTTCGTGACCCGGACCGTCCCGTCCGAGCCGTCACCCTGAATACGAACGGGCTCGATCACCTTCTTGAACTCGACGAGCCCCGGCGACGGCTTACGGTCCGGGAAGAGCAGCCCGTCGCAGACGAAGTTCCCGTCGTGCAGCTCCTCCCCGAAGTCGCCGCCGTACGCGAATCCGAACCGCGCGTCCTTGATGCCGTGGTCGATCCACTCCCAGATGAAACCGCCCTGGAGCCGGTCGTACGCCTCGAAGATCTCCTGGTAGTCGGCGATGCCACCGGGGCCGTTGCCCATGGCGTGCCCGTACTCGCAGAGGATGAAGGGGAGCCCGCGCCGCCTGTGCGTCCCCCCGTCGAGACCTTGGCCGATGCGCTCGACCTCGTCATGGGCCGCGTACATCCGTGAATACATGTCGACGTCACGGCAGTTGATGTCGCCCTCGTAGTGGATGAGGCGCGAGCCGTCCCGGCCGCGGATCCACTCGGCCATCGCAGTGAGGCCCCGCCCGGTGCCGGCCTCGTTGCCGAGGGACCAGATCACGACGGACGGGTGGTTCTTGTCGCGCTCGACCATGCGGGACGCACGGTCGATGAGGGCCGGAGTCCAGCGGTCGTCGTCCACCGGGTTGTCGCGCCACGCGTGCTCGACGAAGCCGTGGGTCTCCAGGTCGCACTCGTCGATGACCCACAGGCCGTACTCGTCGCACAGGTCGAGGAAGGCCGGGTGCGGCGGGTAGTGGGAGGTGCGGACGGCGTTGATGTTGTGCCGCTTCATCAGCAGCACATCCTCGCGCATCGTCTCCAGGTCGACGGCACGGCCGCGCTCGGGGTGCCACTCGTGACGGTTGACGCCCTTGAAGAGGAGCGGCCTGCCGTTGACCTTGATCAGGCCGTCTTCGAGCGCGACCGTGCGGAAGCCGATCCGCAGCGGGATCCGCTCGCCCTCGGTGGCCAGCACGCCGTCGTACAGGCGGGGCGTCTCGGCCGTCCACGGCTCGACCGGGACCGTCACGGACTCGCCGGTCGCGACATCGATGTCCAGAGCGGGCACGGTGACCCGGCCGTCGACGTCGGAGTCGACACGCAGGGTCCCGAGGCCTCCGACGTGGTCGTAGGAAGCGTGCACGAAGTAGTCGAGCGCGCTGCCCGCCGGGCGGTGCAGAAGCGTGACGTCCCGGAAGATGCCGGGCAGCCACCACTGGTCCTGGTCCTCCAGGTACGAGCCCGCCGACCACTGGTGGACGCGGACGGCAAGGACGTTCCCCGCCGGCTTCAGCAGATGGCCGACCGCGAACTCGTGGGGCAGCCGGGAGCCCTTGAACTCGCCGATGTCCGTGCCGTTCAGCCAGACGCGGGCGCAGGACTCGACGCCGTCGAAACGGAGCACGGTCCCGCCGTCCGCCGGCCACTCGGAGGGCAGGTCGAAGACCCGCAGGTGGTCACCGGTCGGGTTCTCGGTCGGCACGCGCGGCGGGTCGACCGGGAACGGGTAGAGGTGGTTCGTGTAGATGGGCGAGCCGTGGCCCTGAAGGACCCAGTGGCCGGGGACCTGTACGTCGGCCCAGTTCCCGGCGTCGTACCCGTCGGCCGCGAACGAGTCGTCCTCGGCGTCGGCGGTGGCCGACAGCCGGAAGCGCCAACTCCCGTTCAGGGAGAGGGAGGCGGCGTCCGAGGAGGCGTACCAGGCGCGGGGCGGCAGTGCTCCGCTGCCGGGTGAGACGTCTTCGACGTAGTCGACGGAAGTGGTGGTGCGGAAGGACATCGGTCTCCTAGCTCAGCCCTTGATGCCGGTCTGGGCGATCCCCTGCACCAGCCAGCGCTGGAGGAAGAGGAACACCAACAGGAGGGGCAGGATGGAAATGGCGGTGGCCATGAAGATCGTATGGAAGACGACGGTCTGGTTGGTCATGTAGTTGGAGAGCGCGACCTGGACCGTCCACGCATCCGGGCTCTGGCCGATGACCAGCGGCCACAGGAAGGAGTTCCAGCCCTGGATGAACGTGATGGTCGCCATCGCCGCGAAGAAGTTCAGCGAGTTGGGCACCACGATGCGCCAGTACGCGCCCCAGTAACCCAGTCCGTCCACCCGCGCCGCCTCCTCCAGCTCCTTCGGGAACCCCAAGAAGTACTGCCGGAACAGGAAGCAGGTGAAACCACTGAACAGACCCGGAATGATCAGACCGCGGTATGTGTCCACCCAGCCGAGCGAGGACACCAGCACGAAGCTGGGGACGAAGGTGACCGCGGTCGGGACCATCAGGGTTCCCAGGACGGCGTAGAAGATCTTGTTGGCGTGTTTGTACGGGATGCGGGCCAGACCGTAGCCCGCCAGGGAGCACACCAGCAGGACGCCGACGGTGTGCAGGGTCGCCACGACCGCGGAGTTCCACAGGGAACGTGCGAAGGGGACCAGCGGATCGTCGAACAACTCGGTGATGTTGCCCCACTGGACATCCGTGGGGAAGAACTTCCAGTTCTCGCCGGTGATCTCGGGATCGGTGGAGAGGGCGTTGCGGACCAGAATGTAGAACGGGACCAGGAACAGGAGGGTGGCCACACCGGCGGCGATATAGAGGCCGGTGGAGCTCATCACGCTGCCACCGCGCCGGACGCGGCGGGGCTTGCCTGCCGGCTGGGCGGTCTTCTGCGTGTCGGGCATGGTGGTGGTCACTTGGACTCCTCCCCCCTTCCGAAGCCCAGGAGCTTGCCCTGGAACAGGGTCACGACACAGATGAGAACGGTCAGGATCATCGCGCCCGCGCTGCCGGCGCCGTAGTCCTGGCTCTCGCCCAGGGCCTTGTAGTACAGCTCGACGAGGGGCGGACGACCCCACGTGGTCTTCGACAGGAGGTTGAAGAACTCGTCGAAGGCCTGGTACGCGGCGATGAGCAGCAGCAGGATCACCGCGGTGGACGTGGCGCGCAGCTGAGGAAGCGTGATGTACCGGAAGGTCTGCCAGCCCGGCTTGGCGCCGTCGATGGCGGCGGCCTCGTACAGCTCGGCGGGGATGTTCTGCAGCGCGGCCAGGAACAGGATCATGAAGAAGCCGGCCTGCAGCCACAGGCGTGCGGTGACGATGACCAGCCAGTACCAGGGCGGATTGGGGTCGGCCAGCCAGGCGATGTTCTCGATCCCGAACCAGCCGAGGACCGTGTTCATCAGGCCGAAGCGGACGCCGCTGAAGATGGACATCTTCCAGATCAGCGACGCGGCGACATAGCTGCACGCGGTCGGCAGGAAGAACACCGACCGGAAGAACGCCCGCATGAACCGCAGCCGGTTCACCAGCAGGGCGAGGCCCAGCGAGAGCGCCCAGGTGGTGGGCACGATGAACGCGGCGAAGACGGTGAAGGTGCCGAGCGAGCCGACGAAGTCGTCGTTCGTCAGCATGTACTTGTAGTTGTCGAAGCCGATGAACGTGTCGGGCGTGACGGTGAAGCGGGCCTCGAAGAAGCTGAGGTAGGCGCTCCAGAAGATCGGTACGTAGACGAAGAGCGCCAGACCGAACAAGAAGGGCCCGGTGAAGAGCCAGAAGTTGAAGGTGCTGCTGCCCCGCAGACCCCGCCGCGGCTTGGCCGGGGAGGCCTTCGCCGGGGCGGAGCTCGCGAGGTCGGGCTTGGTGGTCGTCGACATTGTGCAACCCGTCCTTCGGTGGTCTATCCGAAGAGCTTCTTGAGCTCGCGGTTGACCGCCTTGTCGGCCTTGTCGAGGGCCGCCTCCGGGTCACCGTCCTTGCGGACGCAGTTGGCGAAGACGTCCTCGAGGGAAGTGATCATGGCCTGGGTCCAGCCGATGTTGTCGAAGTGCCCGAACTCGTTGAAGAGCCTGACGCCCTCAGCGGCGTTGCCCGACTTGAGCTTGGTGGCGGACTCGGCGAGTGAGGTGCGCGGCGGGATGTGGAAGCCGAAGGCGGTGGCCCACTCCTCCTGGTACTTCTTCTGGTCGATCCACAGCCACTTGACGTACTCCTTGGCCGCGTCGACGTTCTTGCTCTTGGCGTTGACGAACATCGACCAGCCGCCGTTGTAGACCGACTGCTTGCCGGAGTCGACGGTCTTCGGGAAGGGGAAGACGCCCCAGTCGTCGCCGAGCGCGTCCTGGATCTGCGGCATCGCCCACATGCCGCAGAACTGGATGGCACACAGTCCTTGGTTGAACGAGGAGGGGTCCCAGGATTCGGTCGGTGCGCCGAGGAGAAGGTCGCCGCTGGTGAACAGCTTGCGCATCTTCTTCAGGCCTTCGACCACGCCGTCCGTGTGGTAGGCGATCTCGTTCTTCTCGTTGAGGGTGTCGGCGCCGGCCGACCAGATCAACGGGTTGATGATGTTGTGCAGGTCGTTGCCCACGTACAGGCCCTTGACCTTCTTGGTGGTGAGCTTGGCGGCGGCCTCGATCAGCTCGTCGAGGGTCTCCGGGACCTTGACGCCGGCTTCCTCCAGCATCGACTTGCGGTAGAAGAAGAACTGCGGGTCGTCGATCATCCGGACGCCGTAGATCTTCCCGTCGACCGTGTGCGACTCGATGTCCGCCGGGTTGAAGTCGGCCTTGACCGGCTCGATGATGTCGGTCAGGTCCGCCACCTGGCCGCTCTTGACCATCTGGATCTGCGGGTGGAACTCGAAGAGATCGGGCGCGTTCTTGGTGAGCAGCGTCGCGAAGAGCTTGCTCTCGAAGTCGGCGCTGGTGATCCACTGCGTGGTCACCCTGGCCTTGTCGTACTCGGCTGCGTACTTCTTGATGGCCTGTTCGGTCCCGGGCTCCCCGTACGCGTGGAAGTACTGCACCAGGTTGGGGCCCGAACCTGACCCGCCCCCGCGCCCGGTGTTGCCGCCGCACGCGGCCAGCCCGCCGGCGGCGGCCACGCCCACGGCGGCCCGGAGTATCGATCGGCGGTCCCAGTTGTTGCTGCTCATTGCCGACATGCTGACGTCCTTGTCTCTAAGTGCGGCTGCGGCTCAGACGCTCAAGAGCCAGTGGCTCAAATCGAGGTGCGGTGCGGGACGTTAACCTTCGGCTAAGGCTTCGGCAAGGGGTTGGACGAAGTCTGTTCGAAGAGTTGTGGAGCGTTCGGGATGCCGGACGAGGGAGGGCTTCCGTCGTCATGAAGACGGTGCTGTACGGCTCCGTGCAGGGGCGGTGCGGCGGTTGGTCCGCTGCATGACCGACGACAGGGCGCCCTCCAGCGCGAACGTCGCCGCACCGAGGCACACCGGATCGGTGGGAATCGGGGACAGGACGATCTCGGTCGCGGCCAGCGGCCGCTTCAGCGCGTGCCGGGCCACGGCCTCGCGCACCTCGTCGAGCAGAGGCTCGCCGAGGGTGGCCGCGACCCAGCTGCTGAGCACGACCACCTCGGGATTGAGCAGGTTCACCAGATCCGCGATGCCGGCACCCAGATAACGGGCCGTGTCCCGGACGACCTTGACCGCCACCGGATCGTGGGCGGCGACGCCACGGGCCAGGGCGTCGATGGTCGCCGTCTGGTCCTCGGGGTGGAGCAGTGGGCTGCGGGGGCTCAACTCCCGCAGATTCAGCATGATTCCGGGCGCTCCCACATACGTCTCCACACACCCGTGGTTGCCGCAGTGGCACAGCCGCCCGTCCAGTACGAGCGTGGTGTGGCCCCACTCGCCCGCGCTGTTGCTGACCCCGCGGTGCAGCCCGCCACCGAGGGCGAGCCCGGCGCCCACTCCGGTGCCGAGGTTCACCACCACGGCGTCCCCGCGCCCGCGGGCCGCGCCGAACCACAGCTCGGCGACCGCGCAGGCGCGCAGCGGATTGTCCAAGTACAGGGGATAGGAGATGTGCTCGGAGAGCAGGTCGAGCAGGGGCACGTCGTGCCAGTCCCAGTTCGGGGCGTACTCGGAGATGCCGGTGTCGCGGTCCACCTGCCCCGGCACGCTGACGCCGACCCCGAGAACGCGCGCGCCCTCGACCCCGGCCTGCGCGACCACCGAGCCGACGGCCGTGGCGACATGCCCGACGACCTGCTCCGGGCGGCTCTCACCGGGGCGCATGTCCTCGTTCGCGCGGGCCAGCACGTTCAGCGCCAGGTCGAACAGCTCGACGCGTACGTACGTCTCCGCGATGTCGACACCGATCAACGCGCCCCCCGACGCGTTGACGGCCACGAGGCCCCGCGGGCGGCCACCCGCAGAGTCCTCGAACCCGACCTCGGTGAGCATTCCGAGATCGAGCAGCTCACCGACCAGCGTGGCGACCGTGGCCAGACTCAGCCCGGTGGCTGCCGCCAGCTCCTGCCGGGACGTGGGCGACTCGGCGATGATCTGGCGCAGCACCTCATAGCGGTTCGCGGTACGTATGTCGCGTGATGTGCGCTTCACCGGGTGGCCCCCTCGATCCCTTTCAGACCCATGCCGGGCCGTCGGCCCCGGCGCGGCGCAAGGCTATGGCCTGCGACGGACATTCGACAAGGGGTTAAGAAAGGGGTTATTGAAAGCCTTTCAAGGGCCGAGGGCAGACCAAGAGTAGACCGAGAGCAGACCGAGAGCAGTTGGCATCGCCCTCGGAGAGTAGAGGCCGGGTCAGATCACGCGGAAGAGATCGGCGGCGGCGTGGACGTCGGTGAGGTCCTCGATGGAGCGGAGGTTGTCGCACAGGGCGTCCAGGACCGAGTCGGCTTCGGCGACGCGTGGGGTGCCGACGGCCACGCCGAAGACCCGGAAGCCCAACAGGTGCTTGGCGTCGTTCCAGCCGCGCATCCATTCCTCGGTGACACCGCAGTCGTCATCGGTGATCATCACGATGTCGCCGCGCCTGCGGGCGGCGTCGTTGAACTCCTCCTCCAGCACCTTGCCGGCCGCCGTCAGCGGCGCCTGGTAGCTGGTTCCGCCGCCGAGGAAGGTCTCCGCGAAGTCGAGGATCCGGTCGATGCCGGCAGGCTGGCCGGCCGGGAAGCGGAAGATCTGGAGCTTGTCGGCGGCGGAGAACAGGATGCCGACGAAATCACGCCCCGCATGGCGGGCCTGATCCAGCAGCGCCAGGGCGCACGCCTTGGCCCACGCCTCACGGGTGACCCCGCCGGGCCCTGCCTCGTACATGGAGTGCGAGGTGTCCACGCACGCGATGACGGCGCCCTGGCCGGTGGTCTGCTCTCCCTCACTGTCGTAGAGCATCAGCTCCCCGGCGGCGTAGCGCGCGGCGAACACCGCACGCAGCTCGGGCAGGCCGAGGTTGGCCAGCTCGGAGGGGATGACACGGGAGAGGTCGCTGCCGAGCGTGACGCCGATCAGTTCCCCCGCGGCGTTCTCCACCTTGTGGGCGCGCTCACCGCCGGCCATCTGCCGGAAACGGCCGATCAGCTCGGCCCACTCCGCGAGACGGCCGGTGCGCAGCCGCTCGGCGAGCCGGGCGCGCTGGTCGAACGGCATCCGCTCCAGCTCGCCGGAACCAACGCCCCATGCCCGCATCAGCGCGGCCTCCCGCCGCGTGGCCTCGGCGGCCGTCGCGGCCGCGTTCCGCGCGGCGGCACGGACACCGGGGGCCGCCGCCGCGAGGGTCTGCCCGGCGGCCAGGGCGGCCCGCTGCGCAGCGGACTCGGCTGCCTCGGCGGTCTCGATCGCCTGTTGTACGGCGTCGGCGGCCGGGGTCGGCACGGCGCCGTCCTCGGCGTTCTCACCGTCCTCGCCGTTCTCTCTGTCCTCGTCTGCCTCGTCGGCGGCCTGCCGGAGCGCCTCGCTCACGGCGGTCGCCGCGCGTTCGGCGTCCTGCTGGGCCTTCTTCGCCCGCTCGGCCTGTTCCCGGGCATCCCGGGAGCGCTCCAGCATCCCGCGCAGCGCGGCGGCCTGGGCGAGCACGGCCATGGCGGCGGCGTAAGGGTCGCCGACCGTCTCCCGGCGCAGCTCGGCGAACTCCCTCGACTCCAACAGTGAGGTGATGACCTGGTGGTTGACCAGCCGGGAGGGATCCATCTCCTCGCGCTCGCGCACCCTCGGGCCGACCTTGTAGGCGGCCAGGAACGCGTCGGTCAGAAGGTCGGTGGTGTAGTCGCTCCCGGTACGTTCGCTACGGCCGTTACGGTCGGTACGGCCGTAACGCTCGGTCAGCTCCTCGGCCAGATCGCGCAGCCCGGCCGACTGCTCGTAGGTGTCCCGCCATGTGATCCGGTCGAACCGGTCCGCGACCACGGCCGCGGTGTGCCGCTCGTGAGCGGCGGCGGACAGGCCCAGCCACTTCCCGGCCCGGCCCGCCAGTTCGTCGAGCTTGCTCGGTGTCCTGTCTGTGCTGTCCATTCTGTGCTGCCCATCGTCCCGATCGCCCGGTGTTCAGATCTGGGCCTGCACCATGCTCGCGTCCATGCCGAGGGCCTCGGTGAGAACGCGGGCGCGGACGGCGCGCTGGCGGCCGGTGATTCGGTCGATGGCGGCGGTGGAGCGGCCGGCGCCCACCGCCTCCTCGCGCAGCTTCTCAAGGCGCTTCCCCGCCATGGCCAACTGATTGTGGGCCTTCTTGATGACCCACTCGCTCAGCGCCTCACGGGACTGCCCGGCCATGGCGTCGAGCTGGGCCTCCAGCTCCTCGATGGTGTCGGCCAGGTCGAGGGCCTCCTTGGCGTCGGGGTTGACCAGTTGCAGCACCTCGCGCTCGACGGTCGGGCGCTGCGCGGGGGAGTCCCACAGCACATGGGTCAGCACCGACAGGTCGGTCTCGGCGACCGACGGGCGGCCGTCGAGGTACGCGGACGCCTGGAGCAGGCCCACCGCCTGCCGCCACCGGCGGTCGGAGGCGACGAGTTCCCTGCGGCGCAGGGCGGCCCGCAGCGTGCACACCGCGTCCACGATCACGTCGGGGACGTCCACGGCCGGGACGGCTTCGGCCACGGCGTGCTGCAACGCGGCCAGCTCGATGGTGGTCCGTGTCGGTGCCGCCGGGCGGCTGACGGCGGAGCGGACCAGCGCGGCGAAGTTCGAGGGGTCTTCCAGGTACTTGACCTCGATTCGGACCAGCAGCCGGTCGTAGATCGCGGCCGAATCATCTCCGCTGGGCAGTTCGTTGCTCGCCGTGATGGCCCCGATCAGGGGGCAGCGGATCGGCTCGCCGCCGCTCTCGGGGTGGTAGATCCGCTCGTTGAGGTAGCCCAACGTCTCGTTCAGGGCCGCCGTGGAGCACTTGAAGATCTCGTCGATGAACGCGACGTGCGCGGTCGTGGCGCGGCCGTCGTAGACCTGGCGGTACTCACCCCGGGCCAGCGCGGCGACATCGATGGGACCGAACATCCTCGTCGGCGCGGTGAACTTCGACAGGAGGATCTCCCAGTAGGCCGCCCCCTCGACCCTGCCCGTGAGCTCCCGGGCCAGCTCGGACTTCGCCGTTCCGGGAGGGCCGAGCACCAACGAGTGCTGCCCGGCCAACAGCGTCACCACCAGCGTCCGCACCACGTCGGCCCGCTCGTAGAAACGGTCCGACAGCTCGTCGCTGATCACCCGCAGTCTCTTGGCCGTGTCCTGCGCGTCCTGTAGGTCCATCTTCAACTCCTTGCCCACGACGCCCTGTTGGGCTGACGAGACGGCCCATCCCCCCGGCCGAAGCCACGACGAAGTGACAAAGTAGCTCAAGGCAACAGCGGTTACAGACAGGGCAGACAGGACGGGAACCGACGAGTGGAACTGGAACTGGACAGATCGAGGGCCGACTCCTGAGCACCCGCCGGAGGGTCGTCGGCGCCTGGGCGGCGCTGTGTCTGGCCGGCATCGCCGCCACCGCCGCCCTCAACGCCGAGCCCTACACGGACAAGCCGCAGTCTCCCGCCGAGGAGCCGACGCCGACAGGCCCGTACCCCGTCGACTGCCGGGAGATCGCCGACAGCATCGAACAAGCCCGCGCCGAGGCCGAGCGCGAGCAGCAGGAAGCCCTCAACCCGCAGCGGGAAGCTCTCAATCCGCAGCGGGAAGCGCCCAATCCGTCCGCGACCACTTCATACCAGGTCACCCAAAAGGTCATGGCGGTGCCGGAGGAGTGCGCCGACGAACTCGAAGACCGTGGTCTGAAGTGAGGCACCTGCCGTACTGATCCATCAGGCGCCGAGCACCTCGCGGACGAAGGTGTTGCGGAACTTGCCCGTCGGGTCCAGGTCCTCGGCCAGGGTCCTGAACGCGTCGAGCCGTGGATAGCGGTTGCGGAGTCTGGCCGGTGGCGTGGTGAACACCTTTCCCCAGTGCGGACGGGGATCGAAGGGGGCGAGGGCCTTCTCGAGTCGGCGCACCACGGGGAGTACGGCTGCCGTGTCATCGATCCAGGTGAAGTGGAAGGCCACGGTGTCCCGGCCGTACGCGGGGCTCAGCCACTGGGTGTCGGCGGCGACCGTGCGGACCTCGCAGATCTGCAGGACCGGGGCGATCGTCCCGCGGATCGCGTCGAGGGCGTGCAGGGCGTCCAGTGCGTACGGGCGCGGGAGCAGGTACTCCGACTGGAGCTCGGCGCCGCTGCTCGGGGTGAACTCGGCACGGAAATGCGGCAGTCGTTCGTGCCAGGGACCCGGCACGCCGAACTGCTGCGTGCAGTTCTCCGCGGGCATGCCCGGCACGGGGTGCATGGCCTCGGTGGCGGGCGCGGCCCACGGGAAGTCGTGCTGCGGCTGGTCGGTGCGGCGCTTGACCCACGCCTGTACGAAGCCCGACTGCCGCCAGTCGGTGAAGAGGCTGACGCTGTACGCCGTCGCCGCCACCGCCTCGAAGTCCAGCCCGGCCAGCGGGAACCGGCCGTACACATGCTGGGCGACCTCGAAGTCCGGCTCCAGGTCGAGGGTGAGCGCGGTGACCACGCCGAGCGCGCCCAGCGCGGTCACGGCACCGTCGAAGCGCGAGGAGCCGCGGCCGATCGTCACGGTCGAGCCGCCGTCGGTGACCAGTTCGACCTCGCGTACGGCCGAGGCCAGCGAGCCGTTGGTGTTCCCCGAGCCGTGCGTGCCCGTCGCCACCGAGCCGGCCACCGAGATGTGCGGCAGCGAGGCCATGTTGTGCAGCGCGAGCCCGTGCTCATGGACGCGCCGGGCCAGCTCCGCGTACCGCACGCCGCCCGCCACCCGCACCGTACGGGCCGCCGTGTCCACCTCGACCGACGGCGGCAGCGCGGTCAGGGAGAGCAGGACGCCCTCGCTGCCCGGGTCGGCGATCTCGTTGAACGAGTGCCCGCTGCCCAGCACCCGCACCCGCGCACTCTGCGCGACGAGCGTGCGCAGCGCGTCGAGCGAGTGCGGGCGGTGCAGCTCCTTGGCGGAGTAGGTGATGTTGCCCGCCCAGTTGGTCAGGGGCCCTGCCGGTTCTGCCATGCCTGCCGGCACTGCCATCCCTGTCGGCTCTGTCATGCCTTGTCGTCCCTCCCCGGAAAATCCTTCGTTGTCGGAAGCTACCTCTAAGGTCGGCCCAGGTCGCCATCCGGGTGGCAAGCGCTTTCACCCCCATTGACCCTCTCACTCGCCGACACCTACGGTAGAGACCGGTTTCTGCAACCGTGTCACTGAGCCGGGAGGCCAGTTCTGTCGATGCTGCCGCACCTGGGCCCGGGGCCGGACCTGCGCCGCGTCTCGTAGGGTGACGTGCACCAACGCGGGGAGGGGGTCGAGCGGTGGCCAAGAAGACGGAGCCCGAGGCAAGCAGGGACGCGTCCACGGTCAGGGACGTCGCCGCGCGGGCGGGGGTATCCGCCTCGACGGTCTCGCGTGTTCTGGGCGGCACGTACCCGGTCGCCGCCACCACGCGCGCGCGGGTGCTCAAGGCCATGCGCGAGCTGGACTACGTGGTCAACGCGCACGCCCGCGCCCTGGGCGGTTCGACCAACAAGACCGTCGCGTTCGTCGTCGACGATGTGACCGGGCCCTTCTACGCCCATATCGCGCGCGGGGTGGAGGAGCAGGCGTCCGAGGAGGGCCGGCTGTGCATGCTGTGCACCACGCACGGCGACCCGAAGCGCGTGCTCGCCGTCGTCGAGACCATGCGTGAGCAGCGGGCCGACGCCGTGATCGTGGTCGGCGGGGCATGGGAGGACAAGGCCTACCAGGACCGCATGACGCACTTCGCGCACGCCCTGGACCGGGCAGGCTCGCGGCTCGTGCTCGTCGGCAGACCGCCGCTCGGTCCTGGCGTGCCGGCCACGGTCGTCGAGTACGACAACGAGGGCGGCGCCTTCGCCATGACCACCCACCTGCTGTCGTCCGGGCACCGGCGCATCGCCTACGTCGGCCGGATGCCCGGCCTGTCCACCAGCAGCCAGCGGATCAGCGGCTTCACCCGGGCCCACGAACTGCTCGGTCTCACCCCGGACCCCGAGCTGATCCTGGACGGCGCCTTCTCACGGTCGGTCGGCTATCAGCTGACGCGTCAACTCCTCGCGGCCGAGCGGGAGTTCACGGCGGTCTTCGCGGCCACGGACATGGTCGCGGCCGGTGTGATCCAGGCGTTGCGCGAGGCCGGACGGCGCATCCCGGACGACGTCGCCGTCGCGGGCTACGACGACATTCCCGTGGCCCGGGACGTCTATCCGGCGCTCACCACCGTCAACGTTCCGCAGGAGGAACTGGGGCGGGCTGCCGTGCGGCTGGCTCTGCACCGGGACGAACTTCCTGACAGCCAGCACCTGGTGCTCGGCACGCATGTGGTGCTGCGCGACTCAACGCGGGGGCGCGGCCGCTAGGTTGTGCGGTTTTGAGCTGCGGGTTCGTTGTGGCTGGTCGCGCAGTTCCGCGCGCCCCTACGGGGCGCGCCTCCCCGCGCCCCTTACGGGGCGCGTTTGGGCAACCGGTCGCTAAAGCCGGGTTGAGCAGTCGGACACTTTTCCGTGCACGATGCCTTGCCACTTCCCATGGGGACTCATAGCTTCCGTAGAGACCGGTTTCTATGGCGCTATCGTGAGGATCCCGCATGCCCGTCACCAGAAGATCCGTCCTGGCCGGTGCGGCCGCCGGGAGCAGCGTGCTCGCCCTGAGCGGCTGGTCCACTGAGGGCGCAGGCCAGGTTCAAGACGTCGACGCGGCGGCAGCCGACGGCGCGAGACGCCTCGACGCTGTCGACTTCGGCTTGGCCGGCTCCGAGGCGGCACACGACCTGCACGCCCCGGACTCGGCGGTCGTGGACGGCAACGCGAGCGACAAGGCCCGCGTCGCCAAACCCCTCGACCCCGCCGACATCAAGGCCGGCGACCTCCGCTTCACCATGAAGGTCGACCCGGTCCACCAGAACTACCTCACCGTCAAGTTCTGGGGCGGCGACACCTCGACGTACAAGACGATCGCGTACATCAACGGCGAGCAGATCGGCTACCGCCGCTCCGGCGACTACGAGGCCCTGAACACCGGCACCAACCGCCCCCTGCCCGGCCGCTTCTTCTATGCCACGACGATGCTGCCCCTGGAGCACACGCGCGGGCAGGAGACCGCCGAGATCACCCTGCGGACGTACGACAACGCCTTCAACGCCAAGGTCACCGCCGACTCCCGTGGCTACTACCGGGCTTACACCCACACCGGCGCGTACCTCGACGTGAGCGACGAACCGCAGGCCGATTACACCCCGCCCACGGACACCGTCGCGGACCTGTCCGAGGAGCAGAAGCAGGCCCTGGTCGACGACTACGTGGCGAGCCAGGCGAAGCTCTTCAGCGACTACTCGGCGCGGATCGACGCCTCGGCCACCGCCCGCCTCTCCATCGTCCGCTACCAGGACGAACTCCGCTTCTACGCCACCGCGTTGACCCAGTCGAGCTGGTGCCCCGCACAGTCCGCGGCCGACCGGAAGGCGGCACTCCTGCGCGTCTTCAAGTGCGTCGACAACCACACCAAGGACTACTACGGCAACACCAGACTGCTCGCCCGCGGCGGCCACCAGGGCGACTGGGGCGGCTACTACGGGGCGCTCGGCGAGGCCCTGTACGTCGTCGAGAACCTGATCGCCGACAACGATGTCTACGGACGTGACGCCTTCGAGGCCTTCCTCGACGAGCCGTTCACCACCGGGACGAGCGAGGGCGAGACCTCCCTCAAGGACGTCGACTTCGACGGCTCGCCGCTCACCCGCCGCGCCGCCTGGGGCCGGGTGTTGAAAGCGAACTTCGACTACGCGCGCTCCCGGCTCTCGTACATCTACAACCAGGTGATGTACACGTACGAAGGCGCCTGGGAGGCCCACGAAGGGCTGCGTGTCATCGGCTCGGCGTTCTACGAGGGCAAGGCGCGCAGCCATCGCATCGCGGGCGAGGCGCTCGGCTGGCTGCCCTTCCTCGGGGAGGAGGTGCTCGTCGGCCCGGACGGCCAGGACCTGGACCTCTTCCATTCGCTCTTCTACCACGACACCACGGCCCGCTGGACCGACGACTACATCAAGTACGTCATCAAGGGCCTCGCCAAGTCCAAGCTCGACAAGAACAGCGATGTCGTACGCCGTCTGCCGCTCGGCAAGCACTTCACCGGCATCACCGAGGCCGGTCACACCCGCGAGAACGGCTACGTCGCCAACTACGGGGAGTCCACGAACTACCTCCCCGAGTGGTTCCACCGCACCTGGGGCCACGAGGGCGACGAGGAACTGAACGACCGCATCCTGGAGCTGGCGCTGCGCAATCTGCACGCCCGCTCCCACGCCCGGATGACGGACCTCGACGACAACCTCAAGCGTGTCATGCGCATGGAAATGGTGATCGACGAGCGCAACACCAACTACCCGGGATTCCCCGGCTATGTGCTCCGTATCTCCGAGGGCAAGATCCTCAACTACGTTTCCCTGGCCCACCACATCGCCGAGCACCCCGACCGGTACGCGGGCGACGGCTGGAAGACGGTCCGCGCCCACGCCCGCGAGGCCGTCGGCTTCGCACAGCAACAGCTCGCCGACCACCAGTACTTCAACACCTTCGCCTCGGTGAAGGCCAAGAACAAGTACGACCTCAGGCTCGGTGAGACCTACGCCTTCCTCAAGGCGCACGAGCCGACCGGCATCGTCCACCCCCACACCGACTTCGCCTGCTACAAGGCCGCCGAACTCGACGCACTCGCGGTCAAGAAGAGCGACTACGAGCGCTTCGCCTGGGTCGACGTGGACTGCATGTTCGTGTCCGTGCGCGACGGCGACCTGCACCTGTGGGGCCAACTCAACGAGCGGCAGCGGGGGTTCGCCCGCAACGGCCGCCTCCACGTCCGGTACGGCAACCGCGACCATCTCGTGCAGCTCAACTCCGACGGGATCTTCCAGTACGAGGACTACTGGGCCCGGATGGACAACATCGACGTCGACTTCATGGAGGACCAGCAGACGGGGGACGGCGGGGCACCGCAGGCGCTGGCCGGCGAGATCGCCCCCATCACCTACCAGCCCGGCGTCGGCACGGTCCGCCGCGAGAACTTCGAGGCCGACCACGCCTACTCCGGCTACCCGGATCTGCTGACCGCCCGCTACGGCCGCTACTTCTTCGTCTTCAACACGACGCGGAAGGTGTACGGCAACGAGCGCGCGTACGACGTGAAGATCCCCGCGGGCCACTCGGGCTCCACTGTCCTAGATTTGGTCAGCGGCAAGGAGCTGGCGATACGGGACGGCAGAGTGACTGTGCCGGCGAAGACGGGCCTCGTGCTGAAGCTGTCGTCGGCCAGCATTCCCCAACTCTCGCCCGCCCACGTCGACTTCGTCCACACGCTGCCCGGCGACGACGCGGTCACCGTCACCTGGCAGACCACGGCCGGTGCTACCCATTACGAGGTCAGGCGCGCCACGCGTCGCCCAGGGCCGTACGCGCTGATCGCCCCGACAGCGACAGGCCGGCACTTCACGGATACGACGGCTCGCACCGGCGAGACGTACTACTACACGGTCACCGCGATCAACTCCCTTGGCCCCGGGACGACTTCGCACACGATCCGCACCCAGCTCCCCGCCTCCGTCTCGCCGGGTCTTGCCAGGTCGGGCTGGCGCGACGACGCCCTGGGTACCGCCCGCTCGGGCAGCGCGGCCGTGCGCGGGCCGGTCATCCGTGTGCTGGGCGCGAAGGGGGACGGGCTCGGCGAGGGCGACGACTACAAGGTGCTCGCCCGTGACATCGAGGACGAACTCCACTTCGTCAGCCGCCCGTTGTCCGGCAGCTTCGCGCTCACCGTGCGCGTCGACACGGCCCGCGGACCGCTCACCGGCCTGATGCTCCGCGACAAACTGGACCCGAACACCCGCCACGTCTCCTTCGGCGCCGACGCGGACGGCAACCTCGTCCTCCACAACCGAACCCGCGACAGCCGTCACGACTGGCAGGACGATCCGCGCTCACCGATCACCCGGAGACCCGACGGCCAGACCCTCGCCGCCACGCCCTGGCTCCGCCTGGTCCGGGACTTCGCGACGCATCGTGTGCTCGCACAGGTCTCGGCCGATGGCACGGTGTGGACCACGGTCGGTTCCCTGTTCACGCCCTTCCCGTACGCCGTCCATGCGGGCGTCGCGGCCACGGGCGACGCCACGTTCGCGAAGGCCGCGGCCGACGCGCTCGTGCCGGGCGCGCTCCTCGTCTCGGTCGAGCGGGACGCCGACACCGTCACTGTGCGCTGGAACAAGCCCGAGGACGCGCTGGCGTTCACGCTCGCCCGCTCGACCGACGGCGAGCAGTGGGAGACGGTGAAGGAGGATACCCGCACGTATGCCTATGAGGACAAGGGGCTGCGGCACGGTCGGCGCTTCTACAAGGTGACGGCTTCTCTGGTGGGTGGCGGGACCCGGGTGAGCGAGGACCCGGCCGTCGCCGTGGCCGAATCGCTCGCCTCCGTCCTCGCCCGGGCCCGCGGGACCGCTGCCGCGGACTGGACGAAGAAGTCGTACGCGGCCTTTGTCGACGAACTCGACCGGATCGAGGGGGCGACGGGGGAGGACGAGGACGCCCGTATCGACGCGGTGTATGCGGCCTACGGCCTCCTCGTTTCCGTCGACACGTTGTTGCGGAAGTTCGAGGTCACGCCGTCGATGGTCGCGGCGTCCACTGTTGCGTGGCCCGGTACGGGGACGACTGCGTCGAACGGGTGGAGGGCCTTTGACGGTGACACGGCCACGTACACGGACACGCTGGCGGCTGAGAGCTGGATCGACGTCGATGCGGGGGCCTCCGGCCAGGTCACCGTGGACCGTATCCGCCTGTACCCCCGTGTTGGTCAGCTGAGCCGCGCCAATGGGACCGTCTTTCGGGGCTCTGATGACGGGGGTGCCACGTGGACGGACTTCCACACGGTCAGTGGGGTCGATACGGCTCAGTGGTACGAGTTCCGGCTCGCCTCGCGAGCCTCGTATCGGTGGATTCGGGTCTTCGACGGGCACAACGGGCGGTGCAATCTGGCGGAGGTGGAGTTCTGGTACCAACTGCCGGATGAGGAGTGATAGCTGCGGGTGCGTTGTGGCTGGTCGCACCCACGCGGCGGAGCCGCACATTGATACAGCCCCGCGCCCCTAAAGGGGCGCGGCCCAGTTCTGCACGAGGCAGGCGAGGTGGTCACGGGTGTGACTCTAGAGGGCCTCGGCTCGCCACCGGGGACCCGGTCCTGCTGCTCGGCAGGCAGGGGCATACCGTGAGGAGTCGAGCAAACGAGCCGGGAGCGCCGGGAGCGAGGAGAACGGGATGGGCAGCCGTACCGCACTGGTCGAGGATCTGATGGAGAGGTTCCCGCACGTGCCACGGGAGGCCGTCTTCAAGGAGGACCTGCTCCGCGGAGGCGTGGCCTTCGACGACTCGGCGCTCTCCGACAATGAGGACGGCGACGTCAAGCCGAAGTCGTACTTCATCTTCTCCTTCGACCACGGGACCCTGCCCGAGCTGGGCGAGGCCGCGCTCCGGCGCCCGCCCGAGGAGATCATTCTCACCGGGGGCCCGTACGACCTGCGCCGGACTGTCGTGTCCGTACGCGTCAATCCGTCCTCCCCGTACCGGGTGGCCGCCGGCGAGGACGGCATACTCGGGCTCTATCTCGACGGGAAGCGGATCTCGGACGTCGGGGTGCCGCCGATGCCGGAGTACTACCGGCACACCCTCGCGAGCGGGAAGTCCGTCATGGAGGTGGCTCCGACTATCCAGTGGGGCTATCTCATCTACCTCACCGTCTTCCGGGTCTGCCAGTACTTCGGCGCCAAGGAGGAGTGCCAGTACTGCGACATCAACCACAACTGGCGCCAGCACAAGGCGGCGGGACGCCCGTACACCGGTGTGAAGGACGTCGAGGAGGTCCTCGAAGCACTGGAGATCATCGACCGGTACGACACCGCCAAGGCGTCCACGGCCTACACCCTCACCGGCGGCGCGATCACCTCGAAGGTCGCGGGCCGCGACGAGGCCGACTTCTACGGGCACTACGCCAAGGCCATCGAGGAGCGCTTCCCCGGGCGGTGGATCGGCAAGGTCGTCGCGCAGGCGCTCCCGCGAGATGACGTACAGCGCTTCAAGGACTACGGCGTGCAGATCTACCACCCCAACTACGAGGTGTGGGACCGCCGGCTGTTCGAGCTGTACTGCCCCGGCAAGGAGCGCTACGTCGGCCGCGACGAGTGGCACAAGCGCATCCTGGACTCGGCGGAGATCTTCGGCGCGCGCAACGTCATCCCGAACTTCGTCGCGGGCGTCGAGATGGCGGAACCCTTCGGCTTCACGACGGTCGACGAGGCCATCGCCTCCACCACGGAGGGGCTGCGCTTCTTCATGTCGCACGGCATCACGCCCCGGTTCACCACCTGGTGCCCCGAGGTGACGACGCCGCTCGGCAAGGCCAATCCGCAGGGCGCTCCGCTGGAGTACCACATCCGGCTGCTCGAGGCATACCGGTCGACCATGGAGGACTTCGGTCTCTCCTCGCCGCCCGGATACGGTCCGCCCGGGCCGGGGAACGCGGTCTTCTCGGTGAGCTCGTTCATGGACAGCCTGCCGGCGAACGAGGCTGTGATCCTGGGCTGACGAGGCCCCGATCCGGGGCTGGTGGGCCTGAGGGGCCTGATGGGAGCGGGGGACTGGCGAGAGCCGTATGTGCTTACATGGCTTGTCAGTTGTGCGGGAACCGTGAAAAACTCGGTTCCCGCTTGAGTTGTCCCCCCTCCAACTCCCGTACTGCTCAGGTGAGTTGACTCCCCCGTTTCCGGATGCAGGTGAAGTCCCCGCCCATGCCCGACCTGCCGACCCCTCAGGACGCCGCCGAGGCCACGCTGTTCTCGGAGTGCTGGGACGCGGTGCTGTCGTACGCCGATCTGTGCACCGCAGGTTCCGCCACCGCGCGACAGCTCGCCTCCGAGGCGTTCTCCCACGGCATCCGTGAGGTGCGCGCCGCCGAGGACGGTGGCGCCAAGAATTTCGGGCGCCGTGCGCGGCCGCCCCGGCTGCCCCGTATCCCGCTGCTGCTGACCGCCGTACGCCAGACGGCCGCCACCTGGGAATCGAAGGGCCTGGGTCACCGTCTCGACTCCGATCTGCGGCTGTGGCTCAACTCCGAGAAGGCCGACCGCTATACGGGACCGCCGCTGCACCGGCCGCTCGCGCTGCGCGGGCTGCGGGACATGCAGGAACCGGATGCGGCGCTGCTGTGGCTGGCCGAGGTCGAGGCGATACCGCTGCCCGCCGTGGCCCGAAGACTCGGCCTCGATCCGGAGGGCGCCGCCGAGGAACTCGCCCAGGTGCGCGGCGTGTTCCGCGACCGCTGCCACCGCAACCACCTCGACACCCCCCTCGACGCGGAGTGCCGCCGCTACGCCCGGCTCCTGGACGCGGTCACCCGCTCACCCGGCGCCGACACCCCCGACGACCTTTCTCGGCACCTCGCACGATGCGTCGAGTGCGCGGAGGCCGCCGCCTGTCTGCGACTCGGCGGCGGGACCGGACTGCCCGCCGCCCTCGCCGGCGGTGTGCTCGGCTGGGGCGGACTCGCGTATCTGGAACGGCGGCGCAGGGCCGTGGAGTCGGGGCTCAGCCGGTCGAGCGCCGACACGGAAGAGTGGGTGCCGGAACCCGAGGAGGTCAAGGCCCGGATCGGGCGCGCCGGGCTGCTCGTCGCTGCCGTCATCGTGTCGTTGCTCGCGCTCGGGGTTTCGCTGGGAGCCTTCGACTCCGACGGCGGCACCGTCGCCCGGGACGAGCCGACGGAGCGGCAGCCGGTGGGGGACCAGGTGCCCCCGACCGACCCCCTGCCGTCGGCCACCGCATCCCCTGCTCCGGAGACCTCGGACCCGGACTCCGACCCGTCCGAGCCGGATTCGGGGTCGGGCTCCGACGCGGATGAAAAGACGCCGGGCAAGGAGCCCCAGAGCGAGTCGACGTCCTCCCGCGCACCCGACCCCGAACCCGAACCCACGAAATCCGCCTACTGCCAGGCCAGTTACGACGTGGTCAACCAGTGGCCGGACGGCTTCCAGGCCTCCGTCACCATCACCTCCACCCAGGCCCTCGACACCTGGCGCGTCGGCTGGAAGTTCCGCGACGGCCAGCGGGTCACCCAGATGTGGGACGGCAGCGTCGACCAGGACGGCTCCCGGGTGACCGCCACCGCCGCCGACTACAACCAGTCCGTACCCGCGGGCGGCAAGTTCGGCGTGGGCTTCCTCGCGTCCTGGTCCGGCCAGAACTCGGCACCGTACGACTACACACTGAACGGACACAGCTGTACGAATGTGAGCTGAACGAGGCTCGCTCCTGGACTGATGCGGGCCAGTTGACGCGGAGTCGGTGCGACCGGTGTCGCCCAGGGCCGTGTCCAGGGTCATCGTGCGCAGCC
Source organism: Streptomyces scabichelini (assembly GCF_011045015.1). Taxonomy (GTDB): domain Bacteria; phylum Actinomycetota; class Actinomycetes; order Streptomycetales; family Streptomycetaceae; genus Streptomyces; species Streptomyces scabichelini. Next base: position 14,427 of record NZ_JAAKZY010000067.1, on the reverse strand, counting down.
GGCCGGGAACAGCGCCGCCGCTCATCGGCTTCGTGGCGAAATGCGAGCAGCCGGGTGTGGGGCCCTGGCGCTTGTCGCGGCAGCGGCGGCCCATGCTGCCTCGGCAGAGCACACCGATTGTGTACGTACGCGTATGGAGCGGCGCCATCGGAGTATGTGCCCGCTGGCCGATCGCTGGTTGAGTCGACCCTGCGACCAACCCCCTTGCCCAGCGAACAGACAATGCCATGCGGTCTTTGACACGACGTCATGAAGAAAGACGGCGAAGTCGAGGAGCTTCCTGGTGACCTCGGCCCCGGTGGACAGCACATCGGACTCGGCGCATCGCTCCGCGTCCGAGAGCGCGATGTTCCCCCGCACCCACGCGGCAGTCGAGATGTCCGCCCACGGACTCGACGCGTAAATGCATGCGGCGCCAGTGCCGTGTCGGACACAGGAGAAGCCCTGGTGATCCGATCCCGCACCGACAACACGCACAACCGACCTGACTGCACGTCACTCCCCGAAGCCCTGCTAACAGGAAGGACCACAGTATGAGTTCGGCGTTACTCAGATATTCCGGGTGGAGCCGACGCCTATGGGCGTCCCTGGCCGCCTTATTGCTGACCGTGGTCGGGGCGGTGGTCGCCATCGCGCCAGAGGCGGCGGCAGCGCCGAACGACCCAGGCCGTGCGTTCGGCACGTACAACATGCAGGGCAGTCTCGGCGGGGCCCGCTGGAGCAGCGAGGTGGGTCCGATGGCCGAGCGGATCCCGGTCGTGGCGCTCCAGGAAGCGGGCTCGGGGCCACCGCCGGTGCCCTCCGGATTCGACGACAGCATCACCATTCCGATCCCCGGACCCCGGCCGCACCCGAACATGCCCATGACCGTCAACCGCTCGCCCTGGGAGTACCACGGGCAGTTCTACACGGTGTACTTCCTGGAGACCCACGTTGAGCGGACCAACCAGGGCACCCTGCGGTGGGGCGGCCAACGGAACAATCTCGCCATCGTGACCCAGGAGCACGCCGACGAGGTCAGGGTGGTCAACAATCCCGTCTTCAACCCGAACTCGGCCAACGACGACTACCGGTCCCGCCGTGCCCTGGGTGTCCGGCTCGGCGACACCGTGTACTACAACATTCACGCCCGCGGCCCCTCCGACTACCGGCAACTGCTGGGCGCGATCCGGCAAGACGTGCGCCCCGGCGAGAACTACGTCATCCTCGGGGACTTCAACCGCAACATCCGTTACCAAGACACCGCCACCGCCCGCAACACGGTCGGCGCCGATCCGAACGAGCTCCTCGCCCGGCCCGACCGAGCCACCCACCAGAACGACTCCGAGCTCGACTACGCCCTCACGCGCGGCACCCCGAACATGGCGGCCCGAGTGCCGGGCGGGATCGGCGCGGACCACTTCCCGGTCGAGTTCAACGCACCAGGCCGGCCGATACCGGCACCGCCCAACCGCGTCGCCAACGCCTACCCCACGGCGTACGTCAACGTTTCCACCGGCTCCGCCATGGACGTCCCCGACGACAGCTCCGGCCGGGTCATCACCCACCCGCAACGCTTCAACGCCCAGCAGCGCTTCACCACCACCACGTACCGAGGCCATTGGTACGCGTTCCAGCACGGCGGATCAGGAACTCAGTCCGACTCGGCAGGCACACGGGCCGCGGCCGCCGAGGGCCTGTGCCCGGGCGCCAACCCGTTCGACGGGTTCAAGATCGCTCTGTTGGACTGTGACAACAGGTCAGCGCAGTGGCACCCCGAGAGCCCCGCCGCCCTGCGCGACGAAGAGAGCGGAGGCATGGACAGCGGTCCCGTACGCTGGCGCAACGCCCTGTGGTCGTCGCTGTGCCTGACCGCCATGGGCAGGCAGGAGACGATGCAGGCACTGCCCTGCACGGACAGCGATGCGCAGCTGTGGTGGGAGAGTTCCCGCGCGGTACCGTCCGACACCTGGCACGACGGCGGAAAGTGGTTGCGGCTGCGCGCCCACAACGGTTCCTACCTCGACGCCCAGGGCGGCGGCAACGCTGACCTCACCAACGTCATCGTCCACCCGCGCAAGAACGTCGACAACCAGTTCTGGGACATCCAGTACCGGGACTACGGCGACAACCTGGTCCGCCTGCGCGGCCGCGACAGCAGCAAATGCGTCGATGTCCGCAACAGCGACACCGCGGGGCCCGGGGCCTCCTCTGTGATCTTCACTTGCGACTACGCGAATTCCAAGAACGACAACACTGGCCAACGCTGGACCGCCGAAACCGATCCGGACGGCGACATCCGGTTCCGCAACGAGGCCACCCATCTGTGCCTGGTCGCTCCTGAGGCGGAGACGGGTCAGGTCACCGTCGACGAGTGCTCCACCAGTCCTCGCCAAGTGTGGGTGCCCGAAGCCTAAGCGCTCCGCTGTAAGAACGGTGATGCTGTTTCGACGTGCGGCTCCGCCGCGGGCGCGTGCCGGACTTCGCCGGACCCGCTTAGCGGCACACGGCCCGGCGGCGCCCCTTGTGCGCTGCCGGGCCGACTGACCACCAGCGGTATCGACCGCCAGCTGCTCGGGCGGCGAAGCCGTACCCGGAGATCACCGGCCCGTGCCACCGCGCAGTGAGACCAGTACCAGCCGCCCGTACCGTGTGGTCAGCGCCCCGCTGTGGCGGCGAACGCACCCGCGAGGGCGATCAGCAGATGCCACGGGTTCTCGTCGCCCAGCACTTGGAGTACGGACAAGGCGGTGCCCAGTGGCAGGCCCAGCACGGTCACAGCTCAGGGAGCCGGTGCTGCGCCTGGAAGGAGCGGAGCAGACGCCGGCGGGACCGTGCACCGTCTGGTGCTGCCGCCAGTACGTGCTGCGGAATCCCGCAATGTTCTGCTCCACCGAGGCCACGCGCCACGCGAGCCCGGGTCCCCCGTCGAAGACCATGGACAACTCATCGGCAAGGGCGTCGAGATGGTCACGCTGGACCATGCCCAGCAGCAGTGCGTCCAGATGGACGCTACGGACCTGGAGCATCGCGAACTCGTAGAAGTCGCCTTCCCCCTGGTCGGGGCGGAGCCCGAGGAAGGCCGCCCCGTGACGGCCGATCAGCGCGCTCCAGTCCGCGGACATCCGTATCGCCTCGCCCGCGATCCTCTCGAGGCGCTCCGGCGGCGACGGATTGTCCGCCTCCATCGAGCGTGAGGCCAGCGAGCGCAACCAGCGGTCCGCCGAGGCGGGCAGCCGGTCGCCATCCCGTAGTGCCGCGGTATGGCCGCTGTCGTCGGCGTACGGACTGTACCGGCGCACCCCGGGTCCGGAGGCCGAGCGCCCTTGTCGCTGAGCGGGGCGTCTGCTTGACTCCGCCCCCCAGAACGCCAATTCACCGGCGGAGGACCCCATGGAGATGGAGATCACCCGCAGACGCCTGTTGTCCGCCCTGTCAGCCGCCAGTCTTCTGACTGTGATTCCCTCGCGGTCGGCGAGCGCTGCCGAGGTCGCCGAGGGCAGCGCACGTCTCCTGGCCAACACCGTGGCGGTGTTCGCCGGGACCGCCGAGTCCAATGCCCGGCCGGAGACAGCCGCCAAGCTCGCCGCCATCGACACGGCCGCGCGGACGAATCTCAAGTCCATGGATGCCGCGGGCGCGGACGAACTGTTCGCCGGTCTGGTGCTCGGCACCGACGAGGCCAACCTCAACACCGCCTTCCAGCGGCTGTACGAGATCGCCCTCGCCACCCGCACACCGGGCGGCCCAGCCTCCGGCCTTTACGGGAACACCGCCGTGCAGCGCCGGGTGATCGACGGTCTCGGCCGGCTGCACGAGCGCTACTACGGCGACCAGTCCAAGGGCTACTACGGCAACTGGTTCCACTGGGAGATCGGTTTCTCCCAGCACATCAGCAAGACCCTGGCGTTACTCTCCGACCAGGTGCAGACGTACCGTCCGGACCTCATCCGCACCTACGTCACCTCGATGGACGCCTACCTCCGCAACGGCACCGACGGGGACGTGAATCTCGACTCGCGCTTCCACACCGGCGCCAACCTCGCCGACATCACGACCAACCGGATCCTGCAGGGCGCGCTTGTCGGCGACGACGCCCGCATCCGCAAAGCCCTCACCGACCAGCTGACGGTCTTCGTCACCATCGACCCGTACCACCTCAACCACGGTGTCACGGACGGCCATTACGCCGACGGGTCCTTCATCCAGCACGCCTCCGTCGCCTACACCGGCTCCTACGGCAAGGCCCTGCTGACCCGTGTCGTCCAGACCCTCAAGATCCTCGACGGCACGGGCTTCGCGCACGGCGAGGCACTGGTGCCGACCGTCCACGGCTGGGTCAGGAACGGCTTCGCGCCGCTGGTCTTCGAGGGCTGGATGATGGAGATCGTCAAGGGGAGGGCGGTCTCGCGGACGCACACCGGCTACGCCGATGTCGCGGTGATCGTCGAGGCAGTCGTCGACCTCGCCTCACTCGCGAGCCACGCCGACGCCACCGCCCTGAAGAGCTACGTCAAGCACATCCGGTCGACCTCGCCCACCGCCCTCGATCCGGCCGGCTTCGTCTCCCCGGTCAGCATCGTGCGCTACGCCGACATCATCGGCGACGCCACCGTCCCGCCCGCGGACCTCAACCCCGCCTCGCGCAGCGTCGCCTTCAACGCCATGGACCGGACCGTGCACCGCAGACCGGGGTACGCCTTCGCGCTCGCCCGCAGCTCCGACCGGATCAGCAAGTACGAGTACATGAGCGGCGAGAATCTCATGCCCTGGTTCCAGGGCGACGGCGCGTACTACCTCTACCTCTCCGGACAGGACCAGACCCAGGCGTACGGGGTCGACTACTTCACCACGGTCTCGCCGTACGGCCTTGCCGGCGTCACCGCGCCGGTCGAGCGACGGCACACGATCCCTGAGCTGTACGGGAAGCCGTACTACGACAACCCCGGCCACCCACTCAACTTCACCTCGTCGTCCGAGTCGCAGAACACTTACGTCTACTTCCCGCGCGGCACCAACGGGCACTCCGGCGGCGCCGTCCTCGGGGCGTACGGCGCGGCCGGGATGGTGCAGGCCGACGACGTCGCCTACCGCGACAAGGGTGCGGGCCTGCTGCCGGACGACTTCGTGGTCCACCGCAACGCGAGGGCGACCAAGTCGTGGTTCCTCCTCGACGAGGAGATCGTGGTCCTCGCGGCCGGGGTCGGCGACAGCGCCGGGCGGGCCGTGACCACGACGGTCGACGCCCGTACCGCCGCACCGGACGATCAGGTCTCCGTCGTCGGGATGCTCCGCGACGGCCGTCCCTGGACCGGCACGGGCATCGGTGATCTGCACTGGCTGCGCTACGCCAACGCCACGCAGCGGACCGCCGTCGGCTATGTCTTACTCGACACCCCGCCGGTGAGGGTCGCCCTGGACAAGGTCACCCGCAGCCGCCGGGTCGTCCGCACCGCGAACCCGGACATCGCCGTGACCCGCACGGTCCTCGGTGTGACGGTCGACCAGGCTCCCGGAGCCCCACCCACCCGTCTGGCCTACGCGTTGGTGCCGAACGCGAGCGAACGCCGCCTGCGTTCGTACCTGAACGACCTGCGCGGACCGCTGAAGGTCCTGGCGAACACCTCACGCCTGCAGGCCATCACCCACACCGGCCTCGGCCTGACGGCCGCCAACAGCTTCACACCCGGCCGGCACGAGGCCAACGGGATGCGTATGCGCATCGACGGACCCGCCTCGGTGATCGTGCGGCGCGAACACCGCGGCCCGACCACCGTCGCCGTGTCCGACCCGACCATGCGCCGGGACACGGTCAGTGTCCTGCTCCGCGGTCGGCCGCGGCGGGAGGTCACGTCGGACGACGGAGTACGCGTGAGCGCGGTCCACGGCGGAACCCGGCTGGACTTCGACACCCACCACTCGTACGGACGTAGCTTCACGGTCGTGCTGCGCCCCTCCGGATAAGGGGCGCCGGCGCCGCCACGGCTGTGGAACGGCCGGAAAGACGCGTATCAGACGCGGAACGCACACATCCGTCACGCTCTTCATATGATGCCGCGGGGGAGCCGCTGACGTAGCCTGCGAGTGTGTTTGGTCCGGCCGTGCCCCGTGCGATTGACCGCTCGGACCGAAGTCTGTTGACGCCGCGCGGAGTTGGTCCGTAGCGTCCTGAACTCCTCAGCGCACGTACCGAAAACGATCCCGGGGCCCGTCAGCGGGCGATTCCCGAGGGGAGACCGACGTGACACGTGCCATTCCGCTGTTCACGCTCAAGGGTGTGCCGGACGCGGGGATCACCACACATCCGTTCATCACCGATGACGGAATCGGTCTGAGCATGCTGCGCTTCGAGCGGGGCGCCTCGGACGACGTCGTGCTGATCATCCACGGCCTGACCACGTCCAGCGACATGTTCATCATGCCCGAGCACCGCAATCTGGTGACCTGCCTGCTCGACAACGGCTACTCGGACGTATGGACCCTCGACTACCGCATGAGCAACCGCCACCCCTACAACCGGGCGCGGCACCGCTACACCATGGACGACATCGCGCTGTTCGACTATCCCGCCGCGCTGCGCGAAATGCGTGCGGAGATCGGCCCCGACCGGCGGATCCACGTGATCGCGCACTGTCTGGGCTCCGTCTCGTTCACCATGAGTCTCTTCGGCGGCGCGGTCGACAACATCGCCAGCGTCATCGCGAACAGCGCCGCGCTGACCCCGCGGGTCCCCAACTGGTCCCGTTTCAAGCTCGCGGTCGCGCCGAACCTGACCGAGTACGTGCTCGGCTTCCCGTATCTCGACCCCCGCTGGGCCGACGAGCCGCGGTTCACCCCCGCCTGGGCCTTCTCGCAGCTGGTGGACCTCTTCCACCAGGAGTGCGACGAGAGTTCCTGCCACATGCTCAGCATGATGTGGGGCACCGGCTGGCCCGCCCTCTACAGCCACAACAAGCTCCACGAGATCACCCACCGGCGCAGCGGCGACCTCTACGGCGCCACCGGGGTCCACTACTACCGCCACGTGGCCGCCATGGTGCGTGCCGGGCGGGCCGTCAAGTACGAGAAGGACGATCCGGTGTACGACCGGCTGCCCGACGACTACCTGGCCGGAGCCGCCGAGATCGACACCCCCATGCTGCTGACCACCGGGGACCGCAACCGGGTCTTCACCGACTCCAACGTGGTCTGCCACCAGCGGCTCGAAGCGGTCGCTCCCGGCCGCCACGAGCTGGCCGTGTTCCCGGGCTACGGCCACCAGGACGTCTTCATGGGCGAGCGCGTCGACCGCGACATCTTTCCCCGGATGCTCGACTTCCTCAAACAACACGGAGCCTGACGTGCCGATGGCGTACGAGCCCAGCAGCCATGAAACGTTCACCCACGACTCCCTGGCGAGCCTCGCCTACGACTGGGAACGCGTCGGAGACCCCGGCGTCGACGCCAAGTGGCCCGGCAAGGTCCTGCTGCCGCGCGGCACGGCCGACGTGGTGCGCGCGGTGCGCGAGGCACGCGGGCTCGACGAGAAGATCGTGATCCGGGGCAGCGGCCACTCCAGCAACAACCTGGTCACCGCGGACGGCGGCACCCTGCTGCTGACCACCCGGATGAACCGGATCGTCGAGGTCGACGACGAGAACCTGACCTGCACCCTGCAACCGGGGGCGCTGCTCGCGCAGGTCGACGAGGAACTGGCCAAGCGCGGCCTCGGCTTGTCGATCATCGGCGACCACAACCACATCACCGCCGCCGGGTTCGCCTCGGTGGGCGGCATCAGCCCGGCGTCGCACCGCTTCGGGCTGTTCCTCGACACCGTTACGGAGCTGGAGTACGTCGACTGGGAAGGCGACATCCACCAGTGCAGCCGTGAACAGCAGCGGGACAGGTTCCTGCGGGTGCTCGCGGGCACCGGACGGCACGGGGTGATCACCAGCCTCACCGTACGGATCATCCGCGTCGACAAGTTCCGTACCGTACTGGCCAACAACCGCTTCATCACGACCGACTTCGACGAATTCGTCGAGCGCTCCGCCCGGCTGATCCGCGACCCGGGCGACGCGCTGATGGAGCGCGGAGCGTGGGCCGACCTGCCGCTGCCCGTCGGCAGCATGCGGATCGGGCAGTTCTCCTCGTACCACGAGACCGAGCAGAACCCCCTCAAGTCGCTCTACGACCGGATCGCCTACGGCTACCAGCAGTTCCTCGGCTACTGGGCCGGCCGGCTGCCCAGCGCCCTGGACGAGATCGTCAAGTACGTGGGCATGGGGGCCATCCTGGTCCCGCCGCGGTTCGGCACGGCGAAGAACATCGAGCGCTTCACCGACCAGATCCTCGACTCCACCGTCGGCGACCCGACGCGGATGTTCATCGTCCTCGCGCCGGTCGAGCACTACGAGACGCTGCTGCGCGAACTGTCCGCGCTCTGCCTGCGGGAGCGGAGGGCCAGCGGAGCCGTCACCTTCGTGTCGGTGTACGTCAAGGCGGTCCGCTCCGAGTACCTCTCCGGCCCCGACAACGGTGACGAGGCGAGCGGCCGGGCGCCCAAGGGTTTCTGCGAGCTGATGCTCTACCTGGGCGTCGACCCGCAGAAGATGACGGGCCCGGTCCTGCGCTCCCTGGTCTCCGGCATCGACGAACTCGCCGTCCGGCACCAGGCGTTCCGCTATATGCACTCGCTGACCAGCGAGGACCCGGCCATCCGCCGCAAGGTCGACCCGAACGCGCTCTACGACCCCGAGTACGCCCAGGAAACGAAGGAAGTCTAGGAGGCGGGTCACCATGACGACACAGACGGCACTCACCTTCCGCGAGAAGATGTCCGGTCCCTTCGCGATGGGTGTCACCTCCCCGCAGGACGGTGCCCGCCAAGGGCGGCTGACCGACTGGCGGTTCGTCCTGCACGCCCTGGTGACCGTGGACGACACCCGGGCCTTCACCACTGAGCCGCGCCACCCGGGCCGCCTCACCGGCGAAGTGGAACTCCCCGGCGTCAAGAACCGGATCCCCTTCACCGACGGGGTGTTCCGCCTCTTTCCCGACCCGCGGGACGACGCCGCCGGGGGCAGTCTCCTGATGGAGTACGAACTGACCTTCCAGCATCGCGGCACGGCCTACCACCTCACGGGGCGCAAGTCGGCACCGCCGCGGCCCGCCGCCGTGGCACCGCTGTGGCTGTGGCCGGACACGACCACGATGGCGGTGCGGCTGCGCCGCGGCAACGGCGGCGACGGCGAGACCGTGGGCGCGGGAGTGCTCCGGCTCGGCGCGGGCGACCTGGCCCGCCTGCTCGCTTCACTGCGCACCCCCCGGGCCGACGGGCTGCTCGACTCGGGGCAGGCCCTGGGCGCGTACGCCCGATTGTTCGCCGGCGGCCTGGCCCAGACCTACCTGCCGTACCTCCCCTGGGACCGGAAGCCGCTTTCCGTGGCCGCCGAAAGCGGTGCGGCATGAAACTCGCGGTGGTCTTCTCCGGCGGGGGCGCACCCGCCGCCTACTTCAGCGTGGGCGTGGCCCGCGCGCTGGCCGACGCGCGGCTGGTGCCCGACGTCCTGTCCGGGGTCTCCGGCGGGGCCCTCACCGCGTACGGTCTCGGCACCGGCCTGGACGCCGAGGACCTGGCCGGTATGTGGGAGTCGCTCGACTGCACCGACCTCTTCTCGCCCCGGCTCGACTTCTGGAATCTCCTGGACGTGCGCAGTCTGCTGAGCCGGCCGCAGCGGGGCATCCCCGAACACCTCCTCCGTGCGATCCGGTGGATGTGGATGCTGGACAACGGGCGGGCCCGCCGTACGTTCACCCGCTACTTCGGCGCCGGGCAGCGACAGGTCGGCGAGGGCCGTACCGTGATCGTCTCGGCCGTCGACCAGGCGGGTGCCGGAGTGGTGCGGTTCACCAACGCGCTGCCGCCCGAACACCGCCGCAGCGACGAGTTCCGGCAGTCGGACATCGGCGTCGACCACCTCCTCGCGACCACCGCCGTGCCGCTGCTCTTCGCCTCCGGGAAGGTCTCGGGGGAGTCCTTCGTGGACGCCGGTCTGGTGGCCAACACACCACTGAAGCCGGCCCTCGCCTACGAACCGGACGCGGTGATCGTCGTCGCGGCCGGGGGCGCCGAACGTCCCGCCCCGCCACCCCGCTCCCTGGCCGAAGCCATCGGTCTGCTCGCCGAGAACGTCGCCCACGCCGCGCTGATGGCCGACTACCGGCACGCCCAGACCGTCAACCAGCTGATCTCCGAGGCCCCCCAGGCCAGTACCAAGAAACAGGTGGAGATGCTGCTCATCGAGCCCACCGGGATGCCGTTCACCGCGTCGGGATTCCTCGACTTCAACCCCCGTACGGCCCGCGAGGTCATCGATCGTGGCCGGGAGATCGCGGCGAAGGCACTGGCGTCCTGGGCACCCGTGAGCACCGCCAGGGCGGGAGCCGGCCGTTGAGGGTCTTCGTGACCGGGGGCTCCGGTTTCCTCGGCGGTCACCTCCTCCGCGCGCTCACCGCGGAGGGGCACTCGGTACGGGCACTGGCACGCAGCACCGCCGCGGCGGACACGGTCACCGGACGAGGCGCGGAAGCGGTCCGGGGCGGGCTCCTCGACCCCGTGGCGCTGCGCTCGGGAATGGCGGACTGCGACGCGGTGGTCCACGCGGCCGCGTTCACCGGGCAGTGGGGGCCGCGGAGCGACTTCGTCCGCGTCAACGTGGCGGGCAGCGCGGCCGTGGTCCGCGCGGCCCAGGAGGCCGGGGTCCCCCGGCTCGTCCACGTCAGCTCCGAGGCGGTCCTGGCCGACGGCCACCCCCTGCGGATGGCCGACGAGTCACGGCCGCGGCCCGCGAGCCCGGTCGGCGAGTACGCCAGAACCAAGGGTCTCGCCGAGGACCTGGTGCTGGCCGCGTCGTCCGCCGAGCTGACCACGCTCGCCGTGCGCCCGCGCCTCGTGTGGGGCCCCGGCGACACCACCGTGCTGCCCGCGGTCGTCGACGCGGCCCGGCGCGGACGGTTCGCCTGGGTCGACGGCGGCCACTACCTCACCTCCACCTGCCACGCGGCCAACGCGTCCGCGGGCATCCTGGCCGCCCTGCGGCGCGGCGCGGGCGGACGGGCGTACTTCCTCACCGACGGCGAACCGGTGGAGTTCCGGACCTTCCTCACCTCGCTCGCCGCGACCAGGAACACCGTGCTGCCGGACCGCTCCGTGCCGCGCCGGGTGCTGTCCGCCACCGCGCTCACGACGGAGACCGTGTGGCGGCTGCTCCGGCTGCGGGGCGAGCCGCCGGTGACCCGGACCTTTGTCGCGCTCTCCGCGCAGGAGATGACCGTGGACGACAGTGCGGCGCGGCGGGAGCTCGGCTACCGGCCGGTTCTCACCCGGGACCAGGGACTCAAGCAGCTCGCGGAGAGCGAGTAGTAGCAGCCGTAGCCGTAGCAGCAGTACAGGAGGGCCACGTCATGACCGCGACCAGTGTTCCCGGTGTTTCCGGTGTTCCCGAGCATGTCGACGCCGTCGTCGTCGGATCGGGCTTCGGCGGCGCGGTGTCCGCCTACCGGCTCGCCGAGGCCGGACACAGGGTGATCGTGCTCGAACGCGGCCGCCCCTACCCGCCCGGCAGCTTCCCGCGCACACCGCGCGAAATGGGCAGGGCTTTCTGGGACCCGAGCGCCGGGCTGCACGGATTGTTCGACGTGTGGACGTTCCGCGGGTTCGACTCCGTCGTCTCCAGCGGCCTCGGCGGCGGCTCCCTCATCTACGCCAACGTGCTGCTCCGCAAGGACGAGAAGTGGTTCGTCCACGAGGACCCGCTGCCGGGCGGCGGCCATGAGAGCTGGCCGGTGACCCGCGCCGAACTCGACCCGTACTACGACAGGGTCGAGAAAATGCTGGGCGCCACCCCGTATCCGCTGCACGCGCCCGCCTACACCGACACCGCCAAGACCCAGGCGATGCGCAGGGCCGCCGACAAGCTGGGCCTTGACTGGCAACTCCCGCCACTGGCCGTCAGTTTCGCGCCCCGGCCCGGAGCCCAACCCGCCATCGGGCTGCCGCTCGCCGACCCGGGCTACGCCAACCTGCACGGCGTGCCGCGGCGGACCTGCCGGCTGTGCGGCGAGTGCGACATCGGCTGCAACGACGGTGCCAAGAACACCCTCGACCACACCTATCTCTCCGCCGCCGCGGCCGCGCACCCGCACCCCGCCGACATCCGCACCCGGTGCGAGGTACGCACCGTCGCCGTCCGGGAGCAGGGCGGCTACACGGTGGGCTACGTCGAGCACGACCCGGCCGCCGAGGGGAAGCGCACCGACACCGCCAAGCTGCCCCTGCGCACCGTCACCTGCGACCGGCTGATCCTGGCGGCCGGCACCTACGGCACGACATACCTCCTGCTGAGCAACCGCGACCGGCTGCCGGGCCTGAGCCGGGCGCTCGGGACCCGGATGTCCGGCAACGGCGACCTGCTCACCTTCCTGATGCCCAAGGGCAACCGCCCGGGTCCCGCGCTCGACGCGAGCCGTGGCCCCGTCATCACCAGCGCGATCCGGGTGGGCGACTTCACGGACGGCGGCGACGCCCAAGGGCGCGGTTACTACATCCAGGACGGCGGATACCCCGGCTTCGCCGACTGGCTCGTCCAATCGGCCGACGTGACCGGAACCGTCTTCCGCACCGCGGAGTTCCTGGCCCGCCTGCTGCTGAACCTGCTGTTCGGCCGGTCCGACAACCGGCTCGGCACCGAACTCTCCCGCCTGCTGGGCGAGGGCGCCCTGTCCGCGGGCACCCTGCCACTGCTCGGCATGGGCCGCGACGTACCCGACGGCGTCGGCCGGCTGCGCGACGGACTCCTCGATGTGGCCTGGACGACGGAGACGAGTGCCGCGTACTTCGGCCGCGTACGGGAGACGATGCGTGAGCTGGCCGAGCAGCTGGACGCCCACTACCTGGACAATCCGATGTGGTTCTTCCGACGGGTCGTCACCGTGCATCCGCTCGGCGGCGCCCCGATGAGCCACCACCCGGCCGAAGGGGTGTGCGACGCGTACGGCCAGGTACACGGACTGCCCGGCCTGTACATCGCCGACGGTGCGGCGATGCCGGGGCCGGTCGGCGCCAATCCCTCCCTGACGATCGCGGCGCTCGCCGACCGCATGAGCACCCGCATCATCGAGGAAAAGCAGTCGCGCCCCGCGCGAGCCCGTGGCTAAGCTCGCCGGTGTACCGCGGCGGCCGTTGGCCGTTCGTGTCGGCTCGGTGTGAACAAGGAGGTGTGACCGATGGCTGTCTTCGCGATGGGCGCTGCCCGCATCCGGAAGTTCATCAAGTCCACCTCTGTGGTCTCCGGCTGACCTCACTCTTCTCTCGCGCCAGTGGGCGCGGTGCCGGGGCCACCCTTGTGAAGGGTCACCCCTTGTCTTTCTCTTCTGGTTCCTCTCTCGCACACCCGCTCGCGCCCTACGGCTGGGACGACGCGTGGGCTGCGGAGTTCGCCCCGTATCTCGAGCGGGGCCTTGTGCCCGGGCGGGTCGTCCGGGTCGATCGCGGGCAGTGCGATGTGGTCACTGCCGACGGCCATGTACGGGTCGACACCGAGTTCGTCACGCCGAATGATCCGCTCCGCGTCATCTGCACCGGCGACTGGGCCGCCGTCGACGCGGGCGGCGACCCCCGCTACGTACAGGCTTATCTGCCGCGCCGTACCTCCTTCGTGCGCTCGACCTCCTCGAAGCGGTCGGAGGGGCAGGTCCTGGCCGCCAACGTCGACTTCGCGGTGATCGCCGTGTCGCTGGCGCTGGAGGTCGATCTCGGGCGGATCGAGCGGTTCCTGGCGCTCGCCTGGGAGTCGGGGGCGCAGCCTCTGGTCGTGCTGACCAAGGCCGACCTCGTGCCCGACGGTGCGACGCTGGCCCATCTGGTGCAGGACGTGGAGACCACGGCGCCGGGGGTGCCGGTGCTGCCGGTCAGTGCCACGGCGGGGGACGGGCTCGATGTCGTCGCCGCGGTCGCCTCCGGGGGTACGTCCGTGCTGCTCGGGCAGTCGGGGGCGGGTAAGTCGACGCTCGCGAACGCCCTGCTCGGGGAGGACGTGATGGTTGTGCATGCCACGCGCGACGTGGACGGGAAGGGGCGGCATACGACGACGACCCGCAACCTGCTCGTCCTGCCCGGCGGTGGGGTTCTCATCGATACGCCCGGGCTGCGGGGTGTGGGGCTGTTCGACGCCGAGGGCGGGGTCGGGCAGGTGTTCTCGGAGATCGAGGAACTTGCGGCCGGGTGTCGCTTCCATGACTGCGCGCATGTGGCTGAGCCGGGGTGTGCGGTGTTGGAGGCCGTTGAGTCGGGTGTGCTTCCGGAGCGGCGGCTCGACAGTTATCGGAAGTTGCTGCGGGAGAATCAGCGGATCGTTGCGAAGACGGATGCGCGGGTTCGGGCTGAGCTTCGGCGGGAGTGGAGGTTGC